>DATMLS010000045.1:0-61158 GCA_035569995.1 Opitutaceae bacterium | reverse complement strand
TGTTGAGCTTTTTGTCCCTTACAGTTCTGTTCTGGCTTCCTAGCTCAATGGTAGAGCAGCTGACTCTTAATCAGTAGGTTCGGGGTTCGAGTCCCCGGGGAGCCACCAGCTCGCACCGCGCGGGCCTGGTTGAAAGCCCTTTTCATTTTTTCCAAACTCTTTTATCAGTTGAAATGCTGACTGATAAAAAAGCTCAGCGAGTTTCGCCGGTGTAGCTCAATGGTAGAGCACCTGTTTTGTAAACAGGCGGTTGCGGGTTCGAATCCCATCGCCGGCTCCATTCTGCGACGCTGGCAAAATTTTTTGCACACTGCCCGATGGTGTAATGGTAGCACGAACGACTCTGACTCGTTCTGTCTAGGTTCGAGTCCTAGTCGGGCAGCCATTCGACGCGCTTCGCTTGCTCATGGCAGGCCATCAGATATTTAGCGCGGCGAATGCCCTGAGCGAAGTCGAGGGGCTTTCGACGCACGCAGTCGTTCATGAGGCCGGGCGGTCTAACCGCCATAAATGGTGCTATTCTAGATTTGTGCATGCACCATGAATTCCGGCCCTATCTACGTTTATATCCTGCGTTGTGCGAACAACTCGTTATATGTCGGCGTTACTGATGACATTTCGACACGTCTTGAGCTTCATAATCAGGGCCGAGGCGCACGCCATACTGCCCTTCATCGACCCGCGCACCTTGCTCATAAAGAAGGTCCGCTCAGTCTTAACGAAGGGATAGCACGCGAAGCCCAGCTCAAACGCTGGTCCCGCGCAAAAAAGGAGGCGCTGGTCGCTGGCAACCTTGTGCGTCTCCATCGCCTGAGTAAGTCCCGCGAAAACCAGCCACGCTGACCGCTGTGAGGCAAGGATGGCCATCCTTCGCTCTTCGAACGTCGCACTTCATTTGCGGAAATTCTCCTCTGATCAGGCTGGCTGGAACAAAAACTTTGTAGTATATGACAAAGATGTTTGACAGTGCTCGCGCAAATTTTCCAAGGTTACCTTTCTACTTCGCTTGTCCTCCCCTTACCTTTCAACCCCTTGCTTCAAAGCCTCGCGTCGCGGCCGTTGTGGTGCGTGTCCGCAACTTGCGCCCAACGAATAGCTGAACATAATTTGGCTAATACCTTGAGCCAAATTATAATTATCAGCTTCCTTTTTCAAAAACATTTGCTGCTTATAACAAGCTCGCCAAAAACCCTTAAGGTATTGTAAGCTTTCCCTTCAATCCCTGTTCCCCGCAGTATCTCCCCCTTCGCTTTCCCCGCTTTTCGAAACTTAACCTCTAAATCAACTCCTCCACGCATATGATCACCCACTGCCTCAATCTAGCCTTCCTGCTCGGCGACGATACGCCGATGGAATTGTTTAAAAAGGGCGGCCCCGTTATGTGGCCCATCCTTGTCATCTCGCTCGTCGGCTTCACCGTTGTGATCGAGCGCCTGATCTTCATCTTCCGCGAGAACAGCGCGCGCGAACACGAAGTCGTGGAAAAAATCCTCGAAAAGGTCGAGGCCCGCGACATCGACGGCGGCGTCGAGATCGGCCGTCAAAGCCGGGACTTCGTGGCCCGCATTCTGACCTACGCCCTGTCCAACAAGGATCTCTCGCTCTCCAACGCCTTCATTCGCGCGGCCAACCAGGAAATGACGCGCTTCAACCAGGGCCTCGCCACGCTCGACACCGTCATCACCGCCGCCCCGCTGCTCGGCTTGCTCGGCACGGTCACGGGCATGATGCGCACCTTCGGCGCATTGGGCGGAGGCGACATCGGTGCCGCGGCCGGCCAGATCACCGGCGGTGTGGCCGAGGCGCTCATCGCGACCTGCTGCGGTCTCTTCATTGCCGTCACCTGCCTTTTCCCTTACAATTACCTGAACGCCCGCGTCGAGGAAGCACGGCACGAGGTCGATGACGCTTTCAATGCGCTTGAGCTGATCATCAAGAAATCCGAAACCGCCCCGCCCTTCCCGCAATAAGGTCCCGGCTGCGTTCGGCAAATTTCTCCCTTTCTCGTCAGTATTATAATCACCCATGAGTGAAGGCGCTACATCCGGCGGCAAACGCAAGCGGGCCCGCATTGAGATCATCCCGCTGATCGACGTCATCTTCTTCCTGCTCGCCACCTTCGTCCTGTTCACGCTCTCGCTGACCAAGTCCAACGGCCAGCCGGTGCGCCAACCTGACAGTGAGACCGGTGAAGCCCGCGATCCCAGCGGTTCACACACCGTCACGATCCTGCCGGCGGGCGATCTCGCGTGGGACAAGGATCCGGTCAGCGCGGCCGAGTTCCTGCAGCGAATCCAGGACTACCACCTGCAGGAGCCCGATGGTCGCATCCTGATCAATGGTGACGAGTCGGCCCATTTTGCCGGGGTCATCTACGTGATGGACGAGGCGCGCAAGGCCGGCTTCAGGAAAGTTTTCATCGAGACCCGGACCAAGGAAAAGGCCCGCGTAGAAGAATAAGCAGACGTTTTCCCCTAAGTTTTCCCGGTTCTCCACGTTTAAGTTAACGACCAATCTTTTTCAAAAATCATGGAAGGCGCAGTCTTTAAAACCATCAGCAAGAAAAAAGCGCGCATTGAGATCATCCCTCTCATTGACGTTATCTTCTTCCTGCTCGCCACCTTCGTCCTGTTTACGCTCTCGCTGAACCGGCTCTCGTCCGTGCCTGTCACACTGCCTTTTTCACAGCCTCCCATTCCTGGGGCGATTCCTCCCAAAATTCTCAAGCTGCAAATTTCCGACGGTGACACAGTCTTCTTTGGCGAAGTAGGGACTAACTTGGAGCCCATCTCGATAAAAGAACTTCGCTACCGGCTCACCAGCTACCAGCAGGCGCATCCCAAGGATGTGCGCGTCCTCATCACCACCGACGACAAAGCCCTCTTCGGCCAGGCCGTCGCCGTACTCGATCAAGTCCGCCTCCTTAATATAGATCAGGTATCCATCGATACCTCGAAAACTTATCAGACCGGCCATTAAAATGCGTCGCGACACCCTCATTGCTTTTCTCCTGGTCCTCGGCATCCATGTCGGCGTGGCGATGGTGCCCAAGACGACCGCCAAACGCGCAGTCGTGGAAGACGATGGACCCCTGATTAAAATCGTCATCCCCCCCCTGCCGCCACCGGACGAGCCGGAAAAAGAGCAGGAGCAAACCGATACGCCGATTGTCGCCCCGCCCGCCTTGGCCGACATACCCACCACCGTGCCGGTCGATGCCTTTGTCACGCCCGTCGAGCCGCCCCCACCTTCGAGCCTAAATCTCGGTAACGTTAATATTAACGTTCAGCGCGCCAATCTCAAGAATGTAAAGATTTTCGACCTGGCCGACCTCGACCAAGTACCCGCGGCACGCTTTCAAGCGCAACCCCAGTATCCCCCAGAAATGAGGATCAACGGCACCACCGGCACGGTTCACGTCGGCTTCATTTGCGACGCGGAAGGCCATGTGCAGGAGGCGCATGTCGTCAGCAGCTCCGGTTCCAACGAATTAGACCAAGCCGCCATCACCGCCGTCTCAAAATGGATCTTCAAACCTGGCAGGAAAGGCGGCCATGCCGTCAATACCCGCATGGAAGTTCCCATTGCCTTCGATCTCAACGGCGATTCCTGATCCACCATGTCTACGACTGCTTCACCCTTTTCGTCTTTCTTCCGCGTCCTGCTGCTGGCGGTGTTTTTCTGCGCAGCCTTGGCCCCGGTTCGGGCTGATGATAAACCAGCCGCCGAGCTCAGCGATGCCACCTCCGAAAAGCTGCAGGACTTGAAGCCCCTCGAAGATGCGGGCAAATTGGATGAGGCCATCGCCTTGGTGGACTCCCTTTTGGCAACGGTTCCCGCCAACAGCTTTGACCGGGCCGTACTTTCACAAAGCAAGGCCACTTATCTTTTCCGAAAGAACGACACCACTTCCCGCTTCGCCGCGATCGAGCCGCTGCAGACCGCGCTCAATCTCTCCGATACTTACGGCTTCTTCGAGGCCAAAGCCAACCAGCAATTGCGCTTCTACATTGCCAATCTCTGCTTTGAACGGGGCGCCATCAACAAAGACCCCACGGCCCAACGCGGCGACTATGACACGGCCCGGACCGTCATCGAGCGCTGGATTGAAGTCGCCCAAACTGATCCCTCGGCCCTGCCGCCGCCGTCGCCTGCCGCGAACAGCATGGAGAACGCCGAAATGTTCTACGCCCAGCTCCTTTACACCGAGGCCAACCTTGATCCGAAACACGTCGACCTGGATCTCATCAAAAAGGCCCTGGTCGAAACTGAAAAAGGCCTGCGCTCGGCGGTGGCTCCCAATGATAATTTGTACGTCCTGCAATTGGCCACCCTGCAGCAACTCGGTCATTACGCCGACGCAGCTGATGTTCTCGAGTTTATCCTAAAAACCAAGCCGGACAATAAATCCTACTGGCAGCAACTCACGGCTTTCTATGCCGCCCTGGCCAATGAGGCGATCAAGGATAAGGACGAAAAGAAGGCTTTTGAATACAATTTACGCGCCATCGTCACCATTGAGCGTGCCCATAAGTATGGGGCGTTGAACAGGCCGGAGGATAATTTCGAGCTGTTCAGCCTTTATTTCAATATTGGCCAATACCAGCAGGGCGCCGAGCTGCTCGAGAGCGGCCTGCACGATGGAAGCATCAAATCCAGCCCGGGAAACTGGGTGCTACTGGCCGACGCCTACCAGCAACTGCACAAGGACTTGAAAGCCGTGGATGTCCTGCACGAAACCGCCAGTCTCTTCCCCGAAAAAGGCCAGTTCAATTTTGTCGCCGCGCAAATTCTCTATGGCATGGACAAAACGGCCGAGGCGCTGGCTGATATTCAAGCCTGCGTGGCGAGGGATGGCGGTGAAAAACCCGCACAATCGTGGCTGTTCTACGCCTACCTGGCCATTGAATTGCAGAAGTTCGAGCTGGCTGGACAAGCCGTGGAAAGCGCCGCCAAATATCCCCATTCTCCCGCCGATGACAAAACCATTGCCAGCCTCCGCGAAGCGGTGAAATCCGCCATTGAGCAACGCGACGCCGCTTTCCGAAAAACCGAGTAACTTTCACCTCATTTTGCCATGAAGAAAAAATACATTTATATGCTCGTGCCGCTCTGCGGCGTAATCGTGTTTTGCCTGTTTTATATTCCCTTCGCGAATCACTACGCGGAGCTACAGGTACAGGAACACACGAAGGAGGTTGCCGACCGCAATGCCAAGCTGCAGCAAGAGGCTGAAGCCCGGCGCCAGGCCAGCATTGAGGCGAACTTGAACGCGGAAAAACGCAAAGCCGAGCGCGACGCCAAGCTCGCGCGCGATAAAGCCGAGGAGGATGCCCTCTCTGCGGCCGATGCTGCACGAGTGAAAGCCCACAACGACAAGCAAAAATTTGAGCAGGAAGTCACCGGGTTGACGAAGGAAATCAAGGGTGCGCAAGCCGCCCTCGCCGAACTCCAGAGCAGCAAGGAAGAAGCCTTGAAAGAACAGGATTTTCTCAAGTCTTACGTCCAGCAAGCCGAAGCCAACCGCCAAGACATCATCAGCCTGCTTGATAAGCTGGCCGCCGCGGAAAAAGCCCGCGCCGACGCCGATGCCGCCAAAAAGGCCGCCGCCACCACCAATTCCTAAGCCCGCCTCCCATGAATAAATTCTATCTTATCGTCCCGATTGTTTTGCTCGCGGCCTTCTGCGTCTACTACCAGCAATTCAGTGCGCAGCTCGCCGTGGCTGATGCGGAAAAAGCCCGAGTCGCCGCCGTCGCCGCCGCCCAAGTTGAGCAAAACAAGCAAGAAGCCATGAAAAAGGCCCAGGCCGATGCCCAGGCCCGCGAAGACGAGCAGCGGGCCGAGGAAGCCCGCCAGGAGGCCGATCACCTGGCCAAATTTGAAGCCAGCAAGCAGAAATTGGCCGACGAAACCGCAAATTTTCAGCAGGAAGCCGACAGTTATGCCAAGCAGGCCGCCGATCTCCAGGCCCAACTTGCTTCCCTCCAATCCGACCAGGATAAGCTCTCGCGCGAAGTCTTCGACCTGAAGAAACAGCTCGAACTGGCAAAAATCGACCGGCGCAACGCTGACCTTGAGATTCAGCGCACCTACGACATGGTGACGCAGAAGGTTGCCGCCAGCTCGCTGACTTACGTTCCTCCCGTGCCCGCGGCCGTAGTGCACTAATCCCGGCGCGCATTTGATGGCGGGAGTTTGCGGTGAAAGTTTGGTTTTCTCCTTGCTGGTGAACCCAAGGCCTGCCTGCATTTCTTTTCTGTTCCAAGCAGGACGAAGTTTCTTCGATCCACCGTTCTGCAAGGAACTGCGGTTTTTGTCGGGGCGTAGCTTAGCCTGGTAGAGCGCTACGTTCGGGACGTAGAGGTCGCGAGTTCGAATCTCGCCGCCCCGACCATTCATCGCATTGCGATGAATGCCACGCCGTAGCCCATTCGACTGGATCAGGGCCTTGAGTCCCTCGACAATGCTCGGGACCTTGAGGCAGTTTCGACAAGCTCAAGGCCCTGAGCTAGTCGATGGGCTTGCCGAACCGGACTTATCGAAACGAAGGAGGGCACTGCACTGTATCGCTAGCTCTGTAACCGTATCGCCTGGATCACGACGAGGATGTCGTTCCCTCCGCTTGGTAAGCGGTCAGCCGAATTTTTTGCCACGAAAGATCACATAGATCTCAAAGAAAGGTTGTTCTCTGTGTTCTTTGTGATCCTTCGTGGCTACACGGGTTTTTAATCCGCTCAAGGATAACGCACCCTACCCATCCACTGTCTTTCAGGCCAGGAACGGATTGAATTGCCGTTCATTTTTCATCGTCGTCATCGGCCCATGGCCCGGGGCGACCACGGTGTTTTCCGGCACAGCCGCGAGGATGCGATGCAGTTGCTCGGCCAGCCGCTGCTGGCAAAAGTAGCCACCGCCCACCGAGCCGGCAAATAACAGGTCGCCCGACACCAGCAGGGCCCCGTCCGCCCTCGGGCCAGGGGTGCGCACGAGATAGCAGTTGTGCGCCGCACAATGGCCGGGCGTGCTGAAAGCCGTCACCTCAAGCTGGCCGAAGACACGCACGGCTCCCTCGCCCAGCGGTTCGGCGCACGGTGCACTCGCCCCGTCGGGCACAAACGCCCGGGGCGTCCCGAAGGCCTTGAGCGCTTCGCACAATCCACCGGCATGCTCGGCTTCGACATGCGTGAGGAAAACTGCGTCGATCTTTTTCACGACGGCCGGCCAGACCCGCTGCAAGGAGGAAAAAGCCGCGCCGGCGTCAAACAACAAGCCGTGGTCGGCCCCGGGTTCGGCCACCAGGTAGGCATTGGCGACCCCGATGCCGTGCGCCATGTGCAACGGATACACGCAAAACGGCAGGTTCCCGATCTCCGGCAGCGGATAGCGACCGACGCCGAGCGCACAGAGACCGACTTCGTTGAGGCCGAGCACGGCGGCGATCCGGCGCAGCTCGTCACACGCCAGATCGGAGCGGTAATCGATGGCATCACCCAAGCGCGCCGCGTCCACCTGCGCGCGTTCGGCCAGCAGGGGCAGGGCCAGCCCGGCCTGGCGCAGCGCCTTCTCCAGCACGTCGCCGAGTTCGTCTTCGAGGGGAGGCACGGCGGTGACCATGGTGCCACCCTAGGCTAAATCCCGTGCACTGCAAAAATGTTTTTGTTTTTTTACGGCGAAGTCACAGGGTGGGCGCATGGATGCGACCCAAACCGAAGCCCTCGAAATTTTCACCCGCACAAAGGCGCTCTTACAGGGCCATTTTATCCTCCGCTCGGGGCTGCACAGCGCGCATTACTTCCAGTGTGCGCAGGTCTGCCAGCACATGGATGCGGTGGAGCGGCTGGCGGAGCTGCTGCGGGCCAAGCTGGCCGGCCTGGGCTTCTCGACCGTGCTGGCGCCGGCCATGGGCGGGCTCGTCATCGGGCAGGAAATGGCCCGGCAGGCCAGGGCCCGCTACCTTTTTGTGGAAAAGGAAAACAATGTGCTGGTGCTGCGGCGCGGCTTTGCGTTCACCCCGGGCGAGCGCGTGCTCGTCGTCGAGGACGTGGTGACGCGCGGCGGGCGCGTGCTGGAAGCCCTCGAGATCGTACGACGCGGAGGCGCGGTTCCAGTGGGCATCGCCATGCTCGTGGATCGAAGCGCCGGGGTGGCGAAGTTCGACGTGCCGTCGATTTCCCTGATGGAATTGAGTTTTCCCACCTACCCGGCCGACCAGGTCCCCGACTGGCTGGCCAAAATCCCGGTGGAAAAGCCGGGAAGCTAATTCGGAGAGGTAACAAGTGCCAGGTATCAAGTAACAAGAGCTCGCTACCTACATACTCCTGATACTTGTTACCTGTTACTTGATACTTGGCGCACGCCTCATTTCACCTCAATGAGCTGGAAGCCAAGGACGCCGTGGAAATAAATGAGAAAGAGATGGCGGCCGCTGGTGAGCATTCCCTTGGCAGCCTGCACGGTGGTGACAGGGATACGGTCGATTTCGATGATGACTGCGCCGCTCGCGAGCTTGTCGCTGTAGGGTGAATTGTCCTCCACATTGGCGATCAGCAGGCCGGTGACGCGATCGTCGTCGATGTTGAGTTCGTGGCGCTTATCATCGGTGAGCTTGGTCACGGTCACGCCGGGGAGCAGCTCGTTGTTATCATCCGCGAGCGTACCGAGGGTGACATTGATCGTCTGCTCCTTGCCATCCCGCACAAATTTGATGGCCACCTCCGTGCCGGGCGCGGTCTCGGAGATAAGCAGGCGCAAATCTTCCAGCGACTCCACGGCTTTGTCGTTCAGGGCGAGAATGACGTCGCTGCGCTTGAGTCCGGCCTTGGCGGCGGGGCTATCGGGTTTCACATCCGTGATGACGACGCCCTGGGTGTCCTTGCTAATGCCAAGTTGCTCCGCAATTTCAGCCGTCAGGGCGTCGGTGTTGACCCCGAGGTATCCGCGCGTGACCTTGCCCGTCCCGATCAGGCTCTGCATGATGCTTGCGGCCAGATCAATCGGGATGGCAAACCCGATGCCGATATTGCCACGCGAGGTGGAGAGAATGGCGCTATTGATGCCGACGACACGGCCCTTGGCATCGACGAGCGCGCCACCGGAGTTGCCCATGTTGATGGCGGCGTCGGTCTGGATGAAGTCCTCGTAACCGCCGACGTTTTCAAGCAGGCCAAGATTTTTCCGGCCGAGGGCCGAGACAATGCCCATCGTGACGGTCTGGCCAATGTCGAGCGGGTTGCCGATGGCAAAGACCACATCGCCCACGCGCAGCTTGTCGCTGTCGGCCAGGATGACCGCGGGCAGGTGATCGGCCTCGATTTTAATGACCGCAATGTCCGTTTTGGGATCGGCGCCGATGACCTTGGCCTTGAATTCGCGGTTGTCGGGCAGGAGGACGTTGAGTTCATCGGCGCCCTCGACGACATGGTTGTTGGTGAGAATATAGCCGTCGGACGAGACCATGACACCGGAGCCAAGGCCCTGTTGTTTGCTTTCACGTTCCGGAGCCGCCTCATCGCCAAAAAACTGGCGAAAAAAGGGATTAACCGGGAGGCGTTCGCGGACAATTTTTGTCGAATAAACGGAAACCACCGCTTTCTTCACCGGGTCGATGACATCGGCATAGCTGGTAACGACGGGGGATTTGCCCTCGGAAACCGGCGTGGAGTCGATGTGCAGCACGGGCTTGGAAACATCCTTGGCCGCGATGAACAGTCCCGCGGCGCCAATGGCCAAAGCTGAAACGGTGATAAAGGACAGGGATTTGGATTTCATGGAACAGAAGATGACAAAACCACGCACCAAAAGGTTCCGTGCCGAGTTTCCGCCCGCCGTCGCAGGAGGGTTTTTACTTCCTAAAATCCCTTGATGCGAAACAGGCTGGTGACGCTCTCGTTGCTGTGGATACGCCCAATGGCTTCGCCAAGCAAGCCGGCGACGCTGAGCACCCGGATGGGCAGGCCGCGCGGATCGATGGGAATCGTATTGGTCGTGATCAGCTCGTCGATATAGCCCTTGGCGAGGCGTTCGTAGGCCACCGGGCTGAGCAGGCTGTGGCTGACGGCGGCGCGCACGCTGGAGGCGCCAGCCTCGCGCATGAGCTTGGCGGCGTTGGTCAGGGTGCCGGCGGTCTCGGTGATGTCGTCCACGATAAGCACGTCCTTGCCGGCGACGTCGCCGACGATGGTGATGGACTCGACGGTGGTGGCGCTGGTGCGCTTTTTCCAGACCATGCCAAGGCTCGCGCCGAGGATGTTCGCATAGGCGGCGGCCATCTTCATGCCGCCAATGTCAGGCGAGATGACGACCATTTTTTTGCCTTTCAGTTTTTCGAGATACTTGAAAAACACCGGCGAGGCGAAGAGGTGATCAACCGGGATATCGAAGAAGCCCTGGATTTGCTGGCTGTGCAGATCCATCGTGAGCACGCGGGTGGCGCCAGCGGCCACGAGCAGGTTGGCGACGAGCTTGGCCGTGATGGGCACCCTCGGCTGGTCCTTGCGATCCTGGCGCGCGTAGCCGTAAAACGGCATGACGGCGGTGATGCGCAGGGCCGAGGCGCGCCGCGCGGCGTCGATCATAATGAGCAGCTCCATCAGGTGATGGTTCGTCGGCGTGCACGTGGATTGGACGATGTAGACATCCTGGCCGCGGATGTTTTCATCGATCTTCACGAATGATTCGCCATCGGGAAAACAGGTGACTGTGGCCGAGCCCAGAGGGACGCCGATGGACTTGCAGATTTCCTCTGCCAGTGGACGGTTTGAATTCCCGGAAAAGATTTTCAGGCCTGATTTGCTGCTCATGTAGCCGTCATGGTTATCGAGTTCAGGGCGCAGCGGAAGGTTTTTTTAACTGTTCCTCGATTGCATCGACGCGGCGGAAAAGATCGGGGAGACGGTTACGCAGAATGGTGAGGCGCTGTTCGAGCACCAAAGGCAGGCTGGGCGTGCCGCGCACGATGACGCCGGGGGCGAGGTCGGAAGGCACGCCGGCCTGCGCGCCGACCTGCGCGCCGCGGCCCACGGTCAGGTGGCCGGCGAGGCCAACCTGGCCGCCCAGCACCACATAATCCTCAAGGATGGTGCTGCCCGCGACGCCAGCCTGCCCGCAAATGATGCAGTGTTTGCCGATGACGACATTGTGGCCGATCTGGACCAGGTTGTCGATTTTGGTGCCCTCCCCGATCACCGTGCGGCCAAAGCGCGCGCGGTCGATCGTGCTGTTGGCGCCGATCTCAACATCGTTTTCGACCACGGCCGTGCCGACTTGCGGGAGTCTTTCGTGGCGTCCGGCAACTAATTCGTAGCCAAAGCCGTCCCCCCCGATGATGACCCCGGGTTGCAAACGCACGCGGTGGCCCAGCACGCACTCGGCGGCCACCATCGTGCCAGGCATGAGCCAGCCATCATCGCCAATCCGCGCCCCCCGGCCGACAAAGACCTGGGCTTGCAGATGGGTGCGCTCGCCCACGACCGCGCCCTCCTCGACGATGCAAAGCGGGCCGATAGTGGCCGTGGCGGCGACGCTCGCACCAGGCGCGACATGGGCCGTGGCGTGCACTCCGGGCGCAGGGCGCGGCCAAAGTTGCTGCTCGAGGTGCGAACAAAACCGCGCCAGCGCCACGGAAGGATTGTCCACGAGGAAAAAAAGCTGGTTGGGCTTCGGCTCACCGGCGTAGTCGGCCGGCAGCAGGATGACCGAAGCGGCGGTGGCCTTGACTTCGTTCTTGTATTTGGCGTTGCCGAGAAAGGACAGGTCACCGGCCTGCGCGCCGGCCAGCGCGGCAATGCCCCGGATGGTCTCGGTCGTGGCACCGCGTTTGGCGCGGGGTTGAAGCAAGGCCGCAAGTTCGGCGGCCGTGAAGACAAGCTGCATGCGAAAAACGTGAGCGATTTTTTGGCGCGGTGCAACGCGCGAGCGACACAACAAAAAGCCCCGCTCGTGGGAGCGGGGCCGGGGAAATTGACTGCGACCTTATGGGTTCGTGGGCGTAAGGGCAGGAAGCGTCAGCTTGGGCGCATCGCCCGGAGCCGCTGGCGCGGCGCTGGAGCCGGCCGGCGGCGCTGCCGGACGATCCTTGTTCACCTCGATGATCACTTCATCCGTGATATCATAAGCCGGATCGGAGTAGATCATAAAGGGTGCGCCAAAGGCAGAGACGCCGGATTTGTCGAGCACCAGCGTGGCCCCATGGCGTTTGGCGACATTCGTGGCGGCAACGCCGATGCTACTGACGATGCCGTTGTGGATGGTCTGGATGCGCTCTTGAAACTGGCGCTGGACGGTTTCCTTGAATGAGGCCAGCTCATTTTGCTTGCTGGTGATTTCATCCATTTTCTTCTTGGCATCGTCGTCCGCCTTGGCCTGGGCCTCCTTGGTCAGCGCGGGATTCTTGGATTGGTCGACCAGCTCCTTGTATTGGTCCACCAGATCATTCCCATCCTTGACCAGATGCTGCATGTCCTCCTGGGCCTTTTGGGCGTCGGCGCGGAGTTTTGCCTCCTCGCTTTGCTTGGCGTAGTGGTTGTCGAAAACCTTGGCGATATCCACGACAACGATTTTGGGTTCGGACTGGGCGCGAACGGTGAGCGCCAAGACCAGGGAAGCCGCCAGCGCGAACAATGGGATGAGTGATTTCTTCATGAGGTGATTAAATTGGATCAGATGGGATTGAGCTAAACAAAATCAAAACCGGGTGCCAAAGGTAAAATTAAATTGTCCGCCCTTTTTGTTGGAGGCATCGCCCGTGATCGGGATGCCGTAGTCGAGGCTGAGGGGCGCCCCGAGGATAAACAGGCGAACGCCAAAGCCAAAGTCGTCATTGTAGTTGCCGGGGTTGAGGTCGAAGGAACCATTGTTGACAAATCCGTTGTCATAGAAAAACGCAAACCGAACCGGGCTCACGACATCGAGGCTGTATTCGAGGCTGAACATGCCGTAGGAATTGCCGCCGATGGGCTCGAGGTTGGAGTCTTTTGGCCCAACCCCCCGATACTCGAAGCCGCGCAGATCGTAGGGTCCACCCAGGAAGTAACGGTCAAAATAAGGCACGGTGGCGCTACGCCCATAGGGTTGTTTGACGCCGGCCCGGCCGATGATGCTGAGCACCTGGTTCTGAGCTTCAAAAAGGGGATAGAACTGGGAGCCTTTGAATTCAACGCTGTAATAATCCACGTTTCCGCCAAACGGACCGCCCACAAAAGTCGTGTCAATTTGTTCGCGGTTGCCCGAGGTGGTGTTGATCAATTTGTTGAGTGAGCTGTGGACAATCTCGAGTCCAACCTTGGACTCCTTGGTTATGCCGGCGGTCTCCTGAATGATGGGAGAGGCATCCGGGGTGACGTTCGTGATATCCGTGACGTCGTAGGTGTACGAGAGTTCGGCATCGATGAATTCGAAGAGCCGTTTACGGAGATAAACTTCGCCGCCGGTGTGAACTTCCGTATAGAAAGCGCTGTTGTAATCGGAACTGGTGCGATAAATCTCGAAGCCAAGCGCAAGCGCTTGCTGGAAAAGCCACGGTTCCTCGAAAGAGATGACGGCCTCGTTGGAAAGCGTGCCGATTTCGAGCCGGATGCGAAACTTTTGTCCGGCGCCCTGGAAGAAAGAGTGGGAATTGTTGATATCGAAGTTGGACTGGGAGAGCTCGGTAAAAAACGTGGCTTTTTCGAGCGAGCTATAGCCGGCGCCGAAAGTGAGATTGCCGGTGCGGGCTTCCTTGACCGCGATCTTAAGGTCGCGGCGCTGGGGAATATTGGTGGTTTCAGGCGTGGCCTCGACGTCGTCAAAAAAGCCCGTGTTCTGGAGGCGCTGTTTGCTGATTTTCATGCGCACCGTGTCAAACACCTCGCCAGGCCCGAGGATGAGTTCGCGGAGGATGACATTGCTCTTGGTCTTGGTGTTGCCCTCGACCTTGATCGATTCGACGTAAAAAATTTTGCTTTCCTCGACTTGGTACTCGATGTCGATGTTGCCGGTGGCGAGGTTCGGCTTGCGCACGAGATGGATCTCCGTCTCGAGGTAGCCGTCCCGCCCGTAAAAGTCCTCCAGGGTCGTGACATCCTTGTCGAGCTTGGAGGGCGAGAAAACCATGCCGGGCTTTTGCCGGAGCGCCAGGCGGAGCAGGCGGGCGGAATAGATCTTGTTGCCCGAAAAAGAAATCGCCCCGATGTGGTACTGGCGGCCTTCGGTGATTTGAATGGTGACGACCAGTTGCGAGGGCCCGGGATAATCAAGGATGACTTTTTCCTGCGGGATATCGATATCGAGGTAGCCTTGGTCGCGGTAGTAGTCGCGCAGCTTGTCGAGGTCATCCTGGAATTGGTCGGCTTTGTAGCGGCCGCCGTCCGTTATCCAGGACCAGAGCCAATGATAGCGGCTGGTTTCCATCTGATGACGGAGTTTGCGGGCGGTGATGTGGGCGTTGCCGATAAAGCGTATGTCCGAGAGGTGGACCTTGTTGCCCTCATGGATCCGGAAGATGACCGTGCCCTGGCCGGTGCTGCGGTCGCGTTGGATGTCATAGGTGACAGAGATTTGATTGTAGCCCTTTTTCTCGTAGTAATCGTGGACTTTCTCGGAGTCTTCCTTGACCTGGCGTTCGTCAAGCGTGGCACCGGCCCGCGTCTTGGTCTCCTTGAGCAGGCGGGAGGATTTGACCATTTTGTTGCCTTCAAACTGCACCTCCTGCACGCGATACTTGGGCGTGACCTCGACCACGAGATTGATCGTGCCGTCGGGCTGCACGTCGCGCTTCACCTCGATGTATTCGAAGAGGCCCGTCTTGTAGAGCGAGCGGATGTCGCGATCGACCAGCGTCTCATCGAAGGTGCTGCCTTCATGCACCTGCATGTTGGCCCGGATGACCTGCTCGTCGACGTTGGCGGCGCCGACAAACCTGACGGTGATGACGCCCACGGTGGAGGAAGGAGGCGGCACCGTTGCGTCCGGGGCCTGCGCCGCACCCCGGAATGCCCCCGCAGCCAGCAGCCAAAACAGGAATAGAAATTGCGCGACCCCGCGCGCTGGGTTACGGAGTATGGTTTTCAAAGCGTGTGATGTCCCTAAGGAAAGTAAGCTTCAGTTCTCCTACCGGGCCATTGCGCTGCTTGGCAACGATTAAGTCAGCCGAGTCGCTGGCGACCTGGTAATTTTCTTCGGAATCTTTGGGGCGGGCGAGCATGAGCACAACGTCGGCGTCCTGCTCAATCGAGCCGGATTCGCGCAAATCCGAAAGTCTCGGCACGCGGTTTTCCTTTTCGGACGAGCGGTTCAACTGACTTAATACAAGCACGGGCACGTCGAGTTCCTTCGCCAGCGCTTTTAATCCGCGCGAAGCCTCGGCCACCTGCTGTTCACGCGGGACTTTGGAGTCGGTCGGGCTGATCAACTGCAAATAATCGACAATGATGAAGCCGAGTTTGTGGCGGGCATGCACACGGCGGGCCTTGGCCCGCAGTTCCATGATCGAAAGGTGGCTGGAGTCGTCGATAAAGAGCGGGGCCTTGGAGAACTCGTCCGCCGTGGCGACCAGCCGCTGCATTTCCTCGCCATTTTTTGGCAGCAGGCCGTCGCGCAACAGCTTCATGTTCACCCGGGCGCGGGCGCAAAGCATGCGCAACGCAAGCTGCGAGGCGCTCATCTCGAGCGAAAAAACCAGCGTGGTGACCGGTTCGCCGCGCTTCGGCAACGCGGCGGCATCGGCGGTGTTGAGCGCCAGGCTCGTCTTGCCCATCGACGGGCGCGCGGCGAGCACGATCATTTCCTGCCGCTGGAAGCCAAAGGTGAGCGCATCGAGGTCCTTGAAGCCGGAGGACACGCCGGTGAGTTCGCCTTTTTTCATCATCATCTTGTTGATGACGTTCATGGCCTCGCGCGTGGGCTCCTTCATCGACTTCACCGCATCGCCGACGCGGGCCTGCGTGACGCGGAAGATGTCCTGCTCGACTTTGTCCACGAATTCCTCGAGCCCGCCCTGGTAATTGAAGGCCCGCTCCACCGCGCCGGTGGCGGCCTTGATCAGTTCGCGCAACAAATAAAGTTCGCGGACCTTCTCCAGGAAATAGACGGCTTGGGCCGTCGTCGGGATGCGGGCGCTGATTTGCGTGAGGTAGGCGTAGCCGCCCACGGCCTCGAGCTGCTGCGCGGTCTTCAGCTCCTCGGCGAGCACGGCCAGCTCGACCGGCGGGTGCGCCTGGTAAAGGGCGCAGAGCTTTTCGTAGATCAGGGAGTTCGCCGGTGAATAAAACGCGGCCGGCGGAAGCCGGGCCTCGAGGCAGCGCGCGATGGTGTCGGAGCCGTCGAGCAGGCAGCACGAGAGCAGGTACTCCTCGGCTTCGAGGCTGTGCGGCATCGCGCGGCCGGCCACCGGGGCGGCCTCGGCGCCGCCATTGGCATGCGGGCGGCGGATTTTTTGGGTGACGTCTTCAACCATCGGAAGTGATGAGACCATGGCACTCACGGGCCAGATGCAACAAAGAGTTCTTCAATTCTTATTCACCGAAAGGCAGAAGGGAAATTTGGCCAAAAAAAAGCCGCGCGACTGGCGCGCGGCCGAAAGTTTTCGCGAGGACGGAAACGGTGCCGTTCGCTCAATAGCGGGCAGACTTGGCCGGCTTGGCGGGGACGGCGGCCGCAACGGGCTCGATCGGGTTTTCCGAGACCACGTCAAAGGTGAGTTCGACGGTGACATCGGTGTGCAGCTTGATTTTGACGGTGTGCTGGCCGAGGGTTTTCACCGGCGTGTGCAAGTGGACGCGCTTTTTATCGAGGGTAAAACCGGCCGCGACGAGCTTGTCGTGGAGATCGATGGCGGTGATGGCGCCAAACATCTTGCCGCCCTCGCCGGTCTTCACCGCGAACGCGAGGGAGACTTTCTCCAGCTTCTTGGCGAGTTCCTGCGCGCCGGTGAGCTCGTGGGTTTCGCGTTCGGCGCGGCGTTTCTTGAGCGCATCGACGTGCTTGCGGTTGGCCTGCGTGACGGGCACGGCAAATTTGTGGGGAAGCAGGTAGTTGCGGGCATAGCCGGCACGGACCTTGACTTGGTCGCCTTCGCCACCGAGGCCATCGACGGGTTTGAGGAGGAGAATTTCACTGTTGGCCATGGGAATTGGGCGTTATCGGGTTTTAGTGGGACATGAACCGTGTTTTGGGCGGCTCAGAAATTTGTAAGGAGCCTGACCAATTCCCATACGCCACGAGGGCTGTCAATGCCGTATTTCCGCTCGTGGCGTCCCGCCCGATCAATCTGCTTTGAATTCAGTGGGGCGTGGATGCTCCCAGGCGTTAATTTCCTAGAAAAGCAAGGAAGTGGCGTTAGCTGGAAAAGTTAAAAGGATGCCTTCTTGTGCGAACCGCAAAAAGATACGTTGCTGCTTTTTTCCACGGCACCATCAAGGCATATGTTTTTGGAGTGCATTTGTACTCTGCATCTTCCACCATATTCCCACCTACCTTCATTGAACACCCCCCGCTCCGTCCTTATCGTCGATGACTCTCCAGCCATTCGGAGCGTGGTCGTCGGCGTCCTGCGCCAAAACGGCTATACGGCCTACGAAGCTGAGTCGGGCAAGGCTGCGTTGGCTGAGATGCAGCTCCGCAAGGCTGAAATTGGCCTGGTTTTGTCCGATGTCGTCATGCCAGACATGGATGGCCTGACCTTGGCCCAGCAACTGCGGAAACAGATGCCGAAGCTTCCCATTATTTTGCTCAGCATGCATATCAACGAAGACACCCATTGGGTAACCGAGGAATCGAATTTTTCCTTTCTGCCCAAGCCATTTGAGACGAGGCAGCTGCTTGAAGCCGTGCGCTCGTTCTTAGGATGAACCCGAGCGGCCAGCTCATCCGTCTTCGTTTCCCCGATGAATGAAACCCTGCTACTCACAGCTGAGAAGCTAACGTTGAACCGGGATTTGCGTTTCGGACGCAGTTACAAGGGAGCTTTCGTCGTCAAGAATGTGCCGGCCCAAACCTATTTGACGGTCACGCCGCAGCAATGGTTGGTCGTGCAGGAATTCATGGAGCCATCCACCGTGCCCGATGTGCTGGGTCGGATGATCGCGCAACGCACCTGCCCCGCCCTCAATGAATTTTATGAGGTCATCCTCAAGGCCTATCGCGCCGGCATCCTGTACGAGGGCAAAAGCGTGCCTTTTCGCCGTCACGCCGTGCGCTGGCTCGTATCGCTGCCCGCTCATCTCACCCTCACGGTTTCCATCGCCGCAATCCTCACCGCCATTGTCGCCATGATCCTGCACCAGATACCGAGGCCGCTTGGATTTCAGGATTGCGCGGTCGGATGGCTGGCGGTGAGTGTCGGGTTGAGTGCCGGCTACGCGGTGGCGGCTTCCGTCCTGTGTGCCGGGGACAATGAAGTCTATCGGCCCCATCTTCATTGGCAAACAGGCTTTCCTCACTTTGCCCTCGATATGCGCGACATTCGCATGGCCGACTCGATCAGCCAGCTGGCGACAGGATATGGGCGTCTGGCGCCGCTCGCGATCATGGCGGCAGCCGCGCTCTTCATGGAATCAAGCTGGAGCTTGATCCCGGTGGCGGCCCTTTTGATCGGCTTGCGCCCGGTGGATGGGTTGTTCGGCCAGACGGCGACCCTGTTGCGGCAACGCCCGCGCCTCGATGTCGATCATCACTTGCTGTTCACGCTCAACCATGAACCCGGCCGGCGGCTGCGGATCGCCTGGCGGCAGTTCGACTGGCGCGCGACGGGATTCGAACTGTTGTTTGGCCTCGGCTGGGTGCTGCTGACGGCCAACGTCGTTTTCAATCTTTTTCACCTTTCCTTCCGGGCGACGCTAACCGACATCACCTATTGGCGTGAGATTCTCCCCTTCTTGCTGGGAGCCGTGGGGGTGGTCGGATTGGGCTGGTGCACCAATGAGTTCTGGCCTACCGCGCGCACGGCCGCGCGCACTTTTGTCAGCCGCTCGCGCCAACGCTGGCAGCGCTGGAAATCGAGCGTCGAGCCAGCTTTCACCGAAGCCTCCATCAGGCAGTTGATCGCCAAAAATCCGCTGCTCCGTCGCCTGGATACAGAAACCCAGGCCGAACTGGCCGGTTTGCTCCGTCCCTTCACAGCCAAGGCCATGCGGCCGATTGTCACGCTTGATGAACCCTTCGACCAAGTCGGCCTGATCGCGTCCGGCCTGGCCTCCGCCTACCGTCGCCTCAGATCAGGCCGGAAAGCTTTCGCGTTTCATCTCTCGGAAGGCGATATTTTTGGGGTCAACAACGTCGTGGACGGCCAGAGCCAGCAACTGGAAGTCCGGAGCAAAACCCCTCTTTTCGCCTTCGTCCTTTCCGCGGCCGACTTCGAACGGCTGGTCGTGAGCAAACTCGGCGCCGAGATGGTTTATAATCTCACGCACAAACTGCCTTTTCTTGGGCGCCTGCCGCTCTGCGCCCACTGGGGGCCCCAAGCCATCGCCCGCTTTGCGCAGCTTTCGCAGATCCTCAAGTACCAGCAAGGCGACGTGATCCTCCAGGAGAATGATGACGTCCAGGCTTTCTACATCATCTACGAAGGCAGCGTGCGGACCATGCAGGGCGCCAGGCGGGCCGGCAAAATTCGCCGGGGGGGATTCTTTGGCGAAATCAGCCTCCTGCAAAACGGAACGGCCACCGCCTCCCTCGTCGCCCAGGAGGAAACGATCTGCCTGGCCCTCAGCAAGGCCGATTTCCTGCGCTTTGTGCGCCATAATTATTATGTGGCCCTGACGTTGGAACGCATCAGCTCGAAACGCCTCGGCCGGCCGATTTTCCCGCTCAATCCGCATTCCATCGACGCTTATCAGTTTCATCCGCCGGCGTAGGGAATATCTTCAAGCTGCGCCTTCCCCTGTCATCCTGAGTGCGGCGAAGAATCATCCATTTTGATTTCGCCAACAACGCTTCACTGGATTCTTCGCTGCGCTCAGAATGACAAACCGCTTTGAAATGAGTCCTCAATGCTTGACGTGCTGGCTGCCGGGCGGCGGTTCGTTGAACAGGGCCCAAAATACGCCGATCTGCTTGACCGCATCCATGAAGGCTTGGAAACCGACGGGCTTTACCACATAGGCGTTCACGCCGAGTTGATAGCTCCGCACCAGGTCCTGTTCTTCGCGCGAAGAGGTGAGCATCACGACAGGAATTTTCTTCATTTTTTCATCCTGCTTGATGATGCGCAGGACTTCGAGGCCATCGACCTTCGGCATTTTAAGGTCGAGAAGAATGACGGCAGGAGTGCCATTGGCCCGCTGCTTGAAGCTTCCGCGTTGATAGAGATAATCGAGCGCCTCTTGCCCGTCGGAAACAACGAAGACTTCGTTGGCCAGGTTGTGTTCAGTGAACGCGGCGAGAGCCAGCTCGACGTCGTTGGGATTGTCCTCGGCGAGGAGGATGCTGTGGAGTTCATTCATGATGGTACGGGATTGAGGGTGGATGAGGCAGACGGTGAGGCCGACTTGATGACCGGCAGGCTGAAATAAAACACGGCGCCTTCGCCCACCTGGCCCTCGGCCCAGGTGCGGCCGCCATGGCGCTGCACGATGCGCCGCACATTGGCGAGGCCGATGCCGGTGCCTTCAAACTCAGCCATGCTGTGCAGCCGCTGAAAGACACCGAAGAGCTTGCTGGCATATTGCATGTCGAAACCGGCGCCATTGTCGCGCACGAAGAATTCCTGCTCGCCGGTTGCCGGATCGAGCCGGTAGCCGATCTCAATGCGCGGCGACGGGGATTTGCCGGAATATTTGACCGCATTGTCGATGAGGTTGAACCACACCTGGCGCAGCAGGACAGGGTCGGCATGGACGCGCGGCAGCGGGGCAATACTCCAATCGAGGGCGGTATTTTTTTTGAACCCGTTCTCCCGGATGATTTCGGCCACGAGCGCGTCCTGGTCGAGCTCGACCACCTGCAGTTCGGTCCGGCCCATCCGCGAGAAGACCAGCAGTTCGTCGATGAGCTGGCCCATGCGCTTGGCGGAATCGCTGATCGTTTTCATGTAGCGCCGGCCCTTTTCGTCCAGGGCGGATTCCGCATGTTTGCGCAGCAGTTCGGCAAACCCGTCGATGTGGCGCAGCGGCGCGCGCAAATCATGCGACACCGAGTAAGAGAATGATTCAAGTTCGGCATTGGTGGCTTGAAGCTGCTGGTTGGCCGTTTGCACCGCTTGCGAACTGCGGAAAATCTCCGCCTCCATTTGTTCCAGTTTTGCGCGCAGGCCGCTTTCGCCCGCGGGGGATTGCGGCTTCTTCCGGACAAACTCGGTCACATCTTCCACCCGATGAATGATGTACTCGACCTGGCGGTTTACGTTCAAGACGGGCGAGTTGACCGGACTCCAATAGCGTTCCTCGAACACCCCATCCGGCCGGCGCACGTCGTATTTCTGGATGGCCATCGTGTCGGACACGGCGTCCTTCTGCACGCGGTCGAGGGACGCGCGCAGGTTCGAGGCACCGCTGGCGGCGGGATCATTGGGATTGTCCGGAAAGATCTCAAACAGGCCGCGGCCGAGGATCTCTTCGCGCTTGGTCAGGGTGGCTTTCAGGTAGGCATCGCTCACGGCCGTGATTTTGAGGTCGGGTGTGAGCACGAGAAAAAGTCCGGGCAGCGCTTCGAAGAGAGCGCGAAACTGCAGCCTCACTTGCTCGAGCTTGCGCTCCGTGATATCGCGCGCGATTTGCGAGACCCCGACCACCCGCCCCTGGCTGTCCGTGATCGGCGAAATAGTCACCGCAACATCAATCTGCTTTCCATCCTTCTTGACCCGGATGGTTTCGAAATGATCGATGCTTTCCCCGTTTCTAAGCCGCGCCAAGATTCCCGCCTCTTCGCCGGTGCGGTCACGGGGGAAGAGCATCAGCATCGGCTGGCCGATGGCTTCCTGGGCGGTATAGCCAAAAACTTTCGCGGCCCCGCGATTCCAACTGGTAATGATTCCCTCCGGGGTTTTGCTGACGATCGCATCGTCGGTCGATTCGACGATGGCCGCCAGGCGCACGCGCGTCTCTTCCAGCCGCTTGCGTTCGGTAATATCGCTGATGGTCACCACCGCCATCATCGGCCGGCCAGCCGCATCGCGAACGAGCACGCCCCCATAATTAAAAATCCGCTGCCAGTCGGATTTGATCCGCCGGATGCGCACCTCCCAGTCCCTCAATTGCTCGCCCCGCAGGATGCGGGACAGCGGCCACTGGTCCAGGGGAAGGATCAAGCCGTCAATCGTCGATAACTCAAATATCGCGGCAAAGTCTGCCAGATGCCGGCGCGATTCTTCCATGGTAGAAAATCCATGCAACTCCAATGCCGCCCGGTTGAAACTCAGCATTTGGCCGTCGAGGTTGGACACCACCAAACCCTCGCCCAGGTTCTCAATGATCGTTTGGAGCTGAACTTCGTTCCGCTGCAGAGTCTGGTTTTGCTCGTGAATTTGCTCGAGCATCTGGTTGAACGCATCGGTCAGCAGGCCCAGTTCATCGCGGCCCAATTTCGCGGCCCGGACCGAATAATCCCGGCGCTCGGAAATGGCCTTGGCCGTCTCCGCCAGCGCCAGGATGGGCCGTGAAATCTGTTTTTGCAGGGCCGTGGAAAGCGTGTAGGCCAGCAGGAAGGATACGGCGACCACGAGGACAATCATCAAGCCGTAAAGCCGGAATCGTTCATACACGGCGCCCAAATCGTTTTCGAGATAAAGCGTGCCAATGCGTTTGTCGCCCTGCACGACCGGCTGAAAGCCGTCCAGATGCGAACGCTCGAAACGATAGCCATCTTCCGCCGGCGCGTCGGGAAATGCGGCGTCAGGCAGGTTCGCGGGATATTTCGAGAATAACTTTCCGTCTGCGGTATAAAGGCTGGCGGCCACGACATGCGGTTCCGCCTTGAGCGCATTCAGGATTTCCTTCGCATCATCCGCATTTTGGAAGGCCAGCGCGGCCGTGCTGTTGTCGGCGACGATCTTCCCGATGGTCGAGACCTGCCGGACCATGCTCTGTCGAAAAGTCAGGAGCTCGTAGCTGAAAAAAGATGCGCACGTCAGCAGCAACACCGCCCCGCAGGTCAGCAGGATGATCACTACCAGTTTCTGCCGGATCGGTGTGTCCTTGAACATGGCGATTACTCCGTTCCCGGCGGGGAAGCCTCAGCCAGCCTCAGCAGCTTGGAGCTGATGACGAGGTGCGCCGCTTGCGCCGCATCGACGTTGATTCGAAACCGGATTCGGTTGTTCTCCGTGACGAACCGGATGATGCCTCCGCCTTCGGCAAAACCCTCCGTGTCGCCGACGGTCAGGATGCTGCGCCCTTTCAAGGCCGCCAGGATGTGCTCCAATTCTCGGGGGTCGGTGTGGCCGATGAATAACACCTGGCAACCGTCGATGTCCTCCACCCGGCGATAACGTTGCACCACGAAGGGCCGGTTTTTCAGTTTTTCGCCGCGCACCGTGTCGTCCAGAAAGCCGTCGAACGGATCATCGCCCAGCACGCCGATAATCAGCGGAGCTTGCGGACTGGCCGCCGCTTCCGGCGGCCAGTTCACGAACTGCGCAAAATTGAAAAGGAAGACCGCCTTGATCTCATACTCGCGGGAGATCGCGGTTTGCGCCGATGCCTCCGGCCCGGCCGAGAACAGTATAATGGATACCAACCAGATCCCTGCGCGGCCCTTTAAGTTAAAATGCGCCCATTTGCTCAATACCGCCATGCGACCTTTCCATACACGCTGCGTTCAATTTCTTCCCGCGTCGGGCCGGGAAATCCATATTCCGGATGGTGATTGTGCAAAAGGTTCTGCCCGACAATGGAAATTTCAAGTCTCTTGGTCGGATTCCAACCCAGGCGGGCATCCAATTCAAAATAACTCGGCACGCTCCCGGCGGTTGGCCCGTTATTGTTATGCAGCCTGTCCACCCAGCGCAGGTCGGTATCCAAATCCACGTTCTGCGGCAAATCCACGGATGAGCGCAGGAAAAATTGATTTCGCGGATCGGCGGTTTCGTTGAGTCCATGACTGAAATCCACCTGGCCCGGTTTTACGCGGATATGCTCTTCGAGCAGATCGTAGCCGCCGTGCAGCCGCCACCCATCGAGCACCTGGTAACTGGTGCTGAACTCGGCTCCGTAAGTGTGGCCTTCAAGGTTGTTTTGAAAAACAAGGGGGAAGCCCAAGGTGGGGAAACCCGGGGGGCCCGGCGTCGTGCTCCGCACATGATCGTAGGAGTTATAAAAAAGCGAAAGGGACGTGGTGACTTTGGAGCCGAGTTGGGCGCGATAACCCGCTTCGTAGGCAATCACGGTTTCGGAAGCGTAGTTCGCCCCGCCATCCAGGATGCTTTGCGGAAATGGCTTGGGCAGGCCGGTGGGTTCGACCAAGTCACGGTCAATGCGGGATGGCGTCCGGACCGCCCGCGAAACCGCGGTCCACAGCATTTGCTTCGGGGTTAGATTGAACTGCAAGCGGCCACTGGGCTCCTTTTCCAATCCGGTATAGGCGTTGTGTTCGAGCTTCGAGCCCAGGGTGAAAAACAAATTTTCCCGCAGTTTGATCTCGTCCTGGAAAAAACCGCTGTACAAATCGTGGTCGAGGTGTGCCGGCAAAAAAGCGATGGTCGGCGAAGGTCCAACCACGTCGCCGGTGTAGCGATAACCAAGGCCCCAGACGATTTTGTTGTAGTCGCCCCAGCCGAAGTGATGTTGGAAATCCACGTCGTAGGTATCGAGGTCGTCCGTCAGGATCCCGGCCGGGAGAAAAGTGCTTTTGGGCTCGGGGGCCGCCAGGTGCGTTTTATCGTAATACACTTGCAGGCTCGCATTGGAGTCGTCGGAGAAGGAATGCGACCAGCGTCCCAGGAGGTTGTCTCCGCCCACCTTTTCTCCCCCACCCGTGGGGACGTTTTCGTTACCGCTGTAAATGTCGCCCTGCAGGGTCAGGTTATTTTGCGCGAAGGCTTCGTCATCGATGCGAAACCCGCCTTGGGTCATGTTCCAGGAATCCGAGGCATCATTGCCGTTGGCCAGGACTTCACTGCCGCGGTCGGTATATTTTGCATAGACTCGAAAGTAAACATCGGGTGCCAGCGTGCCACCGTAACGCGCGCTGGCGAAATCCCGCAGCTCCGTCCCACCGCCCGCCTCCAGATAGGATCCCTGGGTATCCTTGGCGCTCTTGGTAGTGACGTTTATCACGCCATTAACCGCATTGGCTCCCCAAAGCGTGCCACCGGGGCCACTGATGACTTCGATCCGATCAATGTCTTCGAGTAAATAATCCTGTAGATCCCAAAATACGCCTGAAAAAAGCGGCGTATATACGGTCCGGCCATCAATCATGACCAGCAGCTTGTTGGCCAGGTCGGTGTTGAACCCACGCGCACTGATGTTCCAGGTATGCGAATTTTGCTGCGCCACCTCCAAATTATCGGCCAGACGCAAGGCCTCCGGGATGCTCGAGGCACCGGAACGGTGAATGTCGTCCTGGGTGACAACCTGGATGGCCGACGCTGCATCGAGCAACTTCTCCGGCTCACGCGAAACCGAGGTCACATCGATGTCCATGAGCTCTTCCACGCTCAGTTTCTTCAAATCGCCCGGGGCCGAAAGATCCGGCGATAGCTGCGCAAAAACGCCGCGCGAAAAAATCACCAGTCCCAAAACCACGCCCGCTAAAAGCGGCGGCCGATGGCGATCAATGCCGTTGCCTCGGGCCGGGAATTTCTGCGAAGAGGGGGTCTTCATCGTTTACTACAGGATAAAAACTTTCGAGGTCACTTGTAGTCTACATATCTTGCCGGGAAAAAATCCAGACGCATTCGGCAGGTTTTGCAAAACAATGGCTGCATGGGGTGTATCACTTTAAAACAATTTAACCACCTTATCTTCAAAGGATTTAAAGCGTTCAACTAAATAGCAAAGAAATATGTATGAGTAATAGTCCTCAGGCCAAACCGCTTGCGGCATTGCTTCATATTCTTTATCCCTAATGGAATAAAGAACTATAATAACCATTATATATAAGCTCATTTTTTCCCGGCCCCCGCGGTGAACCTGGGAAGATAATTTCGAAATTTATCAAGGCTGCCTTCCCACTGTGCGCTTCACCAAAAACCATTCCTCCCATCATGGCCGCACGCACTTCTGTTTCTCCGCTGCACTTTCTCCATCTCGAGGACAACCTTCCTGACGCTGAGTTGATCAGCGAGGTTATCCTGCAGGAATGGCCGCATTGTCGCATCGACCGGGTGCAAACCCGCACCGAGTTTGTTTCCGCCATCAGCGGCCGCAGCCCCGACCTGATCCTGTCCGATTTCACCATGCCCGGCTTTAACGGGCTTTCGGCCCTGGCCATCGCCGGCCGGCATTGTCCGGACACGCCGTTTATCTTCCTTTCCGGCACGATCGGCGAGGACGCCGCCGTGGAAGCGCTCAAAAACGGCGCCACTGATTATGTGATCAAGGACCGCATGAGCCGACTCGTGCCCGTGATCCGCCGCGCCCTGCAATCGGTGCACGAGTTCAGGGTTCGCAAGGAGACCGCGCGCAAGTTGCGCGAGCAGGCCGAACTGCTCGACAAGGCCCGCGACGCGATTTGCGTCACCGACATCGAGGGCCGCATCACCTATTCAAACCAAAGCGCCGAGCGCCTGTTCGGCTGGGTCGGAGCCAAGGCACAAGGCGAGCTGCTCTCGGAACTTTTGGCCAAACTCGGCTGCACCCCGCAGATAAAAGCGGCGCATCTGGCCCTTAAATCAGCGGACTCCTGGACGGGGCAGTTGCAGATCAAGAGCCAGGACAGCAACCCGCTCGTGGTCGAAAGCCGCTGGACACTGGTGCGCGATGCCGAGGGCCAGGATCAGTCGATCCTGATCATCAACACCGACATCACCGAGCAGGATAAACTTGAAAAACAATTTCTGCGGGCCCAGCGCCTTGAAAGCATCGGCACCCTCGCCGGCGGCATCGCGCATGACCTCAACAACACCCTCACGCCGATTCTCATCGCCGTGGACATGCTCCGCCAGGAAATCACCGACGAGCGTTTGGTCCGCCTGCTCAACGTCATGAACACCAGCGCCCAGCATGGCGCGAACTTGATCCGCCAAGTGCTCACGTTTGCCCGGGGAACCGAGACCGACGATGAACGCATGCCGGTGCAACCCTCCCTGATCATCCGTGACGTCGTTGAGCTGATCAGTGAAACTTTTCCTCGCTCCATTAAAGTCAGCTCGGATACCGGCGACGTCCTTCATTTCGTCAAAGGCAACCACACCCAGCTTGGACAGGTGCTCATGAATCTCTGCGTCAACGCGCGCGATGCCATGCCCGAAGGCGGCCAGCTCACCATCAAGGCGCAAAATGTCGTCATCGATGAAATAACCGCCAGCGCCAATCCCGGGGCCCAACCCGGTCGGCATGTGTTGATCGCGATTGCCGATACCGGTTGCGGCATTCCGCCAGACATCATCGATCGCATTTTCGACCCTTTTTTTACCACCAAGAACCACGGCGAAGGCACCGGCCTCGGCCTCGCGACCACGCTCGGCATCGTCAAATCCCATGACGGCTTTCTCCAAGTTAAAAGCACCGTCGGCCAAGGCACCGAATTCCGGATCTACCTGCCGGCAATCCTGGAGAGCACCGAGGCCGTTCAACCACCCTCGGACGAGACGGCAGCGATGCACGGCCAGGGCGAAACCGTGCTGGTGATCGACGACGAAGCCAGTGTGCGTGAAATTGTCGGCGTCACCCTCGAGGCTTACGGCTACCAGGTCATTCTTGCCGCCGACGGTCACCTCGGCATCGATCTTTACCGCCAGCACGCCAACGAAATCAAGGCCGTGCTCACCGACATGATGATGCCCACCATGCAAGGCACCCAGGTCATTGCCACCTTGCATGCGATCAAGCCGGATCTGCCCATCATGGCCATGAGCGGCCTGCTCGACGCCAAGAAACTCACCTTCACCGTTGAACCCGGCCGTTTGCAGATCCTGCAAAAACCCATGAGCAGCGAACAACTCCTCCGGGCCGTTCACTCCCTGCTCAACCAGCCGGGCAAAGCCAAGAAGTGAGGCTGCGACTGGAATTTTTCCGTTTAAGCTAGACGCATTTTAGGTAGGGCGAGGCGTCCCGACGAGCCGTTCGAGCTATCCTCACTCCTCCGCCGCGAAGCGGACAAACCCGGCCAGGAATTTTTGCAGGCGTTCTTTCAGCGCCGCGTCCGTGAGCTGGCCGGCGGCATCGAACATCTCGTCCGCATTTGAAACCAGGAGTCGTCCGCCAAACCAGGGCTTGGTCCCAAGCGTGCGCAAGGTCGGCAGCCACGCGCTTTGACTCATGACCGTTCCATAAGGGCCGGGCGAAGCACCAATCAAGGCCACTGGTTTTCCTCCAAAAACTTTTGGGATGTCCGCATTCGGGCGCGACAGCCAGTCGATGGCGTTCTTGAAGACACCGGGAATGGAGTTGTTGTATTCGGGCGTCGAAAGCAGCAGGCCGTCGGCCGCCGCGATGGCCGCCTTCAGTTCCTGCACCACGGGCGGAATGCCGTGGGCGGCTTCGTCGTCTCCATTGTAGAGCGGGATGCCGTGGACGGTTTTGACCACTAAAGTTGCGCCCTCGGGCATGAGGCCCGCAGCAGCGTGCAGCAACGCCGTGTTGTAAGAATTTTTGCGCAAGCTGCCTGAAAGTCCGATGATGGTGGTCATAGTTACCTGTTTTTCACTCGATGTAACCAAGCTGGCATTGCTTCTCTGGATTCGCAAAGCGTCCCATCGAAGTTTTCATCCTGCGGTAGCCAAGCTTTCGATAGAACTCTTCTTTTCCGGGAACCGAATGAAGCAGGACGTTCGCGGCCTTCGATCTTTCAGCCAGGAACATCATGATCTGCTTTCCGATTCCTCTCCCTTGATAGGCAGGCAGCAAAACCACATCAAATATCACCGCGTAAGCGATACTGTCGGTAATCGCACGGCCCGCCCCGATGAGATCTTCCCCGTGCCATGCAAAACACCTGACACCGCTATTTATGAATGTCTCTTTCAATTTCGCGGGGACACGCTCGCCCAATGGCGCCATCTTGAAAATGAAAGCGAGCTGATCCCAATCGATAGCAGAAATGTCGTCGTTAAGAACGGTATTCATTTTTTGCCAACGTTAACACTGACCCGTGCGAGGACAAGCGCGGTTAAAAAATCACGATGGGCGCGCCGCATTCACCGACAACCGGCATAAGCTGGCACAAAATGGGCTAGAAAAAAAGTGACAGCCGGCGGCTCCCACTGAAAGCTGCTCAAGCCCATGATCGATTTACCGCCCTCTCCCGGACGTGCGAGGCTGCAGCAAGCCATCAACCTGCGCCTGACCGCGCTGGGGTTTGCGCCCTTGAACAACCCGAGCAGGGCCCGGGCCAAACTTGCCGCGCCTCTGTCAGCCGTGCCGCGGGAAGAAATCCAGCGGCAGTCGGTGCAGTTGTGTCCGGTCGATGCCCGGATCCAGGCGTATTTGGACCGGGCGCTGGCCAGCGCCGTCCCGGTGCCCCGGCTGCCCGCACAGACGTTCGTGCTCGATAAACCTGCCCTGGCCCGCGAGCTTTCACTCCCGCTCGCCGGTGACTACTTTGATTCGCCGTTGCTCAAGAGCTACCGTTTGCGCAACGGCGTGCTGCACAATCCGGCCAATGACCGGCGCACGACCCAGGGTGTGTTTCACATCGCCGAGGGCGGCCTGCCCATTCCCGATGACAAGCTGGCAGTGCCAGCGACCGTGTATGCCCGCCTGCTGGAGCGGGCGTTCCAGCCGCCGCCCGAACTGCTGAAGCTGCCCATCATGGCAGGAAGCACCGACGAGGCTGCCTGTTTCGTTTCGCTCCTGCTGCGTCCGCTGGTCGTCCCGGCGGTACCGGGCTTCACCGGCGAGAAACGCATGGAAATCCGCTTCTTTGCCCCCGGCTCGCTGGTTTCCAATCTCGATTTTGTGGAAAGCATCTTTGGCAATGCGGGCGACCCACATCTGCCCGAAAACGATGCCGCCCTCAACCCGGCCAGCTGGACCGGGCACACCGGCTGCGTCATCCTCGCCCCGCACCTGACCGCGGTGACCAAGCGCGAACTCGGCCTGCCGGACCATGACCACGCCACGGAGAGGCAGCGGCGCGACGGCATGTGCTGGCGAAAGCCGGACGAACCCTACAACGGAGGCTCCGCGTTCAAGATTTGTTCCCGCGATGCCAGCGGGGTGATCGTGACGATCATCGCCGACAATTATTACGGTTACTGCAAGAAGGAGGTGAAGACCCAGATCAGCTACTCGGCCAATCTTTTCGGCCTGGCCGAGGAGGAGCACGCCGGCGGCGCCCTGGTTTATCCGGCGTACGATCTCGGCGAGGAATTTTCGGGGAATCTCCATGTGCAGCAGCGCGGCCATTGCTTCACCGAGGTCGCAGAACGCTATCAAACATTGATGGACGTAAAACCCGAGGGCTACGCCGTGGACCGCGAATATCCCGACATCATCTACGTGCCGGAAGATGTCGCGTTCGACTTGAACAAACAGCAAGTGAGCTGGACGCAGGCGGACAAAGTCCAAAGTTTGCCGTTCCGCTTCGGTCACACCTACGTCCGCCCCTCCGGATACAAAGTGCACCTCGAGCAACCTCCCGCCCACACGGCGTGGCATATCGTGGGAACGGTCGCCGAGGGCACACTCTGCCACAAACCCTGCACCGTGTCCGGCGGCGGCAAATCCGAAATCTCGAAGGCGATCTCCGACGCCATCCTGCCCGGCCCGATTTTTGTGGCGGATTTCGATCGCGACATGGATCGCGTGGAGGAACTGGTCAACCACGATTGCTCGAATCGGTTTTGCACCCCCGAACGGTGCGGCACCGACCTGCGGCCCATCCTCAGCCCGGAGCGTTCGCTCGGCTCGGTCATCAAGCTGCTGACGCCGGACGACAAGGAATATTCCAAGGAATACAACGCCTGGCTGCGCTCGATCCCGCAGTATGTGAAAGAGATTGTTTTCGTCGTGAAGCGGCACTTCCGCTCGACATGGGGCGACAAGTGGCGAGACCACTTCTCAGTCGACATCATCAACGGGAATCCCGGCAACGAGTTGAAATGCGACAACCGCAAGCTCACGGCCAGCTACCTGCGCGTGGGCTTCGATGCCGAAGGGGCGTGGCGCGTGTTCGGGCTGCGCGAGGATTTTCATCCGGCAGCCAAGGTCCAGATGGAGGATGACATCACCGCCTCGGTCGTCGTGCCGGCCAGGGTCGTGTTTCCAGACGAAAACGGCGCGGCCGCCGCCTCGTTTAAATTTGTCGAGAACTGCGAACAACGGCTTTTCCAGCGGCCGGACGACGCCATCCACCGCGGTTACGACAAGCAGACCGAGAAGGAACTCTCCCAGCCCGGGAACTTTATCTCGAACTTCGAGCCATTGATGCGGACGGATGCGCGCGCGCTGGTGGACGAAGCGATCGGGTTCTCCAAGTTCACTGGGCCGATGCAGGCGCTCGTGCGCGTGGCCGCGAACGGCGCCGCCGGGCCGGCCTATTTTGTGTCGTCGGCCCATCCGCGGATCGTCGAGGGCAAGCCCTCGAAGAACCCCCGTTACCTGCAGCAACGACCCGACCTGGTCGATGCGCGCGGGGTGCACCTCGCCCGGATGGCGACGCGCCTTTTCCGACGGCTGCCGGCCGACGCCCCGGTGTACACTCCGGTCGATGCCTTGGTGCCCGGCCGCCGTAACAACCCGCCCGATCCGCAGGCCCGCATCCGCTCGCTGGCCGTCTTCAATCCCATCCATTACCTGGAGTTGCCGGAGCTTTTTGCCGAATTCATCAGCTCGATGACCGGCAAATCGCCCTCGACCACCGGCGCCGGCTCGGAGGGCGCGCTGACGAAAGGCCCGTTCAACGCCCTGCCCACCATCATCGACCTCAACGCCGCGCTGGTCTCGCAGATTCTCATCGGGCTGCCGGCATTTCTTTCCGCCGCGGGCTACGTCGGGCCGAAGTTCCAGGTGAACCATGACGTCAGCCTGCTGGTGCCTGAACTGTGGTGCCGGATGTCGGCCGAGGAGCGCACGCCGGAATTTCTCCGCAAGCACGGCTACATCGAAAAATGCGAGGACTTCATCTACGAAGGACGCAAAGTGCTCGCCAGCCGGCTGGGTTGGCGGATCACCGCCAAATTCGGCCGGGTCTTCCTCGGCCGGGTGTTTACCCACCCGCACTCGATCTTCACCAACGAGATTTTGCAGCCGGAAAATCAGGATCTCGCCATCTTTGCCGATGGCATGGACAACATCTGCTCCACTCACCAACGGGTGGCGCAAAGCTATTTTGATGACGGCACCGTCTCGCTCGCCTGCCCTCCGCTTAAGGCGTTGCTCGAAATCATGGCGAACGGCCAAACTTCCGACGGCCATGGATTCGACGCGCCCGAATTCCGCGCGCTCTTCACGCGGGAATATTTGCTGGCCAGCGATTGGTATGCCGCGCGGCTGGCGGCCAAGCAGGCCGGCGATATCGCGCTCTGGCAACGGCACGTGCGGACGCTGGAGGAATTCTGCGCCAATTCGGCGAATGCAGAGGTGGTCAAACGACTCGGCTTGACGGAACGGCTGGCCGCGGCCCAAGCCGAAGCCACGCGCGTCGGCAAAAAAGACTACCTCACCTACCTCACCGGCACCCTCGGCGTCCAGCCGTTGTAGGTAAGGCGCGAGGTAATTTCCACAGAAGGTCGCCCTCCTTCGCCAAGGCTTCCGCCTTCGCTAAAGCTATGGCGGACAAGTCGGAGGGCAGGCCAAGGGACGCAAAGATGTAGGCGGGGTGCCCTCACCCCGCATTAGAGCATTTTCAACTTAGTTGGTTACATCGCATGCCTTTGCGACCCATCTTTATTTTGTCATTCCGAGCCGTGCGAGGAATCTCATTTGTAATATGATATTTTCACAGAAGGTAACCAAGGAAACGAAGCGCCTGGTGTCAGCTTACGCCAAATTTCCAAGCCGGCTCTGCTTTTGCCTTTGATGACAGAAGTACCAGGAGCTCTTCGTTATCTTCTGTTCAAAATATATCGGGATCGATGGGCTCTACGTTGCAAACAGAAATCGGAGATTCCTCGCACGGCTCGGAATGACAACTTCACCCGTATGGGTCTATTAAAACAGAAACTGCTATAGACCTAGGTGCGGGGTGAGGGCACCCCGCCCACAAGGTTTCAAATCGATGCCGACGGCTTGTTAATAATTATCGCAAAAATGCGATTAATCCTTTCGACTTCCATCGCCCGCAAAGCCGCTTTTACCGCCAATCCCCTTGTTCACTCTTTCGAAGGAGAAATCGACGATGTCTAAGAAAATCATGACCACTGACGGCCTGAAAATCCTGGCTCACATCGCGGGTAAGGACCCCGAGATGCAGCGCATGTTTGAGGAAGAAGTCGCCAAGCGCGAAATCGGCACCCAGATCTACCAACTGCGCGAGAAGGCCGGTCTTTCCCAGGCCCAACTCGCCAAGCGTGTCGGCACCACCCAATCCGTGATCTCGCGGCTGGAAGATGCCGATTATGAAGGCCATTCCCTCGCGATGCTCACTCGCATCGCCGCCGCAGTGGAAAAACGCGTGGAAATCCGCTTCGTGCCGAAAAACCGGCGCCTGCAGAGGGTTTAGCCGGATTATTTTTAACCGCGAATGGACGCGAATAAACGCGAATGAAGCAGAAGGTCTTTGAACCTGCTAAGGGTCTTTCTTTTCTGCCTTTTTTCTATCGTTTTGCTTCCTAAGCTCGGCGACTGCTTCAGCAAGTTTTGGGTTCGTGCGGATTTTATCGGCGAAAAATCCCCAAATTCCAACGAACAGTCCGCATGGTACGGCGGCAAAATAATAGGAATGATCGTGCAATAAATAGCCAAGGGTTGCGACTCCGATGGCCGCCACGATAGCATAGGATACAATGCGCCATTTCGGGACGTGTACTCTATCGAAGAAGCCGCTCATAGAATTACACGCGCTGAAAGACGAATCGGGTTACTTGCGCACGGCTCAGAATGACAAACCCTGAACCGGGAACTTTGAACCTTGAACCTATTTTCAGAACGGAACGTCTTCGTCGACGGTGCCGCCGGCAGGAGCCGCGGGTTTTTCACCGCGGGCCGGGGGCGCGTGGCGGTCGGGCGAGGCGGGCTGGCCACCTTCTTCAGCACCTGCGGCCGGAGCGCCGCCACCGGCGCCGCCGGGACGGCCGAGAAATTGTACGTTATCGAGCACGATCTTGAGCTTGCTGCGCTTCTGGCCCGACGTTTTGTCTTCCCACTGGTCGAGCTTGAGGCGGCCTTCCACCATCGCCGGGCTGCCCTTGGTAAGATACTTGGAAACGAGTTCGCCTTGCTTGCCCCAGGCTTCGATGTCCACAAACGTGGTTTCGTCGCGCATCTGGCCGGACTCGTCCTTGAACTGGCGGTTGACCGCGAGACCGAACTGGCAAATGGCCGTGCCCTTGGGAGTGACACGCAATTCCGGATCGCGCGTGAGATTTCCGATCAGAAAAACTTTATTTAAATATGCCATGGAGAAGTGGTGTAACCGATCTTTTTAAAACCGCGAACAATGATTTACCACTAAGACACAAAGAACTCAAAGGGTTTTGGCTTCGCGACCTTTGTGCCTTTGTGGTGAAGGATTGGTAGGGTCGATCCGCGTTCATCCGCGGTTAAAAACTCCATCCGTGGTTCGACTCAGACTGATTCGACGAAGGTGCGGTAGACGCTTTGGTTGAGACGGAGGCGTTCGCGCAGTTGCGCGGGGCCTTCGGCGGGAGCGGCGAAGTTCATCTGCACGTAGGTCGCGCCGGTGAGCTTGCGATCGGTGACGCGCACGAAGTCCTTTTTGCCGAGGTTCTCGACGGCGGAGACTTCACCTTGGATGGCGGCGATTTCTTGTTTTACGCCGTCGATGATTTGCTCGATGGAGTCGTCCTTGCCACGGTTGTCGAGGATGAAGGTGGCGCGATAATTACGTTTGGTCGGGATCATTTTTGTCTCTGCGGTTGAGTTGATTCATGGCCTGGGCGGCGCCGCTGTCAATCAGCAGGCCGAGGCCATCGGTGTAGTATAACAGTGTTTTTTCGATGAGGGAGAGTTCAGGAGGAGAAAGTTTTCCGAGGACGAAGTCCTTGAGGTCTATCTGCGGGGGCGATTTCGGGCCGATACCGATGCGGTAGCGGGTGAAGCCGTCGCCGAGGTGCGAGAGCAGGCTGGCCACGCCGTTGTGGCCGCCGTCGCTGCCGGTGGTCGTCACCTTCACGCGGCCGAGCTCAATGTTGAGGTCGTCGTAAACGGCGATGACGTTGGCCGGCGCGAGCTTGTAGAAGCGCGCCAGCGAGGCGACGGCGGAACCGCTTTCGTTCATGAACGTCTGCGGCTTGACGAGGAGCCAGGTGACGCCGCGGGATTTTTCCCAACGGGCGACCTGGGCCTCGAACTGCGGGTGCAGCTGCCAGGCGAGGCCGAGCTTCTGCGCCAACGCATCGATGACGATAAACCCGAGGTTGTGCCGGGTTTTTTCGTACTCGCGGCCCGGATTGCCGAGGCCGGCTACCAGAGCAATAGACATGACTCAAAGAACAGGAACGGTTGCGCGGCCGGCGGCGGTCAAGCCGCCGGCGCGTGCAGCGGAGATTATTTCTTGGCGGGCGCGGCGGGCTTCGCCGGAGCGGCGCCTTTCGCGGAAGCCATGCCCTTCGCATCGCCCTTGGCAGGCGCGGCGCCAGCTTTGGCGTCGCCAGGCTTGGCGGCTGCACCGGCTTTGGCATCGCCGGGCTTGGCCTCGCCGGCCGCGGGTGTGCCACCTTCGGGCGTGGCGCCGGCGGCGGGAGCCGCGGCGGTGCCATCGGTGGGCGCAGCGACGACCGCGGCGACCTCTTCCTCGACGGGCTCGACGCACGAGACCACGGGCTGGCCTTTGTTGTCCAAAAATTCGACGCCCGCGATGGCCTTGAGGTCACCGATGTGGAGAGTGTCGCCGACTTTCAACTCGGTGACATCGATTTCGATCCGGGGCGGAAGATCTTTCGGCAGGCAGCGGACGCGCACTTGTTGCGTGGGCGTCTCGAGCACGCCGTTCTGGTTTTTCACGCCGAAGGATTCACCGACGATGCTCAGTTGCACGCGGATTTCAAATTTCTCGTCGGGCTTCACCTCGTGGAGATCGACATGCAGGTAGCGGTCGGTGATCGGGTCGCGTTGGACTTCCTGCAAGAAGGTCAGCGCCTTCTCGGGCTTGTCGTCGCGATTGAGCTCGATGAGGACGGCGCGGCCGGCGACGGATTTGATGAGGCGGACGAACTCCGGCACTTCGATCGAGAATTTCTCGGGGCTGGTGTGCTTCCCGTAAAGGATGGCGGGAATGCGGTTGACCTTGCGGAGACGGCGCGAGGCGCTGCGGCCAGTCTGGGCACGCAGGGTAATGTTAAGCGTATGTTGAGTTTTCATGGGTTTCGTTCCACCTGTCGCTCCGGAATTGGAGGCAGGCGTAGTGGAAAAGAGGTCAATTGCATAGGCCCGCCCCAGTGGAAGGCAACAAAAACTTTGAGGGTGAAGATCGACAGGTAGGGCGAGGCATCCCTGCCGAGCCGCGGCTCGCTGTGGGTGGGCTGCCCTCACCCCACCCACATTTTAAACTCAATTTGGCCTGTCCCTAAAACGTCCTATTTTTTGCCCGGCATTTGCAGCAATCATAAGCTCTCTGATGCAAAGCAAATGATTATCCTGCTTGAATTTGCGTGACTGATGAGAAGCCATTAATATACTCTGAATTTGTCAGGAACGTCCACGATTTCCGCTGAAAGGTTTAGTCCGATGAGTCGTCCCCCCTACGAACCCGGGCATTTGAGACACCTCGCCGCCGCCCTTCGCAGCGAGGCCCAGGTGATCGAGCGCCATAACCGCGGCTTGAAGCATTTGGAGCACGAGACCGGCCTTTATTTTCCCGTTGAGAAATCGACCAACACGTTGCGTGTTAAAAATCTGAACGATGCGGCGGACGTGCTCGATGCATTGGCCGATAAAAGAGTGCGGTGAAGGAAGATCAGTCGCGCTTGGGTTCGCTGTGGGCGGGGTGCCCACATTCATAAAACGGCGAGGCCAACAAAAAAGGCCTTCCCTGTTTCCAAGGAAGGCCTGTGGTGATTCTGTTTTTGCGGGTTAGCTCGTCTTTGGAGCACCCGGACCGCCCGAGGGCTTGGCCGGAGGAGGAGTTGCCGTTGCGGTTGTTGTGGCTACTTCAGTTCCGAGGAGACCGGGAAGTTTCACTCCCAGGCTGTTCATGATTTCGCGGATCGGGATGGTGCCTTTGAAGAGATTCTCCACCAATTTCTCGACGCCGGCCGGGCCGGAGCCAGAGCCGCCATCCATGACGACGATCTTGTCGATCCTTAGTTTTGAAACCGAGTCACTGGTCAGGCGGACGATGTCGGTGAGCTGTTGCGCCACAATGAGGCTGATGGCCTCGGGGCCGGTTGAGGCGGCAACCAGTTCCTTGAAGCCTTCGGCTTTGCCCAGGAGCAATGCCTTTTGGCCGGCGGCTTCACCCTCGAGGCGGGCCTGGGTGGCTTTGCCTTCGGCGGTGGCGGTGGTGAGAGTGGCGGCAGCCCTACCCTCGGCTTCCGTCCTGGCAACGGCCGCGACGGCCTCGGCGTTGACGATGGCCTTTTGTTTGTCGACGTTGGCGCGGGAAACTTCGGTTGCGCTAAGCGAGGCTTGTTCCCTGGTGGCGCGCACGTCTTCGGCCGTCTTTTGGGCGGCGTAACCGGCGGCGACAGCCTCGGCGTCGGCGACGAGTTTGGCCGATTGGGCAACTTTCGACGCTTCGGCCTGGCGTTTGGCCAGCGCGGCGTTGGAGTCCGCGATGTCCATTTGCGCTTTGTTTTGGCCGACGGTCTGGAGGGCTTCGGCTTCGGCGACTTTGATCTTTTGATCCCGAACCGCTTCAGCCTGGCCGATCGTTCCGCGCTGGTTTTCCTGGGCGACGCGGATCTGGGCGTCATTGATGGCCTTGGCGGCGGCTTCCTTGCCCAGCGCATCAATGTAACCGGACTTGTCCTGGATGTCCGTGATATTGCAGTTGATGAGTTCGAGACCCAGTTTTTCGAGCTCCCGTTCAACACCGGTCGAAATTCCGCCGATGAGTTTCTCGCGGTCGGAGTTGATCTCCTCAATCGTCATCGTGGCGATGACGATGCGCATCTGGCCGGTAATGATTTCCTGGGCGAGCTGGCTGATATCCTCATCCGATTTGCCCAGCAGCCGGTTGGCTGCGGCCATCATCAGCTCGGGTTTTTTCGAGATGGCGATGGTGAAGTTCGATGGGACGCTCACGCGAATTTTCTGCGATGAGAGGGCGTCTTCCAGCTCGATCTTGATATTGAGCGGCCGCAGGGACATGAAGCCGTAGCTTTGGAAGATGGGGACAATGAATTTCGCGCCACCGTTGATACACTGGGAGCTTTGCCCCGACCCTGTTTTGCCGAACACGACCAGAACCTTGTCGGGCGGGCACATTTTGAAGCGGCCGAGGCAGGTCGCGATGACGATGACGAGGAATAAAATTCCCACGCCAGCAAAGACGATATCGAGGAGGTTCATGTTTTCTTGGTTTCGACGAGAAGGTTCGGTCCATCAAGCCGGATGACGGTTACCGTTTTCCCTGTAGAAATGGGTTCTGTTTCCCTGGTGACGGCCGGGAGTGTTTCCAGGCCGGTGTTGAGGGTAATTTGGATTTGTCCTCCAACTGCAGGGTCGATCGTCGTGTAGACGATGCCCTCTTTGCCGACGGCGCTTTCCATTTTCATGCTGCCGTCATTCTGGAAGTGCACAAACGTGCGCACGATTCCCCAGATAATAAACATGGCGCACAGGCCAGCGAGCAGGGCCAGGCCGAACGCCGGGAAGAAGGACATCTGGCCCGTGCAGTAGCCACCGGCCCAGCCAAAACCAAAGAAGAAGCCCGTGATCGGTTTGACGGAGAACAGGCTGGCGCCGTTGTGGTCGGGGTGGTCGATATCCGTATGAATTTCCATTCCCACGAGCTGGAAAAATCCCAGGATCACGATCAGGAATGCGGCAAGGCAGCCGATTCCGTAGAATACCTTTTGGCCGGGCAAGAATCCTGCCCAGTCAGTGGACAACGTGCTAAGGAGGTTCATGGGGGGATTAACTTCGATTTACTGGCCTCTGCGCTTCGGATAAATAACGTGAGTGATTTAAGCAAAATTCCCTTTGGAAATCACTTACAATATCAAAGGCTTTTTCCAACCGTGCAGATTGGTTAGAAAAATACGGCCAGAACAGCCTGGATAATTGGCTGGACTGGCTGCCCGGGCTGGGATCGAACCAGTGACCAAGTGATTAACAGTTATTTTGTATCCCTGTTCTTTCATGTCCTCAAGTGTCTGCTTCTGCCTCTACTTATGGGATTGATTTCATAGGTAAATAGTGGAATAAATTGACCCAATATTGAGACAAATGAAAACTTTTGAGGACAGCCAAAACCGGAATGTAACCGGAATGTCAAATGCCTACATTCCGGTCTCACGCGCCGCCAAGACGCATCAGGATTACTGGAAAGCACGCATCAAACGCTGCACGTTCAGAGGTCGGGACGGGGAGAAATACACCCCACCGGAGTATTACGTCAGGATGTTTCACGAGGGCCGCGAAGCGTGGTTCTGTCTCGACACGGCCAACCAGTCCATCGCGATCATCAAAGCCCGCGACATTTACCTTTCACTCATCTCGGCGGGCTGGGCCGCGACGCTAGCCAAGTTTAAGCCCAGCTCAACCGACAAGGCCGACGTTTGCACCGTGGGCGAATTTCTGGCCGATGTGCAGGCCCGCAGCCATCTAAAGCCGATGACGGTGCGCAGGTATGCCGTAAAGCTGCGTAAAATGGTCTCTGACGTGGCCAAGCTGGAAGCCGGGGTGAGAGGCCGGGCCAAGCGAGCAAAATACGATTACATGAACGGTGGCCGAAAGGCATGGCTTGCCAAGGTGGACAAGCAGCCGCTGGACGTGCTCACACCGGACACCGTCAACGCATGGCGCAACCATTACGTTGCTAAGGCGGGGATCGACCCAATTAAACGCAAGTCGGCGGAACGGTCAGCGGCCTCCTACCTGCGCTGCTCACGTGCCCTCTTTACGACGGACGTGGTGAGCGTGCTCAAGGTGAAGCTGCCGTCCAATCCGTTTGACGGCGTGAAGCTAAAAGACCCCGGCCCGCAGCGTTACCATTCCGAGGTCAACCCTGAATGGTTGCTGGCCTGCGCAGCGCTCGAATTGAGGCAGACGCATCCCCAGCAATACCTCGCGCTCTTTCTGTGCCTGTGGGCAGGATTGCGGCGCAAAGAGGCGGACTTGCTGACGTGGGAACAAATCGACTTCAAAAAGGGAGAGATTCACGTCCGCCGCACTCCCTACTTTGAGCCAAAGACAGAAGAGAGTCAGCGCAATATCGACCTAGCCCCGGAAGCCCTCAACGTTCTCGGCTCGTTCAAAAAAGGCAGCACGTCGGAATTTGTGTTGGACGGCGCGGAACCCAACCTGTTCGCAACTTACGATTACTACCGCTGCGATTGCACGTGGCGTGATCTTAATGCATGGCTGCGAAAGAAAGGCGTGCACCAGGTGAAGGCAATCCACGCGCTGCGTAAGGAAAGCGGCTCACTCATCGCCTCGACGTTTGGGATTGAGGCCGCGCGCCAACACCTCGGGCACAGGGATATTCGGACCACGTCGGCGCACTATGTGGACAAGAAAAAACGCATCGAAGTGCAATTGCCCTTGGGGACGGAGTTGCGGGCTATCGAGGGCTGATTGCCCAAAGCCTGCGGTCGCCACTGCATCACGCCAAGAGATACATCAGCTTGGTAGCGAGTAACGATTGTCGTGCCTTGGCGAAAGAATTGAAGTAGCAAAGCTCAAGGCTCTGGTTACTGGGGATAAAGCAGATTGACTAAACAACAACTGCGGGTCATGCGGTCTATCAAAGGTTTACGATCCAGCCCCACACTGCAATTGCCAATGAATGCGCGTGCCGTTTCAGACTCAAAACCTTTAAGGGGTCAACCTTGGGTCTCCCAAGCTGATGAGATAAAGGAAACCGGGGAGATTTCGCTCGATGACGTAATTACGACTGGGCCTATTGAAGCGTTCCTTGATAACGACTGGCACAACCCAAAATTTTTGGTTTCTGGCGCTCGTGGCACTGGAAAAACGCTCTTGATTCGGCTCAAAAGCGCAATGTATCGCGAAAAAAAAACGGGAACGCATTTTATACCAAACACAGAACTCGTCGAACGTCTCGACGCCGCAAATGTTTCATTCTCGGACGAAGACCTCTCAGGATTTACTCAACCGAATATTTGGGTATCCGTTTGGCGAATTTGTCTCGAATATGTGATTCTGCGATCTCTCGGCACGGATTTACCGAGCGCCCTTACGGAATTCTTTGGTGAAGCGAACCGTGTCGCAAGTGTTCTGCCTGAGATTCTCCGCAATCGAGGTGCCCTTAACCGTCTCTTACGCCTAAAAAATCAGGAGTTAACGGCGCGCATTGAGAACCTGGATCGTCCCGTCGCAATGTTCATTGATAGCGTCGACGAGGCTTTGTCCCCGCATGTTGGCTATACTTTTTACGAATTTTCCCAAGCTCGTGATATGACTCAAGGCAACCTCGATCCAGCGATCTGGATGAATGCCCAAGTGGGTCTTTTCGAAGCTATAAAACAAATTCACCATGTAAATCACCACATCAGGATTTTCGCGGCCATACGTCATGAAGCCTACGCCGCACGCCGCACTGCGTCGCACCAAGACAGCGACTATGTATGCGAAATTGAATATACTCCTGCGAAGCTCCGTCAGATATTCGTCCACAATATCACGCGAACAGATCGAACGCGTTTAGCGAAACCGGACGCTGCAGACCCCATCACGCAATTCTTTGGCTACCCCACCTTGGAACACGCATTTGTTCGGTCGCCAAACGGCGATCCCGTATCCGAGGATATCTTTGATTTTATTCTCCGACACACATTTGGCCGCCCGAGAGAGGTCGTTACTTTTGGACAGATAATTTATCACGAAGAAGCCGTTCAGCGCACGCCAGAACGAATTCGCCAACTTATTCATACGGTTGCCTCAAAGGGATTTAACTATTTCCAAAAAGAAATTATTCCATTTTGGAATTACAAAGTCGCGCGTGAATTATTTCTCCACGCTCACGCAAATGTACTGACTTTGGCTGAGGTTCGCCGCATCGCACGGAGCGTAACAGCTACCACCGGTCACAAGCACCCATTTTGCTATTTAATAAGCCGCGGGCTTATTGGTTACACTATGAAGGAAGATCATGGAGCGCGAGGCTTGGTTCAGCGATTCGAGATCCCTGGGGAACATGCTTTCAACGAAGAATTTCAATTTCCGCAGTCACGTTACTTTATCTTTCACCCTGCTGTTGGGAGTCAATTGCTGACGCGAGATGTAAATTTCAGATTGGACAGACTTAACATTATCGGTGACGGGCGGCCGTTTACACCTGCTCCAACGCATTCGACCAGACCAAGACCTGGGCGCGCCAAATTACACGTTCATGTTGGTGCCGGCCGTCTCGGTTTAGGATTTTGTCTACCTACGCTGCATAAGAGTTTTGGCGTATGCATGATACAACGGCCAAATTCACGTTTTCAGCCATTACTTAATCTTGGGCGTGTTGGCGAACGCGTGATATTGCATGTCGGGTTTGATGAAACGATTCCGTTGTACCTGCTCGACGGAAGAGCTCCCAAGAAAACTATCCAAAAAGTGGTTAGTGCATGGAAAAAGGGCAGTTCAGTTTTAGTGTTGTCACGGGACACGAAACTCTTGGCTCAATTCTTCAACGCAGCGGGCAGTTTTTCGACATCTTTAGGCAAGCCCGACAAGTCGTTCGTTGCGGACTACGCAAGTCTTTTCCCCCACGGTTCTCCGCAACGACCTCTGCTCGCATTCGAAAATGATTCCGTGGCTGTAGCTTGTTTTGCCAATCAATGTGATCAAGCTGGTTTAAATTTGGACATCATTCCCGTATGTGCGGATTGCATTTGCTCTGGTTTTATACCTCGAGTCGATGCGACCGCCGAAGGCGAGATGTCAATCTATGTTCACTCAGAAACTTATGGCAACGCGGTCGCCCGGTGCGTGACGCCCGAAGTCTGGGAGCGGTTTCAAAAAGTTCCTAAACTGCAGGTGGAGCACGACGAAGAAGCGTTCACATACGCTTATCAGAGAAAATTGTACTTGGTGAATGGGCTGCATTTTTATCTTTATACTCTCGCATGTGTATTGCTATCCGAGGAACAACTGCAAGCGACGTTAGTACCAGCCTTTTCGAGAGAAACGGAAATTGATCGTCTGTTGAAGTGCTATATTCGTATTTCAGCTTTAAGGTTAATCACCGAACATTGGCCTGTTGCACAGGTTGTTGAAAAAACCAATTCTGCAGATGAGACGTTTCGACGTCTCATAGAAAACGGCAACGTTGTATTGAATCGCATTTCTATCCATTATGACAAGATGTCGCGACTCACACCCGATACAGCGGATGGTTTCCTTGAGCGTTACGAAGCTCGCGCAAATCATTCTGCTTTTGTTGATGAGCATTGGAAGGAGTTGGTGAGTATTGTTTCATATCCTATGATTACCGAATCTAAAGCTCGTAATTTTTGTAGGGACTTCGATAAGTCTGTTCGTAATGTGGCAAAACAGATTCAATCACAGCGGCAAAAGAGCTCGGTTGAAGATTCTTCCAAATAGATAAGGGGCGGATTCTCGCCGCCCCTTAGAACGTGTCAGGTGTTAGTCCGAGTTCTCTCGCGCCTTTCGATAGTGCGCTGAGACCAAGTTTTCCAAGTCTTGCACCAAGACCTCGCCGAAGGCCTCGGTTTCGTTGAGTATGTCCAGGCGGCCCTGCTCGTTTGCTTTGATCCTCCGAATGTCCGTGAAGAGGAAGAGCCATGGTCCCACTTTCACGAACGGGCTGTCCCCCGCGAGCTTTGCTAGGTTCTCGCGCAAGTTCTTCAATGTGTCTTTCAGCTCGTGGTTTTCCTTTTGTAGGTCGGCGAGCTGCGATGATGTTGTTAACGTATTCATTTGCGATTTCGCTTTCTAACTTTCTCGTTTCCTCAAGGGCCGAGCGTATTACTTGGTTGTCTCGGGAAAAAACTGTGGCGCGGCCTTTGCGCGCGAGTGCTCGACCGCGCACGCCTTCATGCCGCGTTGTTGGCTGATCAATTCCGCGGTCGGCATAGCTGCGGTGATCCCACGCGGGGATCTCTAAGGTGCGTCCAACCTCAGCGAGCGCTTCCCCTATCAGTCGCGCGCTTTCAGCGCGCAGCCATTTCACTTCACCCGCGCCGGTCTTTCGGTCGTCGAGCACACGTGTCTTCGTAGTGAGCTCGCCGTCCTCTATTTTTCGCGTAGAGAAGACGATGTGCGCGTGGTCATTTCTCCGGTCGCCCTTGGCGGATGGTTCGTGCAATGCAACAACGCCGGCTACGCCGTAACGCGTGGCGACTGTCTCGCCGAGACGGAAAGCAAGTTCCCAGCGCTGTTCCTCCGGCAATCCGTGCGGAAGAGCAAAAATCAATTCCCGGCAAACAGTCGAGTTTCGGCGCGTTTCGGTTGTATCCATCAAGCGCGCCAACTCTTTTGGCGTGCCTTCGTAATTTACGCATGCCGAGCGCGTGACGCCCTTCTTCCGCGAATAATCGTGGGTCTTGCCAACCCACACGTCGCGTCCGCGACTTGCAGTGACGTAGGCCACTTTGGCCGCTGCGCTGTGGCCGTGCGAACGCGAGTGCGCGGCCATGTTCAAATGAAAAGAGTTTCTCATGCTAGACCATAGTCTAGCAGCTTTCCGAGACTTCCCGCGGGTGCGCGGGTGAGAAACTTTTTTGCGCAACGCAAGGCGCTTGCGCCAATGGCAGACGTGCGCCGCAGCGCACGCGCCGCCCGCAGGGCCGCACTTGTGCAAACTCCGGGAGCGCAGCGGACGGAGTTTGCATAAGTGCGCTCTTGGTTTGGCGCGGGGAGGCCGTCAGGCCGACAGGCATCGCAAGGCGATGCTGCCAGCGTCAAACCCGAGCGACTCGGCCCACAAAAAAAATCAAATCGCCCATACGCCCTTTCCACCGCTTGCGGGGAAAATGCTGCTATAATAGGGGCCATGAACGAAACAACTGACACTGAAAAATCGTCCCGCCTGGAATCGCTGCTGGCCAAACGGGAACTAATTGAACGGCGGCTGAAGGCAATGGCCGCACAGCAAAACGCCGCCCGCCGCAAAGCTGAGGCTAGGGCCAAGTTCCTGCTGGGGGCAGTTGTCCTCAAACGCGCCCTCCACGACAATGCCGTTTTGAAACAGTTCTGCACCGAGCTGCCATCTAAGGACCAGGCTCTTGTCCAGGATGTCGTCGCCCGGTTCGCCCAAAACGCGCGGGCCTAGGCTGCGCCGCCCGCCATTGGTCCATCCCTGCTCCCCTACTGCATTTCTCCCTTCATAAAAAAGTGGCGCGACAGGACGAGGGAAGCATCGGATTCCTGCTAAAATGTAGTCATGCACTCTACCTATCGACGTTCCAATCGGGAAACACCAATGAACAAGCAAACTTTCTCATCTGCACCGACTGGAGTCCATGATGGAGCGAGCGTACGCAAATTCAGCAAAGCGCGGCCTCTTGCCGCCCGCCTCGGCGTTCACGCGAAAACGATCTTCCGTTGGGCCGATGCCGGATTCATTCATCGTCATAAAATCAACGGCCGCGTTGTGCTTTTCGATGAAAGCGAAGTGGCCGCGTTCATCGAATCGGCCCGCGTGACCTGAACGGGGCGTTCCTAATTTTATGCGAGCTTCATTTATCACCCAGCAAGGAACCGCCAGGCTGCCAACGCGCTCTACCTATCTGAATTGCTGATATCGTAAACCTTGAACTGTGTGCTAGCGAAGCTAGGGAGCGACTATCTTCTTGTAATCGTCAGGCGCAAAATTTTGTAATGCCTGGAAAGTTCGCTCGCGGCGCAAGATGGTAAAGTCGGTGACCATCATATCATGTGCGGACGAGCTATTGAGATCCGCCGCTTTCGTCGGCCAATTATCCAACGTTTTGGTAAAATCTGGACTCGCAAATATCGTCGCCGCTTGCATTAGGAATTCAAAAAGAGCACGACTTGCGTCCACCTGCTTCTGTATAGCCGTCGCGCGTTCCTGCAGGGGACCGACGTCAGCGCCGGCAGACAGGCGAAATTGAAGCAGACTCACTTCGGAGAGTAGCGGTAGCAAATCGGACAAGCTTGCCACGGGTTGGTTTTTGTCCGTGAGCAGGCTTGTGAACAAAGGGCTCTTGGGATTGCCGGCCTGCGCCAGGTAAGCGGCTAGAACGCTGAGTTGGGTAACAGACTGCTTCAGATCATCAGTTTCGGGCACGGCTTTCAAGGGATCTCTGCCGGGGAGAGCGGAAAGCTTTTGAGAGATCGCCTTGAGCGTGGCGAAATCCACGCCATCGGCGAATTGAGCGCCAGCGCTCCACAGTTTTTGCGTTGTTTGGAGGCGTGCGAGATGAGAGGCCAAATCACTCTGGAGGAGATTCAAGGTTTCGTGCAGATCGACCACCGCCGGGCTTGTAATTATTTCAAAAGGAATGTCGAGGTTGTCGAAGGCCAGGGTGACTACACGTACCGATGGGGAGGTTGCTTCGTTGATTGGACCCAGCGATTGGTGACCAAACCAGGAGCCATTTCTGAACAAAGTTGGATCAGATATTAACAGCCCAAGATTCTTCTTGGAAAAGAATATGAATTTTGGGGTGGTCGTTGATTGCTTGGGCACTTTAACCAATTCGGGCATGCTAAAGTTGACCAAATTGCTCTTATATCTTGGCCATTGATCAGGCCACAGCTTATCGCCGGCAGGAATGCCAACTCCAGTGAAAAGGGTAAAACCCTTGACCACATCTGCCGGCGTATGAGTGTAGCTTGTCACCACAGCAGTGCCAAGTGCCCCAACGAACTCAAGGCTTCGAAAAATCCAAGAACGTGATTGTTTGTCTCCCTGCCCGTCAAGCACTGCATATACTTGTAAGGGGCTCTGGGGCGGGATTTCAATTGGAACCGTATAGGTCTGCTTGAGTGTCTTGTCTGTGCCATCCGGCTGAACAATCGCGCTCCCATCGGCGCTAATCATCCCTATGTTCACCAGCTCGTCTTGCGAACCGGAATTCCTCAGAGTTAGCTCCACCACGTAGTATTCACTGGTGATCGTAGGGCCAAAAAGGTAGCGCGTCTCTTCATCAGGCAAGGGAAATGCATTTATGTCGCCAATGGGCACTCGCCCAGCCAACAATTTGCGATAATCATCGACAGCATACATCGTGAAAGTTCGTCTCATATAGTACGCCTGCGAGCTCCTGCCAATGCCCACTTCGACTTCAAGCCGATCTCCGGTGTGGAGGCGACTCACATAGGACGGCAGGATCTTGATTAACTGCTCGTCCTCAGTCTGTGCAGTGAGATCCGTAGACCGGTCCCAATCATAGTCGTCCTCGGAAATTGGCACCGTTCCTGTAATCTGTAGGGTTATTTGCGGTTGATCGGTATTATTTTTGTTATGGATTGTGGAGAACAAATGACTTCCATAAACCGGAATATTAAGAGTTCCAGCCCCTGGCGTTCCCTGCTTATCAAAAGTCAGGATGCTTTGAGATCCGATATAATATATGTGCGGATCGGATTCGTCGGCACCGCTGCCAGCGGCAGGTGACGACGGTTGATCATTCTGACCAGTGCCGGTGATGGGAAGTGGATGCAACATCGCGTGCTTAGGAACGGCGTGTTGGCAACTAGTCAATGCTAGGCCAATGCCGACCGCGGCGAGGCTGAGGTGTAGCCGAATAACGGCAAATGGATGGAGGACCATTAGCTGGCGGCGGACTGGTTTTGTCCTAGAGAAAGACTAGCTGGGCTGGTAAGCACTATCAAAACAGCCGATATGCTTGGATGTTGAATTAAAGCCAAGCAAGTGCAAAACAGATAGTTCTGCCATTGACTTAGAAGGCCAAGCGAACCGGCACCAGACGCCACACCTGACATCGATGGGTTTTAGTCTGGCCTTGGCATAGGAAAGTCGAGGCGTTTTCGCGAATCGGCAAAGAATGGCTTCACAAGAGCCCCGTCGCCCTAAAGGAGTAATAACCCACGCCCAGGGGATCGCTCTCGGCATGCCCAACGATGACATGATCGATGAGGATTATGTCGAGAATCTTTGCAGCCTCACGCAGTTGACGCGTGACCTGGATGTCCGCCGCGCTCGGCGCGGGATCACCACTCGGGTGATTATGGGCAACGATAACCGCGGAAGCCGAGGCCAGAAACGCTGGTTTGAAGACCTCGCGCGGATGCACAAGTGTGTTCGACAGTGTTCCGAGAGAGATCATCACGCGGCCTAAAGCGCGATTTTTCCGATCAAGCAGGATCACCCAGAAAGCTTCCTGCATTGGGTGGACCGCGAATGCAGATTCAAGATATTCGACGGTCTTTGCCGGCGTGTTGACTGTCAGGTTTTCGCCGAGTTTGACGAGGTTGTAGCTGATTGAAGCTTCATAAACGCGCATTGTGAGCGCTCGCGCGAGCTGCGTTACCCTTTCTCAACGTCGTGTTGAGTGATTGCGGGTGCTGCCCGATTGAGCGCCCGCTCGGAATGGGCGAAAGTCAAAGCGCTGGATGGAGCGCCGAGGCAGCGTCCCGCTGCGGGACCAACGAGGGGGAAGTGGAATGTTTGCGCGTGGTGGAGGCCGCAGGCACTACCTTGACCGCCCATACAATGGGGCGACTACGGACGGGGCAGAGCTATAACAATTACGAGCGGAGCGAGCTTCGAATTTTCAATAACATCCAAATTCCATGCCTCCCACTGTCAGACGAGCGGCGGTCGGCTAGCGCCTTCAAACCTCTTTTAGCGTCAATTTCGTAAAATATTGAAGGTAAGGTTTTGGAGCAAATTTTGTGAGTTTAAAAATCGGTTGCGGCCAAATACGCCGAACCGGTCTGAGAAGCGTGCCGCTTGATTCGGGCCACAACCTGCGGAAGCGTCATGATGCCACGGAGGATCAAGTTGAAAATATGTCCTTGGTCGAGAAGCAGCATTGGCGTCCGCTCCTTCGATGCAGCTCGGATAGCTCCCTCGTTGAAGCCCGCGATCGACACAAGGAAGCCCATCGTGTTGTCAGCCTTTGCGTGGATTTTGGCCATGAACGAGTCGATCGCCTCGGGGCTAATCATCTCTTTCGTAAATTTTGTCTCCAGAAGGAACGTCGTTCCTTCAATTGTAAGGGCTCCATCGATCTGCCGGCCGCCAGCCTTATAACTCTGTCGAGCATCCAGTTCGAAATAAATCGCAAGATCGTAGAACCACTCCTCGAAAGCGTAGCCGCCCGCGGTAGTGCCCAATTGCGACGTGAGTTCAGCAAGCCGGGCCTGAAGTCTTTCAAGCGATTGCTGTGAAGCGAGTCGGGCGGCAGTGGCTTCCTGCGCTATTCGCCGGCGCTTTTCCGCTTCCTTCCCCTCGTAAATTGTCTCATTGATTGCGAGGACTGCTTCGCGCAGTCGGGCGACAGCTCGTTTCGCCTCCTGGATTTGTTGCTTCGTATCCTCTTTCCGTTCGAGATCTGGAAAGTCCTTCATTTCTGCCAGGGATCGGGCCATCGACAAAATCGCATTTTGCCCCTTCTCGTTTTTCACCAGCCGCGGCCAAAGCCAGCCGATGTATTCCCGTTTCGATTGCTCTGAATGCCACTGGGCAAGCGCCGACTCGCTGATGTTATGCTGTAGGAGAAACAGACGGAGGCTGGGCTTGAACCAAAAGGCTTTCAACAGGGCGTCCTGAGTTAGTTCAACGAAGGATGGTGAGAGAGCTTTCATCCGGGTTTCTAGATTCGGCTTATCGGAGAGGAATCAGTTCCTATTTCGCATACGCCATCACGCTCTGAAAAATACCCATAAGATAATAGTTGTACTGCGCGAAATGCTCCAATCCTACTTCTGGAAAACATGATTGTGGATCAATTGGGATTCCGGTCTTATGAGAGAGATAACGTTTCGTAAGAAACACGACTGGGCCGTATGCATTGAATCGACTGTCCAACGAGAGTTTCATGCTGGTTATCAGGTCCGTCTGATAATCGCCGAGTCGCTGAGCCCAGACAATATTTAGTATCGTTTCGAGATTGGAGTGAACTCCATCTGCTGGTTTTCCACTCCAAGCCTTCCATGCATCTAGCTCTGACGGCAGTTTCAAAATCGTGTTCACTGGAAAACGGAACGGAAACAACGCTACAGCTGACAAAATGCGTCTCTCCACCGCTTTTGCCAACTCAGTAGCCACTGACCGATCAAGCGTCGTGAACAACATGTCACATGCAATCGCAAGATTAGCTATCGACGTGATTGATTGAAAAATTGCTGCCTCTTTTGGGTCAGAAAAGTCGATTGGAATTATTTTCTCACTGTTGCCCGGAATCTCCCAAATGTCTAAGAAGATGCGCTCATCGACTGGTAGATTGGAGAAGTCGGACATGTTAGCTTACTCCTTCAGGTCTGATTCTATTTCACTAAACTGTTCCAGAGCGGCTTCGAGGTCGGCGATGATGTCGGTGGCGATGATGCCAGGCGCGGGTAGATTGGCACTGTCTTCAAGGGCGTCATCCTTGAGCCAGAAGATGTCCAGGTTCACTTTGTCGCGCTTAAGGAGCTCTTCGTAAGCGAAGGCTTTGAATCGTTCGGACTCCTTCCGTTTCGTGCGATCCTTGACGTTGAAGCACTTCACGAAGTCGTCGAGGTCGGTGCGCTTCAGCGTATTTTCTTTGAGCGTGAAGTGTTTGTTCGTGCGGAGATCGTAAATCCAAAGTTTTTCCGTCCACGCCTTTTTGTCGGCGGCGGGCTTACGGTCGAAGAAGAGCACATTGGCTTTCACGCCTTGCGCGTAGAAAATTCCCGTGGGCAGGCGAAGGAGCGTGTGGACGTCGGCTTGCTGGAGAAGCTGGCGTCGGATGGTCTCGCCAGCACCACCTTCGAAGAGAACATTATCGGGCAATACCACGGCCGCTCGGCCGTGCTGCTTGAGGATGGTAAAGATGTGCTGGAGGAAATTGAGCTGCTTGTTGCTCGTGGTCGCCCAGAAATCGTCGCGGTTGATGACGAGCGACTCCTTGGAGACCTCGCCCTCTTCGTTTGTGATGGTAACGCTGCTCTTTTTTCCGAAGGGCGGATTGGCGAGGACGAGATCATATTCGCCGTGCTTGCCGGCAAGCGCGTCCTTGGTGACGACAGGCAGATCGATGGTGTCGGACTCACCGCCTATGCCGTGCAGCATCATGTTCATCGCGCAGAGGCGCGTGACGCTGTCCACAAGCTCGATTCCGAAAAGCGTGCCGGTCTTGAGCTTTTTCTTTTGTGCGCGGTCGAGTTGGTTGTTTTTCGGATCGGAAAGATACGTGTATGCGGCGAGGAGAAAGCCACCAGTGCCGCAGGCAGGATCGCAAATCGTTTGGCCGGGCTGGGGGGCGATTACGTCCACCATTGCTGCGATGAGTGCGCGAGGCGTGAAGTATTGGCCAGCACCGCCCTTAACGTCGGCAGCGTTCTTTTCGAGCAAGCCCTCATAGGCGTCGCCCTTCACATCGACTTCGAGCGAGGACCATTCTTCCTTGTCGATCAGGTCGGCGATGAGGCGGCGAAGTTTGGCGGGGTCTTGGATTTTGTTCTGCGCCTTGCGGAAAATGATTCCGAGCATCCCGGCTCGCTTGCCGAGCTCCTCCAACGTGTGACGGTAGTGTGTTTCGAGATCATCGCCATCGATCTTCACCAGCACATCCCAGCCGAAGCCCTTCGGGATGGGCGACGGCTTATTGAACGGCGCGCGGCTCTGCTCATCGGCCATCTTGAGGAAGAGCAGAAACGTAAGTTGCTCGACGTAATCGCCATAAGACAGCCCGTCATCCCGCAGGATGTTGCAGTAATTCCATAGCTTCTGAACTAGCGCGGGGGCGGTCATGATTGGGTTGCAGCGTGACCTGCGTAGCCGTCAGGCAAAGATGGGGGGGGCCAGGGTTTCTGGACAAGGGCGGCGGGATTGCTCATTTCACGGGAATCAAAGGTATAAGAATCTCGTCTGCCGCCTTTTCGAATTCCGGCGGGAGTTTTGCCGCTCTTCCCAAATATGTTGGAATCAACAGCGCAAATCGCGCACCCTGAGGTGACTCCGCACACAAGGTCTTCGCAAAGGCCCTCGCTGTGTCTCCCCGTAGCGCGGAGAATGCCGCTTCCCGAAGTATCAACGGCGCATGTTGTATTTCGAACGGGGCATCCAAGCATTGCCTTACCAGTTGGAGAAAGCGGTCCCACTCGGGAAGCGACAAATCCGGCGGCACTTGGTCAGTGCCTTTCCCCTTCACTAGTTTGAAAAGCTCATTCCGGTGCTCGTAAGCTTCGCGTCCACCGTAAAGCATGACTAGTAATGCGTCCGCGAGGTCTGTTTGTTTCGCGGGAAGCATGTAGGATTTGAAAATCTGGCACACTACAACCGCCAGCGAACGCGCGAACACCGCGCAGAACTCGAGAAAAACAGCAATGTGTTCCGGCTTTGACGGGTCCATCTCGGGGTGGAGTCCTTTTAAGCACGCGAGGCATCTTCGACACGCTTCAGCGGAGTCATCTACCATCCAAAATGTCGACCGAATGAACTGGATGCCTGAATCCAGTTTCGGGAACCGGGACGGGATTGAGAAGAGCTGTTCCCAAGCATCCATCTCACTGACATTGCCGAGAGGACCGCCGTAGCGAGGGCACGTCACTTTCGCGTAGAGGTCGAACTCGTCTTCAGTCAGTAGAACAACGTTGAGGCGTGTCGCCATCAAACAGTGGTCAAGTTGAATCTGGTCCTTCTTCAGGATGCAGAAACCTTGGTCTGCTTGTAGCCTTTCGAGAACACCGGCCAACCACAACGCACGATTGACTGGTGATTCCTTTGCCTTCGTTTTGCAATCGAACACGACCGAGCGGAAGCCCTTAAACTGATCGGGAATGGAAGAGAAAACGTCGAGATCAGTAACGAGCGGGGCCCGCTCCTTCAATGCTCGGCCAGGCTGGACATCCACCTCAAGTTGAGGGAACCACCGGTTCGCGACTGAGAGTTTCAGCGCCTTTTGCTTTTGGTCACGGTCTTTCATCATAAGCTTATTTTAGGAAGAGGGTTTCCATCTCAAGTTGTTGGTCGTGCGTGAGCGTCACCTTGCCCCGCCGTTGCAGGGCACCAGATGCGACGAGGGATTCCACAAATGAGTGCTCTTGCTGAAGTGCTTGCCTCGCTGATTCGTCGACCTCAGTGCCGACTGCAACTCCGGCATCAACCAGTTTGTAGGCAATCGAAAGGGCCTCTCGATTCTCTAGAGTGTCGATTATCTGGAGCTGACTGAAGCCGCCGCCGAGGTCGACCAAGCGTGCGACACGATGAACCACGAGTTTCCGATATTGTTGCGAGGCTTCGGTCGTAGCCTTCGCGAGTTTCATGTTCTCTTTGAGCTTATACAGCACTGCTCCGGGAGAACGAATTGCGAAGCGACTTGCAAGGAACTGGCCTTGGCGCACCGCCGCCACGATCGCCATCGCCTTTTCATAAATGTCCCTCTTCGTTACAGCAAGCGCGGCCCCCGAAGGGGTCGGGGTGAATAAAAAGAACTGCTCGCCGGAGTGGGCCGTGGTGATGCTCGGCGGTTTGACCGCACCGTCTTGAGCGAGGCGAAGCAACAGGTTTAATTCTTCGTCAGTGAATTTCACACCAGCAATTTCCTTTTGCTTTTGGATTATCGACAACGGAACACCCTGCATGCTGTGAAGCGCGTCCATCAGTTTCTTGACCTGCTTCGAGCCAACTCCGGAAACCATGTCGGCGTAGATTTCGGAGTTCTCCGAGAAGTATGTCGGGCTGAGCGCAACGTCGCGCCCTCGGCTTCGGTGGACCCGCAAGTAAGCACCTTGTTTACCGAGATCAAATGCGCGATTGAATAACTTCGTCTCGACTCCAAAGTGCGTAATTAGAGTGTCAACTTTCTCGGGTGCTTTGGAGAGCCTGCTGAGGAGTTCGACGCTCAACTGCTCTGCTTCATTGAATTTCGCTCCAGCTGCATACGTTCCGAGCGTCTCATAGAGCGTCTCGTAGTATGGGACATTGGGAATAACTGCTTTGATCGTTTTCCCCTCTGTTTGGAGCTTAACAAATTCAACCTCGGCCAATACTTCGAGTATGCTCTTAATGCCGCCAACTGGAATGCTGAGATAATGGTTCGCGACCAATTTCAACGTTTCATAATTTACTGACGCGAGTCCGCGTATATGGAGAGCAAGGCGAACCGCCATTCCTACACGTTGCAATTGTTCAAACTCCGGGACTTCCGCTAAGCCCAACCCGGTTTGAATCTCGTGGCATCTCGCGGCGACCTCTGCGTCTCTTGACGGTCCTTTGTCGATAGTGATCGCTGGTGGAATAATTGGCATATTAAGTTAAGTAAAATTTCCCGTAAATGCTTCTTGAAGGATGGACTGGCGGAGGCGAATGGTGCGCTGGAGGTTGGCGGTCACGACTGTTTCTAACTCCTCCACTACACTCAAGCGCCGCTCCACTTCCGCTACGATTCGCGTTTGCTCGGCGAGGGGCGGGACTGGAACTTCCCAGTTTACGATCATCGATTTGGTGAGCGCCTGACGCGTTGCACCAACTTGGACATTCAAGACACGCGCTTGCTCGATTGGCGACGCGAGGAATATCGCAAGAAACGCAGAAACTAGTCCTTGGTTTGGACGAATTATGCAGACGTGTTGATTAACACGGGCGCCATCAAGCGAGGCAGGAGCAGTCGTTACTCGTCCAATCGATGCTCCAGTGATGTTCAACAATACGTCACCTGCCTCAACGGTTACATGATCCAGTTTTTCGGCTTCAGTTTCGTCGATATGCGCGAGTCCGTCGAAGCGAAAGCCAGTGGAATGAACGTTCATCGAACGAATTAGCGGGATACCAGCATCACGATAGACATCAGCGCCACCTCGCGGTGTCGAGCCACTGCCAATCTTAGAAGTCAGTTCGCCAAGTTTCCGACGTGGCCATTTTACGCTCGATGAAACGAGGCGGCCTTCGCAGGCGGCTTTGAGGACGGCGGCGCGGTAGCGTTTGAGATTGGCTTGCACTCGTCGCAACGCGGCGACTCCAGCGTCCAAGCGCGTGAATTGCTTTTCGATCTCCGCCACGATCCTGCGTTGTTCGTGGAGAGGCGCGACGGGAAACTGAACTTCGCCGAGCACCGTCCCGTTAACGTTTGGCTGCCCAATGCCACGTTTGCCATCCTCAATTTGCCGCCAATAATCCGGGCTTTGGAAAAATGCCGAGAGATAGCGCGAGTCAACGTCTGCCGAAACGCGAACACGGATCAAGTAAGACGCGAACACCGCTTCAGGGCAATCGCCAATGAGAAAACTCTTTCCGGTGGTCGCTCCGGTACGCGCAAACACCAAGTCGCCGGATGACAGTCGGTACTTCGGAATGTCCGCTTTCGGAATGTCGCAAGATGGAACCTCGCTCCAATTAACACGACCGTCCTGAATATCGGTGATGCGGAGAAATCGTGGGCCATACTTCCGGTTGATTGCGCTCGCGGTGAGGCCGTATTGAATGGAGTCGGCCATGTCTCTCACTGCGACGCGACGCCAACCGTTCGGGAGTTGGCAAATGCTAATCTTGGGGCTTTCAGTGTTCACGATGAATTTCAAGAAGTTCGGCAAGCACGCTGTCGATATACATTTTCATTTGGCACACTTCGCTGCGAGCAGTCGATACATGCGCAGAAATGGAGGACCGGTTGTAAGTCGACCTGGTCAACTTGCCGACCATTTCGTCAGCCAGTAACACCGCATTCTCGGGCGCTTCACCAGCCGTGGCCGGAAGCCCACGTGCCCGAAGTATGAATCGAACCTTCTGCTTCATAGTCGGCTTCTTTTGACCATCTTCAAACTTGAATCCCTGTTGGTTTTCTACGTCTGCATCGGGTGCTAAATGGTCAAGCAGTTCGCGGAGAGCCTCGCGCAATTCGTTAGCCGTACCACGATACGAGATACGGTCACGAGTTGCTAGATCTATGCAGGCTTGGCGGTATGATAACGCGGCCAATGGGACAATCTGCTCCAGCGTTTTCAGAATCGTCCCCTCTTGCGCGCTAAGAAAAACGCTGGTTGCGTTTTTGCGCACCTGAGATTCGCCAATCCGCTTCTCTCGCTCAGCATCAATCAAAGTTTTTGCTGATAAAATCGCAGACAACTCACCTTTATAGCGACGTACAGGATTGTTGCCGTTGGTGAACTTCAGTAAATTTTGAAACCCTTGATCCAAAGATTCGAGCGCGGCCTCGGCGATACCTGACTGCTGCGCCTCCGGGCGACATTGGCGGAAATATTGTTGGATCGCCGCTTGTGCAGCGTCCTTTAATCGAAGCGTGTTCACGTTTACGGCCCTGCATTTCGCTAAGCCGGACTTCAGCGCTGCAAGCTTGAAGTTCAGATCGCTCCAACTGTCTTGAGTCAAATTCATCTAACTCCGTTTCTTTGACTTTGACCCACTCTTTCTCGTTTTCTTGATCCGGCTCGACACGCTATCGCCTCCATCTTTCCCAAGACCGTGCGCCACTAGGTTATGGCCAACAGGATTCAATTTAAAGAACCCACGTTCAGCCGGGTCGAAGTATCCCGCGTTTTTCGCGTTACCCAGAGTCAATCGCGGTCGTTTTGGAAGCGGGTAATTTGCTTGAACGAAGTATTTTTCGATGTCGGCAGTCGCGATCGAATCCTTGCGTTCTTCGGGTGGTGCTAGGTGTTTGAGGTAGTATGCCACCAGAGCTGACATTTCATTATCAGTTTTTGGACTCTTTGCGGTTCTAAAGCTACGAATATCATGCACGCCCCCGGCAGGTTGAGGCGAACTTGGCAGCGCTGTCACCGACGACGGTGGGGGCGGCTGTTCAAGGGTTGGTTGGGCAAATGTATTTAGTGTTGAAAGGCCAAGCCGTTGAAACACGTAACTGACGACTCGCTCACGAGCGTCTTGCTGGAGCGAGCCGAGGGCTTGGATCACCTGGTCAATTGCTTTCAATTCAGGATCTGAATTTAGGTCTGACATGTTTATCTCCTTTTCTTGATTTTGGATTTTGATGTTTAAGCTGCGAGCACCTCGTTGAGTTCATCGAGAAGTTTGGGTAGCTGCTCGCCAAAAAGTTGGTGAGCTTTGCCCAGGCCACCGCGCTGGCTGAACGGCGCGAAGTCGAAATCATCGGGTTCGATACTGAGACTCGTGGCGATGTGATCGCGGATAAGCTCAAGCCATGCGTGTTGATCGGCTGTGAAGGCCGTGCCGTTTTTTGTTTTTTGCGCAAGCCATGAATCGAAGCGACCCTGGACGGAATCGGCGAACGGTTCGAGAATGGGTTGTTGTTCGAGGGCAAAACGCACAAGAGAGACAAGATCGGCAAAGCGGCCGAGTTGCGAGCGGCCTTTCACCTTCACAGGCGAAGTAACAGCGAAGGCGTCCCAGAGACGGTCTTCAGTCCAGGCCGCATGGTTGTCGCGCAATTTCTTCTCCAGCTCCTTCAGCATCGGCTCGGTGAGGCGTTGGCGATAGGGGCGGCTGTACAAAATCTGGAGCGCGGCAATCTCGGCGCGCTTGTTGGCGATGTAGTCGCGGAAAGCTTGGACGAGGCCAGCCGCTTTCGCTTTTGCAGCGGCATCGAAGCCGGCTGAGAGGACTTCGTCGGGGGTGTAAATGTCGAGGGTTTGTTCGGTTTCCTGTTTGAGGCTGTCGAGCGTGTTGCGCAGCGCGACTTTGTCGAAGGGCGCACAGGCATCAGTGATGAGTTGCTGGTGAGCGGCTTCTAATTTCTCCGATGCGATTTCCTGCGGTTCGGCGCCGATTTTGCCGGCGGCCTTTTCAGCAATGGCGTCAGGATCGCAGGCGCGTAGAAGCGCTCCGGCCAGCGTGGCGGGCGTATGCCCACCGGAAGCGGCGGCGACCAGTTGGCGTTGAGTTTGGTCGAGTTCGCGGTCGAGCCTGGCGAGGCGCGCCGCCAACGTGGTGAGGGTGTCTTCGTCGCGGCCGCCGGGAAACAGGACACGCTGGAGGAGGGTTTTGAGCGGGACGGTGGGCTGGCGGTCAAGCGGGCGGGACTCGGTCTTGTCGCTCTCGCAGACGCCAACCGCATCGACGATGACGAAGTGGGTCTTGGCCCGGGCATCGGCACCGGAGACGGATTGCAGATCGGTAGGCGTGAGGACGCGGGTGCCGCGGCCTTTCATCTGCTCAAAATAGACGCGGCTGCGGACGTCGCGCAGGAAGATGAGGACTTCAAGCGGCTTGATATCTGTGCCGGTGGCAATCATGTCCACGGTCACCGCAATGCGGAGCGTAGGGGAAAGGCAAAACTCCTTGATGAGCTCCTTCGACTTGGCGGGCTTGCCAGTGACAGGGTGTTTGGCCTGGTAGGTGATCTTTTTGCAAAAATCGTTGCCCCGGCCAAAGACTTCGCGGCAAAGGTGGACGATGTCCTCAGCGTGGGAGTCGTCCTTGGCGAAGATAAGGGTTTTTGGCACGAGCGTGCGGCCGGGAAAAAGTTCGGTGAAGACGGCGTCGCGGTAGGTGCGCAAAAGCGTGCGAATCTGATCGGGCACGACAACGGAGCGATCGAGATCAACGGGTGTGTAGTCGAGGTCATCAGCAAGCACGGCCGAGCGCTGGGCACGGGAAGCCTTACTGCGGTGGTCGATGAGAAAGCCTTTTTCCACCTTCCCACCCTGCTCAGTGACGCGGGTCTTTATGCGATAGACATCATAGCCGACGTTGACGCCATCGGCGACGGCGCGCTCGTGGTTGTATTCAGCGACGCGGTTTTGGTGGAAGTAGGCGATGGTCTGTGGCGCGGGCGTAGCAGTGAGGCCGATGAGGAATCCGTCGAAATATTCGAGCACCTGACGCCACAGATTGTAAATGGAGCGGTGACACTCATCGGTGACGATGAAATCGAACTTCTCGATGGGCACGACGGGGTTGTAAGCGACCTCGCGCGTGCGCGTGATGCCTAGGGCCGCCGATAGTTCCGCGCCGGAGAGATCGTCCGCGCCTTCCGCCAGGTCTTCTCCGCGCAGAATGGAGTAAAGACGCTGGATGGTGCAGATGGTGACGCGGCAGACATCGTCGATGTGCGACGAGGTCAGATGTTGGACGTTGTAGAGCTCGGTGAAGAGCCGGCCGGTGTCTGGCGTGCGAAAACGGGCAAACTCATCGCGGGCCTGTTCACCAAGATTGGCCCGATCCACGAGGAAAAGGACGCGCCGCGCACCGGCATATTTGATGAGTCGGTACGTGAAGGCACAAGCGGTGTAGGTCTTGCCAGCACCTGTGGCCATGTGGATGAGTGCTCGGGGGCGGTTTTCAGCGAAGGACTTTTCCAAGCCGCCAATGGCTTCGATCTGACAGTCGCGCATACCGGCGGTGGTAAGAGGATGCGCGGTGGGGAGTGCGGCGAGACGACGACGGAGGGTGTCGGGCTCGGTAACCCATTCGGCGAGCGTTTCAGGGCGGTGAAAGCTGAACACGAGCCGTGAACGCGGGTCAGGGTCGCGCTCGTCGCGGAAATAGGTTTCGACGCCGGTGGATTCGTAGAGAAACGGGAGTTTACCAGTGAGTTCGGCAGCGAGAAAATCGGGCACGCTGGTGGCGTAGCGGGCAGACTGATCCGCAACAACAGAGAGCGTGGTGCCTTCTTTCTTGGCCTCAATCACACCGACGGCCTGACGGTTCAAGAGGAGCAAGTAATCGCAGGGCCCTGTCTTAAGCGGGACTTCACGGAGGGCGATGCCATGGCCAGCGGTGAAATCCACGGCCTTGTAATCCTGGACGACCCAGCCGCACGCAACGAGCTGTGCGTCGATCTTCTCCCTGGCCTGGGCTTCGGGCGTCATGCTGGAAGGGCATTTTTATTTTTGCCCGTCCATGAATGCAACGTTGCTTTTAGTTAACTAAGGCTCGTCTGGCCGATGCTATCTGTCGCATTTTCAGCGACATTACGCCTGATTTTCAGAGCGGAAAGCCAGAATATTGGCCAAATGTTGCGCACGAAATTCAGCAAAAGGTGCGAAAAATGCGGGGCAGGACAGGACTCGAAAAACCGGAATGTAACCGGAATGTAGATTCTATCCGAAAAGGCAGAAACAGCCTAAGTCATTCACTGACTGGCTGCCCGGGCTGGGATCGAACCAGCGACCAAGTGATTAACAGTCACCTGCTCTGCCACTGAGCTACCGGGCAATCTAGTCCACGATCCGGGCGCGTAAGGTCTGCTTCGCGACCGTCAGAACGGTCATTACTACGGGCGGGGCACAATCGCGGGCAAGCAAAAATGGTTCGGTTCAATGTGCATCCGTGGTTAAAAACCGCAGGTGATTAACTTCGAAATCTGTTTTTGACCTGTCCCCAAAAACCTATTCTGACATCTGCTAATCGTCTTCGATTTCGGGTGGCTTAATGGCGGTAAGCAGGCGATCGAGTTCGGCTTGGGTCGGATTGCGGATGGAACAGACGGTCAGGATCGCCTCGCCCGCAGGGAGCGCGACCTTGGTCTGAGCATTGACCGCCAGGCCCAGCACCGCTGCGGCAAGGGGGGAATTGTGCGGCAGGCATTCAATCCCCGACTCGGGGTCGCTCGCCGTCTCGCCATGCGTAGTCACGAAAAACGTGAAACGGTGGCTTCGTTGCGTCGCCACGTCCTGTTTTGCGATCGTGGCCACGTGCCCGAGGAGCAGCGTGTCCGTCGGTTTGGTAAGCCAGGTGGCGGGATCGACCTCGATGAAGGTGTTGCGGGCGACAAAGCGATCGAGCGCGGTCATCTTGCGGTCGACGGCGCGGATGGCATCCTTGGCCGCCTTGAAACCGAAGTTTTCGCGCAGGTCGCCCTGGCTGTGCGCCTCAACCTTGTCCTTGACC
>DATMLS010000044.1:0-4558 GCA_035569995.1 Opitutaceae bacterium | reverse complement strand
AGATCGTCACGGGTCATGAAGTCCTTGAACGTGCCGAAATGCCGGGTCAACGCGACCATGCGATGCCGACGGTTAAAGTCGGCCACGGCAAGCGCCACCGCCTCGGTCTTGGTTTTGGTCTTGGCATGCCGCATAGCTTCCGCGAGGTCATTTTCCGGAATATCTACCGTCGTTTTCATGCTTCCAAATATGCATATAATGGAATCCTTTTCAAGGCATTTTGCTTCCCGTCCGCCCGTTTAATTTGATTCGCAAGCTGTCTCTTTTCCCGCGTTTGCTACTTTGCCCTTTCCAAGTGTGCTAACTTGTAGCTGAACTCTTCCCTTCATGTCCTCTCCCACGGTTGAAAACGTCGTCATCGTCGGCACCGGCTGCGCCGGCCTCACCGCCGCCATCTACACTGCGCGTGCCAATCTCTCGCCGCTCGTGATCGAGGGCTCGTTGCCCGGCGGCCAGCTCACGACGACAAGCGAGGTGGAAAACTTCCCCGGCTTTCCCGAGGGCGTGGACGGCTTTCAGCTCATGGACAACCTGCGCAAGCAGGCGGCGAAGTTCGGCGCGCGCTTCGAGCAGGCGCAGGTGCAGTCGGTCGATTTCACCACTTCCCCGCGCAAGCTCATCTGTGCCGGCCGCACCATTCTCGCCAAGGGCGTCATCATCTCCACCGGCGCGTCGCCGCGCATGACCGGCATTCCCGGCGAAAAAGAACTCTACGGCGGCAAGGGTGTGACGACCTGCGCGACGTGCGACGGCTCATTCTATCGCAACCTGGAGGTGGCGGTCATCGGCGGCGGCGACAGCGCGGCCGAGGAGGCGCTTTTTCTCACGCGGTTCGCCAGCAAGGTTTATCTCGTCCATCGCCGCGACGCGCTGCGCGCCTCGAAGATCATGGCCGACCGCGCCACGTCGCACCCGAAAATCCAGCCGGTGTGGGACAGCGTGCCGGTTTCGGTCGAAGGCGTTGCCCATGGCGCCGTCAGCGGCCTGAAAGTCAAAAATCTCAAGAGCAACGCCGAGTCGGTGTTGCCGGTGAAAGGCATTTTCGTCGCCATCGGCCACGTGCCGAACACCGCGCCGTTTGCCGCCGCGCTCGACGTCGATGAGAATGGTTATTTTCTGCCCGTGAATGGCTCGCAGATCCGGACCAAGGTGCCCGGCGTCTACGTCGCGGGCGATTGCGCCGACCATGTTTATCGTCAGGCCGTGACCGCCGCCGGCATGGGCTGCCAGGCCGCCATCGAGGTCGAGCGCTGGCTGGCGGAACATGCGTGAGCGCGCCGACGCTCACGCAAATGACGAATGCAAAATGGCGAATGACGAATGGGTGCGTCGGCCGCAAATCTGGGCTGAGCTAGGCATTCCGGCCGACTACGCCGGCCAGCGCGGGCTTTCGCCACAACCCGAGGCTACCCAGCTCATTCGCATCGGTGTGACCGCCGAAGGACGCGAGCTTTTGCTCACGCCGCCCGCCGCCCAAGCTTGGGAGCAGGTGCAACGGGCGGCGGCAACCGACGGCATCGCGCTGCAAGTCGTGTCCGCCTTTCGCAGCATTGAGCGCCAGGTGGAAATCATTCGCGCCAAGCTTGGGCGCGGCAAAACGATCGAGGCCATTCTCGCGGTCAATGCTGCGCCGGGCTATAGCGAACACCACACGGGCTGCGCGCTCGATCTCACTACGCCCGGTTGCACGCCATTGACCGAGGGCTTTGCCGAAACTGATGCTTTTCGCTGGCTCACGGGACACGCGGCAACATTTGGGTTCCGCATGTCGTTCCCACGTGGAAATCCCCACGGCATCGCATTTGAGCCGTGGCACTGGTGCTACATCATGGCTTGATTGTGTCGGCGGGGTGCCCTCTGGCCTTCGTAGCTTTAGCGAAGGAGGCTCACCCCGCATTCATCTTCCCTATTTTGCGGCTGGTGCTGGGGCCTCTTTCGCCAGGACATTCTTGATGTAAGGCCGCCAATACGAGTCGATCTGGGTCTGCTCCATTTTGTAGAGGAATGAATCGTGGTCCTTGAGATACGTTTGCGCCTCGTCGACCAGCTTGTCGTCCCCGGTATAGAGGGCAGGACAGACCAAGGCATAGGCCAGAACCGAATAGGGTTTCTTTTCGAAACGATCTTGAAGCGCCTTGGTGAGGCCCACTCGCAAATAGGGGTCAGCCCCTTCCGTCAGAAAAGAGCGAACGGGCCAGCCGCCGTTGTGGTCCGGATCGACAATGGCTGTTTTAATCTCCTGGAGGTAAAGCGTGGCCATGCCATCACAGTAGGACTTGAACGCTGCCTCGCCGGTCGTATGGATGATTTCTTTGCGTTTGTCTGCATCGACGGCGACTCCCTTTCTCAGGCTGGAAATCAAGTCATCGAGTTGATCGGCACGAACCAACGGTGCACAAAGGGCGAGGCAGCTGGACAAGGCGAGGATGATGGATGTTTTTTTCATGATGCATTCTGGTGGAGTTATTGTACAAATAAGTATGCTGATCTACCGGCTAAATCAACGACGTTCAGGCACGAGACATGAACGGGATACGCAACTTTTAGAATTATTCCAATTCTGACTTGCGACTTGGAACCATTCCAATTTGTTTAACCTGCTCAACCGATGAAAGCCTCTGCACAAACCAACGACGCGCTCTGCGCGAAGCTCGCCGGCAACGGCCTTCGCGCCACCCGTCAGCGCGAAGTGGTTTATAGCGTCATCCTCGGGAAGCGCGACCACCCCACGGCCGAAGAGATTTTTTCCCGCGTGAAGGCCCGCCTGTCCGGCATCTCGCTGGCCACGGTTTACAACTGCCTTGAAACGCTCGTGCAATGCGGACTCGTGCGGCAGGTCAACTTCGAGCGCGAATCCACGCGCTACTGCCCAAACTTGAGCGAGCACGCGCATTTCCACGACGAATCCACCGGCCGCATCCACGACATCGACCTGCCCGCCGAGACGACCTCGCGCCTCCGCCACCTGCTGCCGGAGGGCTTCGAGGCCGCCAGCATCGAGCTTTCCTTCCGCGGTCGCACCAAAGCCAGCTGACTTTCATCCACTCCGGTCCCCTGCCCTCCACTTTCCTCACATGTCCCAACTCGAAATCAAAAATCTCCACATCGCCATCGGCGAAAAAGAAATCGTCAAGGGCCTCACCCTCACGATCAGCCAGGGCGAAGTGCACGCCGTCATGGGCCCCAACGGCACCGGCAAGTCCACGCTGGCCAAGGCCATCGCCGGCCATCCTGACTACACGATCACCGGCGGCGACGTGCTGCTCGACGGCAAGTCGATCCTCGAGCTGGAGCCCGACGAGCGCGCCCGGGCCGGCCTGTTTCTCGCCTTCCAATACCCGAACGAGGTTCCCGGTGTCTCCATCGCCAATTTTCTCCGCGCCGCGCAGCAGGCCCGCCTCGGCGAGGGCGGCGAACTCGACGCCACCGCCTATTACAAGCGGCTCTATGAGAAAATGGACCTGCTGAAAATCGACCGCAAGTTCACCTCGCGCGGCGTCAATGAAGGCTTTTCCGGCGGCGAGAAAAAACGCTGCGAAATTTTGCAGATGGCCATGCTCGAACCAAAGTTCGCCCTCATGGACGAGACCGATTCCGGCCTCGACATCGACGCGCTGCGCATCGTGGCCGAGGGCGTCAACCACCAGCGCGGCCCCGGCCTCGGCGTGCTGCTCATCACCCACTACCAGCGCCTGCTGGACTACATCGTGCCCGACTACGTGCACGTCATGTTCGACGGCCGCATCGTCAAAAGCGGCGACAAGTCCCTCGCCCTCGAGCTCGAATCCAAGGGCTACGACTGGGTGAAAAAAGAACTCGCCCAAGCCTGAGCCAACCGCCACCACCAGAAAATTTCGCCATGAAACCACCCGTTGAACTCGAAGTTCCGATCACCGCCGACAATCCCGTCGCCGGCATCGACCAGTCCGTCGGCGATTTCAGCTACGACGTAAAGTACGAACTCGACGCCGGCACCGGCCTCAACGAAAAGACCGTGGATTATATTTCCGCGGCAAAAAAGGAGCTGCCCTGGCTGCTGGAATTCCGCCGGAACGCCCTAAAAGTCTTCGAATCGAAGCCGCTGCCCACCCACTGGGCCACGCGCGACCTCGAGAACATCAACTTCGACAAAATCCGCTACTACCTCGCGAGCGGCCAGAAGCCCAAGCGCACGTGGGACGAGGTGCCCGACGACATCAAGAAAACCTTCGAGCGCCTTGGCATCCCCGAGCAGGAGCGCAAATTTCTCGCCGGCGTCGAGGCCCAGTTCGACAGCGAGGCCGCCTACTCCAACATCAAGGAGGCCGTGTCGAAGCAGGGCGTCATTTTCGCCAATTCCACCGAGGCGTTGCGCGAACACCCGGAGATTTTCCGCAAGTGGTTCGGCAAGGTCATCCCGACCGGCGACAACAAGTTTTCCGCGCTCAACAGCGCCGTGTTCTCCGGCGGCTCGTTCATCTACGTGCCGCCCGGCGTGAAGGTCTCGCACCCGCTGCAGGCCTACTTCCGCATCAACGCGGAAAATTTCGGCCAGTTCGAGCGCACCCTCATCATTGCC
>DATMLS010000043.1:0-14630 GCA_035569995.1 Opitutaceae bacterium | reverse complement strand
GTAGCTGTGAATAAATTTTTCCTTGGCCAGCAGCGTGTTGGTGGCGGCGAGTTTCTTGAGGACGCCGATGTTGGCGGGCGACGTGCGTTTTTTCTCCAGGTCCTCGACGGTTTCAAGCGTGGTTAGGCCGACGAGGTCGGCGGGCACGCGGCCATCGTCGAGGTATTTGCCGTCAGCGCCGACCGGGCAGTAAATTTCCAAGCCGTATTTCAACCCTGTCTGGTAGTCGTCCATGCCGTGGCCCGGCGCGGTGTGTACACAGCCGGTACCGCTGTCCATTGTCACATAGTTAGCGAGGACGACCGGCGAAGCGCGATCAATGAATGGATGCCGGGTAACAAGCTTTTCCAGGTTTTTTCCAAGTCGAATATCGACCCATGAAAAATGAAAACCATCTTGAGTTTCTTTTGAAATCAATGGACTCGGACGACTGTCCCAAATGGCATTTGGAGGAAGATTGGTGGGATTACTTACTGGGCCAGCAAGCTTGGTGTCGCTGAGTACTTTGCTGGCGAGTTTTTTTGAAAAAAGAAGATAGTGGTGATCTCCAGCAGGACCAATACGTACTGTTGCATATTCCTCCTCTGGATTCACCGCGATCGCGAGATTGGCGGGGATCGTCCACGGCGTGGTTGTCCAGATGAGGAAGCTGAGCGGCTTGTCCGTCGGCAGGCCAAACTTTTTCGCTTCGTCGGTTGGCACGAGAAATTTCACCCAGATGGCGATCGAAGTGTGGTCCTTGTATTCGATCTCGGCCTCGGCGAGCGCGGTCTCGAACGGAATGGACCAATAAACGGGTTTCTTGGCGCGATAAACGAGGTCTTTCTCGATGAACGCCGCAAAGGTGCGCATGATGTCGGCCTCGAAGGCGGGTGCCTTGGTCTTGTATTCGTTTTTCCAGTCGGCGAGCACGCCGAGGCGCTTGAACTGGGCGGTTTGTTTCGCGATCCAGCTCTCGGAAAATTCGTCGCACTTCGCGCGCAACTCGGCCGTCGTCACGGTTTGCTTTTTTTCCTGCAGGTCGCGCGCGACCTTCTGCTCGATCGGCAGGCCGTGGCAGTCCCAGCCGGGCACGTAGGGCGTGCGGAACCCGCGCATGGATTTGTAGCGCAGGGTGATGTCTTTTAGCGTCTTGTTGAGCGCAGTGCCGATGTGGACGTCGCCGTTGGTGAACGGCGGGCCGTCGTGGAGGACGAAAACCTTGCCCGTGCCGGAGTTCTTTTGCTGGATGCGGTTATAGAGACCGAGCGTTTCCCAATGCGCCAGGCGGGCCGGCTCGCGTTGCACGAGGTTGGCGCGCATCGGGAAGTCAGTCTTGGGCAGCTGCAGGGTGTCTTTCAGTTCTAGCGCCATGCGGAGAAAAGCCGGCAAGGCTAGGCTGTGCCGACAGTGAGTCAAGGCCGGTGGGTTGAAGGGAAATTGTTTTAAAATGTGGGCGGGGTGCCCTCACCCCGCACTGAGGTCGTTCGCGGGGTGAGGGCACCCCGCCCACATCAAGCCTTTTCAATTATGCAGTGGCCCGCTCGGCCAGGCGCAGGCCCGAGGTGATGCACGCGCCGAGGGCGACGCCGTCGCGCACGTGGCCGCCGATGAAAAGGCCGGGATGGCTTTTTTCCGTGGCCGTCATTGCCGCGAGAAAACGTCCATAGCCGAGGTTGTATTGGGGGATGGCCCGCGGCCAAAACGTGCGATGCGTAAAGACGGGCTGGGCGCGCACGCCGAGCAATTCGCACAAGTCGGGCATGACCGTGGCGATCAGGGAGTCGGGTGCGAGGCGTGCGAGTTCCGGCTGGCGCACGCCGCCGGCAAGGACGGTTATCGCCACATGACCCGCCGGTGCACGCTCGGGAAAAAGCGACGACGAAAAAATCGCGCCGAGCAGCCTGCGACGTTCGCGGGCCGGCGCCAGCAAGCCGAAGCCATCGAGCGGATGCGTAAGGTCTTCGCGGCGGAAACCGAGAAAGAGCGACGCCACCGGCGGATGTTCGATCCCGGCGAGCACCGCCAACGGTTGTTGGTCCGCCACGTGCAGCGCGGCGAGCGCAGCCGCGGGCAGGGTGAGAATGATCGCGTCAAATTCTTCCGTCTGCGCGCCGCCGTCGCGGTGCCAGGTGATTTCCCAGGGCGGTCCGGGAAGCAGGGGATCGATTTTTACCCGCCGCTCGACGGTGTGGGATGGCAGGGCGAGGGCGAAAGCGTCCGTGAGCGTTTGCAGGCCCTCGGCGAATGAAATGAGTTGTTGTGGCGGTTCGCCGCGCGCCCGGCGTTCGCGGGCAAGCGTGACGTATCCGCGCAGGAGCGAACCATAGGTGTGTTCAAGCACCCCCAGTTGCGGAAAGGCATGACAGGCGGAAAGCTTTTCCGGGTCGCCCGCGTAAATGCCCGAGATGAACGGATCGAGCAGGTAATCGACAAATTCCTGGCCGAAGTGTTCGCGCACAAATGCCGCCAGGCTGAGGTCATCGGTGCGCCGGCGGGGCCGGGCGAGGAGTTCAGCGAGGATGCGCAGCTTGGCGGGAATGGAAAACAGCCGCGAGGTGAGCAGCGAGGGCGAGGAAACCGGCACGGGACACAGGCGGCCACGGCGGACAATGTAGCGGTTTTTGGCGGCGGGATTGGCGGCGAGGGTTTTCGACTCGAGGCTGAGTTCGCCCAACACGGCGGCGATCTCGGGTGAATTCAAGTGCAGCGAATTTGGGCCCGCTTCCACGAGCCAGTCGTCGATGCGCTCGCTGCGCACGGCGCCGCCGAACCGGTCGCTCGTCTCGAACAGCCGCACGCGATGGCCGCGGGTGTGCAAACGCCAGGCGGCGGTCAGGCCGGTGATGCCGCCGCCAATGATGGCGATGCGCTTGGAGTTGGGATTAGTCACAGGGGGTGTGGTATGGTTTCGCGCGGCAGCGCGGGTAGGGCGCGTTATCCTTAACGCGCCGATTGGACGCGGTTAAAATCAAACACGGCGGATTAGGGATAATCCGCCCTACCGGCGCTACCGCGCCAAGGTCGTTCATTGTCCGTGTTGCGACTTTTCCGTCTCTCATTTCCATGTGGTCACGGTTTCAACGAGTGCCGCGACGCAATCGATGCGCGCCTCGGGCGTAAGGCCGTGGCCGAGGTTGAAGATGTGGCCGGATGTCCCACGCAACGATTCGAGCACACGCGTCGTCGCGGTGCGCACGCCGTCGGGTGTGGTGGTGAGCAACTGTGGATCGAGGTTGCCTTGCAGGGCGATATGGCCGGGCAACTGCTCGCGGACGGCGCGCAAATCCATGGTCCAGTCGAGGCTGAGCACGCGCGCGCCGGTGGCGCTTTGCGCGGCAAGCTGGGCGCCGGCGCCTTTCGCAAAAAGAATGACGGGGAATTCGCTCGGCAGCGCAGCGATGATTTCGCGAATCCAGCGCAGCGAGGCGGCCTCGTAATCGGCGCCGGCGAGCAGGCCGCCCCACGAGTCGAAAATCTGGATGGCATCGGCGCCGGAGCGAATCTGCAGCCGGAAATATTCGATGAGCGCGGCGGTGAGTTTTTCCATGAGCGCGTCGAACGCGACGCGGTTGGTGCGGAAAAAATCCCTGGCGCGCGAAAAGGTGTCAGAACCGCCGCCTTCGAGCATGTAACAGGCGAGCGTCCAGGGCGCGCCGCCGAAGCCGAGCAGGGCGGTGCGGCCGGCCAGTTCTGTTTTCAGCAGCGCGAGCGCATCGGCGACGTAGGCGAGTTTTTCCGGGATGGCGGCGGCGGGGGCGAGGCGGTCGATGTCGGCGCGCGAGGTGAGGGCGAAGTCCATGGCGATGCCGCCTTCGTCGCGGAAGCGGTAGCCCTGGCCGAGCGCCTCGGGCACGACGAGGATGTCGGAAAACAAAATCGCGGCGTCGAAGGCAAAACGGCGCAGCGGCTGAAGCGTGACCTCCGTGGCGAGCGCGGGCGTGCGGACCATCTTGAGGAAGGAATGTTTTTCCTTCAGCGCGCGGTATTCGGGCAAATAGCGTCCGGCCTGGCGCATGAGCCAGACTGGCGGGCGGTCGAGCGGCTGGCAGGCGCAGGCGGTCAAAAAGCGTTCGCGGCTGTTCATCGGATAAGTCAAGAGCCGGTAGTCGAGAGCGGAGAGGCAGTCGACGAAGCCCAATCGCGGGGTTTGAGAAAAACGTCGTAGAGCCGCGCCTCGGGCGAGCCGGGCTCGGGGTGCCAGTCGTAATCCCAGCGCACGAGCGGCGGCAGGCTCATCAGGATCGACTCGGTGCGTCCGCCGCTTTGGAGGCCGAAGAGCGTGCCGCGGTCATGCACGAGGTTGAACTCGACGTACCGGCTGCGCCGGTAAAGTTGGAACTGCCGCTCGCGTTCGCCGAAGGGCATGGCTTTGCGGCGGGCGACAATCGGACGATAGGCGGCGAGGTACGCGTCGCCGACGCTGCGGGTGAGCGCGAAGCTGCGCTCAAAACCGAGCTCGTTGAAATCGTCAAAAAACAGCCCGCCGATGCCGCGCGGCTCGCCGCGGTGCTTGAGGAAAAAATAATCGTCGCACCATTTTTTGAAGCATGGGTGGAGCGTGGGACCGAAGGACGAGAGGGCGGCCTGCGCGGTGCGATGCCAGTGGACGGCGTCCTCCTCGAAACCGTAATACGGCGTGAGGTCGAAACCGCCGCCGAACCACCACACCGGCGCGGCTGGCGCCGCGCCGGTGGCGAGAGGCGAGGGGCCAGAGGCGAGAGGATTGGTGCCACCCGCGATGAAAAAGCGGACGTTGGCGTGGCTGGTGGGCACGTAGGGATTGCGCGGATGCGCGACGATGGAAAGGCCGAGCGCCTCGTAAGGCTGTCCGGCGATGCCGGGCCGGTGCGCGGTGGCGGAGGGTGGCAGCGCGGCACCGTGCACATGGGAAAAGTTTACGCCGGCTTTTTCAAAGACCGCGCCGCCGGCCAGCACGCGCGTGCGCCCGCCGCCGCCTTCGGGACGTTGCCAGGCATCCTCGCGAAAACGCGCGCCGCCATCTTCCGCCTCGAATGCGGCGCAGATGCTGTCCTGCAACGAGAGCAGGTAGGTTTTAACGGCGGCGACGTCGGGTGGCATGGCGTGACAAGAACAAGTAACAAGTGGCAAGTTCCAAGTATCAAGATTCAAGTCAGCTCCTTGAACGTCCAATGCTGAATCCTGATACCTGGAACTTGGCACCTGATACCTATTCGGTTTCCAACCACGAATTGCTGCATCAGCCTCTTGACGACTTTGATAGAGTTCGCATTCGACAGCCGGGCCCAAGCCAACGATAGCTCACTGTTTCACCCTCGATTCATGAATTCCACCGTCCTGGTGACACTCGCTGCAACCGGTTTCGTCGCGGCCTTCGGCCACGCCACCATCCCAACGCACTGGCTGCCGTTCGTGCTCGTGGGTCGGACGCGCGGCTGGAGCCGGGCGAAAACGCTCGCCGTCGCGTTTTTCGCCGGCACCGGGCATATCCTGACGAATACCCTGCTGGGACTGGCAATCGCGTGGTTTGGATTCCAACTCGATGAAAAAACGGGCCGGTTTTTCCCTTGGGTGATCGGAGGTTTGTTGGTCACGATCGGCCTGTATTTCGGCTGGCGCCAGTGGCGCGGCGGCGGCATTTGCCATCATCATCCACTCGGCGGGCACCATCATGCGTCCGAGCATTGCGGTCACGAACACGACCACACCCATTGGGACGAGGAGCTGAAAGACAGCACGCTCGCCGCCAAGGGCACCAGCGATTGGACCGCCATCGGCGGGTTGTTCATCATGCTCACTCTTTCGCCCTGCGAGGCGTTTTTGCCGGTTTACCTCTCGGGCGTGAAATTCGGCTGGGAGGGATTCTTTGTGCTCAGCGCGATCCTGGCCGTGGCCACGCTGGCGGCCATGATGTTGTTTACCTGGCTGACGCTGTGCGGATTCGAAAAATTCCAGCTCAAAAGCTTCGAGCGTTATGAGGCCGGCTTGCTCAGCGGGCTTTTTATTGTGCTCGGAATTTTGATCGTAGTCCTGGAGTCGCTGGGACTGGCGTGATACGGCACGGCATCCATCCTTGTAGGTCGGGGTTTATCCCCGACACGTGTTCGTCGTAGCCCTGAGCCGGTCGAACGGGGCGAAGGCGAATGTCGGGCGTAATCCGCCTTCGCTAAAGCTACGGCGGGACAAGAGCCCGACCTACGGTGAAAATTGCGATCAGTTTTACTCGGTGGTCGCTGGAAGCGAAAGCCGGAGGGAGACGTGGCTCGTGGAGGAAGTTTTCTGCCCGGGCGGAAGTGGAGCGGGTGCGACGGGCGAGGGAGCCGAAGTTGGCGAAGGCACGGACGGAACCGTCGGGCTCGTGGATGATTTGCCGGCTGGAGCGGTGCTGGTCGCAGGCGGCGGCTGCGTCGCGGGCGGCGCACTCCGCTGGAAAATTGAACCGACCGGCATCAGCGCGAAGCCTTTTTCGATGAGCTCGGCCATTTTAAGGTCGCGCAATTTCGCCTCGGAGGAGCCCATGATGACGGCGATGACACGATGGCCGTCGCGCTGGGCGGTGGCGGCGAGGCAGAATCCGGCCCCGTTGGTGAAGCCGGTCTTGAGGCCATCGCAGCCGGCGATGCGGCCAAGAAGGTGATTATGGTTGGTCATCGCGACCGTTTGCAGGCGCACGCCGGTGCCGAAGGGACGGGCACGCACGGAGGTGTAACGCAGAATGTCGGTATGCAGCAGCAGGTAACGACTGAGAATGGCGAGATCGCGTGGTGTCGTATGATCGGGCAACTGGCCGCGTTCGGGCGGCAGGCCGTTGGGCGAGTGGAACGTGGTGTGCAGCATGCCGAGTTCGAGAGCCCGGGCGTTCATGCGCTCGATAAAGGCCGCGCGCGAGCCGGCGGCGGCGTGGGTGAGGGAGTTGGCGGCGTCGTTCGCGGATTGAATCATGATCGCGTAGAACAGCTCTTCGATGGGGAAAACTTCGCCTTCCTTCAATTTGACGTTGGTGCTGTCCCCCAGCATGGCGACCCTGGCATCCTCCCGGGTCATGGTGACGGGTGTCTGCAGCGTGAGCTCGCCGCGGGCGATGCAGTCATGCACGACGAGAAACGTCATGAGCTTGGTCACGCTGGCCGGCGGGCCGACTTCATCGGCCCGGTCCTCGAAGAGCACCCGCCCGGAGGCGGCGTCCATCACGATGGCGCCCTTGTAGGCGCGGACGACCTCGGTCTTGGCCGAGGCCGTGGAGGCCGCGGCAAAAAGCAAAATTGAAACAAAAAAAGAGAACTGCGGGAGACGCATGCGCGAAAAAGAAAATTTTTTAGGTGAGGCGCGAGCAGAAAGCGCGCGAAGGCGAAAATTTATTTCGCAGCCGGACGCTTCGCCGGGCTGGTGAGGGTATCGAGCCGCTTGCCCCGGGCAGAGTCGGCCATGAGGAGATTGAGCCAGCGAAGCCGCGTGGTTTCCTGTTTCGGGCTGACCACCTTATGGATGGCGGTGCGCTGGTACCAGGGAGCCTGCACGGTGAAAAAGGCCCAAGCCTTCCGGTTGGAGCGGAATTTTTTTTCGTAGGCGGCAGGAAACTTGTGAGATTTTTGCTCGAAGGAATAGACGCCGGTCCGGTGGGCCAGCCGGGCGGCAAAGGCTTTCAGGCCGGACGGGTGCATTTTGCCGGCGGCGGTGAGCCGCCCGACATGGCCGATGTTGATCAGGCTCCAGATGCTGCCGGATTTCCGCGGGGTGAAACGATTGGTGTAGCTGGCAGCGTCAACTTTCTTGCGGATGCCATCAATCCAGCCAAAGCAGAGCGCCTCATCGAGCGCTTCCGCGTAGGTGAGCCCGCCTTGGCACAAATCCTTCCGGTAAAAACCCACCCAAATCTCGGTGGTTGAGGCGTGATTGTGCTCAAGCCAGCGGCGAAACTCGGCGGGAGACTGGAAATGGATGACTTTCAGCATCGGACATTGATTAGACCCGGATTTATTTGCCAAGGTCCGGCGGCAAATCGTGCAACTTAAGTTCCGGGTTTTTCTCGATGAAATAGCGGAGGGTCCAATCGTTCGGAAAGAACACGACCGGACGCTCATGCGTATCGGTGCCGAGGCTCACGCCGCTGGCCAGGATGAGCGATGACGGATTTTTGAGCGAAGGGTGCGGCGAGAGCCATTTCAGGATTTGCCATGGCGCGGTCTCGAGTTTCGAGTCGGCGCCGTATTCGCTTTTCAGGCGGTATTGCACGACTTCGAACTGCAGCGGGCCGACCGCGGCGAGCAGGGTCGAGCCGGGCGGGGCATGGCGCGGGGCAAAACTTTGTACGACGCCTTCCTGCAGGAGCTGCTCGAGGCCGGCGCGGTATTTCTTCGCGTCGGCGGAATTCGGGTTGAAGAGAAAGGCGAAAACCTCGGGCGGGAAGCGCGGGATTTCGTCGAAGACGATGCCGGAATCCTCGGTGAGGGTGTCGCCGATGCCGAAGCTGTCGTGGCCGACGAGGCCGATGACATCGCCGGGCCAGGCTTCGTCCACCGTCGAGCGTTCCTGCCCGAACAGCTTGTGCGACGAGGAGAGGCGCACGTTGCGGCCAGTGCGCGGGTGTAGCACGGTCATGTCGCGGGAGAACTGGCCCGAGCACACGCGCATGAACGCGATGCGGTCGCGGTGTTTGGGATCCATGTTGGCCTGGATTTTGAAGATAAAGGCGGAGAACTTAGCGTAGTTCACAGGAACTACGCCCGAGTCGAGAGTCGAGAGCTGAGAGCTGAGAGCATCAGAACCTGAAACGGGGACATTTTCGCTATTCGAATTTTTTTGTGATTTGGCGCTTGTCGTTTGTGATTTCGCCGCCGCGGCGTTTCTCCGCGGCTGTGGGGGCACGGAATCGCGCAAAAAACCGTCGAGCATGAGTTGGACACCGAAGTTGTTCACGGCGGAGCCGAAATAGACGGGCGTCTGCTGGCCGGCGTGGACGGCCGCGGGGTCAAACGGATGGCCGGCGCCGTCGAGCATCGCGAGCTGCTCGGTGACCTCGGCAAAGGTGACGTCGTCGAGTTTCTCGCGCACCAATGGGTCGTCGAGCGTGGTGACTTGCACGGGTGCCTGATAGGAACCGCCGGGCACACGCTCGAAGAGATGTACCTGGCGCGTGCGGCGGTCGAAGACGCCGCGGAACGAGGGGCCATTGCCGAGCGGCCAGACGGCGGGCGAGGACTGCAGGCCAAGGACGGACTCGAGTTCATCGAGCAACGCGATCGGGTTGAGCGTGGGCCGGTCGCACTTGTTCATGAAGGTGAAGATGGGCACGCCGCGGCGGCGGCAGACTTCGAAGAGCTTGCGCGTTTGCGTTTCGATGCCTTTGGCGGCATCGATCACCATGAGCACGGCGTCCACGGCGGTGAGGACGCGGTAGGTGTCCTCGGAAAAGTCCTTGTGGCCGGGCGTGTCGAGCAGGTTGACGGCGAAGCCGGCATAATCGAACTGGAGCACGGTGGAGCTGACGGAAATGCCGCGCTGGCGCTCGAGTTCCATCCAGTCGGAGCGGGTGGCGCGCTGGTTCTTGCGGTCCTTGACGGCGCCGGCGAGGTGCACGGCGTTGCCGTAGAGCAGGAATTTTTCCGTGAGCGTGGTCTTGCCCGCATCGGGGTGCGAGATAATGGCGAAGGTGCGACGGCGGGCGATTTCAGTGGCGGGCGACATGCGTAACATGGGATTGAAAGCGGCGCGGGGCGCGGGCGAAAGATTTATCTTTGCGGTCTTTTGGTGGCGCAAAGACGGTATTGCCACGGGGCGAGGAAATTTTATTACAACGGCGCGTTTGGTTTAACGATAAAAACGACCGTGTATTTGCGGTGGCTCCGTCTTGTTTTGAGGATTGAACCTTAATTGTTCTCAGACCCCGTTTGTCCCGGTTAGCCCCCATGTTTCTGCGGATCCATTAATTTGGTGGATTCGTTCTACCCATATATTCCATGTACCTACGTTCCCGCGTCTTCCGGCGTTGGCTTTTGGCCAGTGCCCTTGTTTCGGTTTTTTCACTTCATGCTTTCGCCCAATTGCCGTCCAAGGCGGCCATTTTATCGACGATCAGCAGCGTGAACAATTACTGGACCCAGAATAATTCTGCCGGCTCCATCAACAACACCTGGGACGGCGCAGTTTACATGATCGGCGACATGGACGCCTACGCCGCCACGGGGAACAGCAATTATTTGAGCTATGCCCAGGCTTGGGCGAGCGCCCACAGCTATAGTTTGGTCAACGGCAACACCACCCGTGATGCCAACTACCAGGCGGCCGGCGAAGTCTATGTGCGGCTGTACCAACTTTCCGGCACTGCTTCCGACCTGACCAATATCACGGCAGACGTGAAAAGCATCGTCAATAGCTCGAGCTCCAAAGATTGGACGTGGGTCGACGCCCTCAACATGGCCATGCCGGTTTTTGCCGAGCTCGGCCAGATCAACAACAGTACCACCTACTCGGCGAAAATGTTTTCGGAGTATAATTACACGAAAACCTCGCTGGGCGGACCGGGACTTTATAACACGACGGAGCATCTCTGGTCGCGCGACGCCACCTTTTTAAACACCAATATTTATTGGTCCCGGGGCAACGCGTGGGCCTTTGTCGCCCTCGCCAAGGTGCTGGAAACACTTCCCACCAACGACCCTCATTATTCCGACTATCTCGGCACGTTCCAGGCGATGGCGGCCAAGCTGATCACCCTGCAACAGAGCGACGGGTTCTGGTACGCGAATTTGCTGAATCCGTCGCAGTATCCCACACCCGAAACCTCGGGCACGTCCGGCTTCACTTACGGACTGGCTTGGGGCATCAATGCCGGCGCCCTCAGTTCAGCGACCTACCTGCCGGCCGTGACCAAGGCCTGGAACGGAATGGTTGCCACCGCCGTGCACTCGAATGGCTTCCTCGGCTATGTGCAGGGACAGGGCACGCAACCGAGTTCCAGCCAGCCGACAACTTACAGTAGCACGGCTGACTTCGGGGTCGGATTGTTTTTGGAAGCAGGAAACCAGGTGGCCAAGCTGGCCAGCGCTTCGATCACTCCTGTGTCTGCACCGACGTTCAATCCCGGTGGCGGTAGTTACTCGAGCGCCCAGACCGTTACTATCTCCACCACGACCAGTGGTGCATCCATCCGTTATACCACCGATGGCAGCACGCCTTCGGAAACGGCAGGCACGCTTTACTCGGGCCCGGTCAGCATCGGCAGCACGGCCACGCTCAAGGCCCTGGCCTACGAGAGCGGCTTTACCGACAGTGCGGTTACATCCGCCACGTACACGATCAGCACCGGTGGCGGCACGGTGGCCGCACCGACCTTCAACCCGGGCGGCGGTACTTTCTCGAGCGCGCAGACCGTGACGATTTCCACCACGACCAGCGGTGCATCCATCCGCTATACCACCGACGGCAGCGCGCCTTCGGAGACAGTAGGCACACTTTACTCGAGCCCTGTCAGTATCAGCACCACGACTACACTCAATGCCATTGCATATAAGAGCGGAATGACGGACAGCGCAGTCACCTCTGCGACTTATACCATCGGTGCGGTGAACCGGTCCCTGACCGGCTCTTCGGGCGATGGATTCCATGCGCTGGCCTTGACCTCCGCCCAGACGGGAACTTTCACTGCGACGTTTGACGGCACTCCTTCCGCTTCGCCGGAAAACGCCGTGGTCGGATTGTCCAAGGGCGCCGCCACGGGCTACACCGGCATTGCCTGCATCGCGCGCTTCAATCCCACGGGTCAAATCGACGCCTATAACGGCACAGCCTATGCCGCAGCTTCAGCCATCAATTATTCGGCCGGCGGAACGTATCATTTCCGCATGGTCGTAAACGTCGCCGCAAACACGTACTCGGTTTATGTGACCCCACCTGGCGGTTCCGAACTGACGGTGGGCCTCAACTATGCCTTCCGTACCGCAGTAACCAGCCTGGACACGTGGAATCTCGACGAGAACGCCACGCCGGCCGGTTGCACGATCACTGCAAATAATCTCACCCCATAGGTTCGCCTCAAAGTGTAGGAGCCTGCTTGCAGGCGATCTTGAAAGATTAACGACAAAGGGTCGCCTGCAAGCAGGCTCCTATGACTTCGATGTTGGGTGTTGAATGTTGGATGTTGGGCGTTCAAGGAATTGGGTGTGTCTCTCTCACTGAAACTCAAGCCCAACGCCAACGCGCGCGTGCTCACGGGACATCCGTGGGTCTTTGCCAACGAAGTCGAGGCGCTGCTGCCGGCGGAGCACGATGGCGGGGTGGTCGAGTGTCGTGACCGCAACGGGCGGCTGCTGGGGACGGGCATCTACAATTCGCGTTCACAGATCGTCTGGCGGCGGCTGGGTCGCGAACGCGTGGAATTGGACGCGGCATGGCTGCGCGGCCGCCTGGAGAAGGCAATTGCGCGCAGAGCGCGCGAACATTCAACGCCCAACGTTCAACATCCAACATCCAACTCCGGAGACCCAAAGACCAATTTCCAACTATCAACTACTAATGCGAGGAGACTCGTTTGGAGCGAGTCGGACGATTTGCCGGGCGTGGTGGTGGACCAATTTGGCGACGTGCTCGTGGTGCAAACGCAGACGCTGGCGATGGCGAAGTGCGAGGCCTTGCTCGGCGGGTTGCTCGCGGAGTTGCTGAAGCCGGCGGAAATTATTTTTCGCAACGACGCGCCGATCCGCCGACTCGAGGGGCTGCCGCTCGAAGTACGCACCCATTCGGGACGCGCCTGGGAGCCGCGATGGGTGAATATCGACGGGCTGGACTACTGGCTGGATCTGCAGGGCGGACAGAAAACGGGATTTTACCTCGACCAGCGGGCCCAGCACGCGGCGGTGGCGAAATATGGCTTGGGCAAAAGCGTGCTCGACGCATTTTGCAACCAGGGGCCGTTCGCGCTGAATGCCGCGAGGGCGGGCGCGGCGCACGTGCTCGGGCTCGACAGTGCGGAAGACGCCATTGCCGCGGCCCGACGCAATGCCGAGCGCAACGGACTGCGCGTGGAGTTTGCCGCGGCCAACGTGTTTGACTGGTTCAATGACCCGGCGCGTGAGAAGGAGCCGTTGTGGGACGTGATCATTCTCGATCCGCCGCCGTTCGCGAAATCCAAGAGCGCGCTGGCCGGGGCGTTGCGCGGATACAAGGAAATCAATTTGCGGGCCTTGCAGCGGCTCGCGCCCGGCGGCGTGCTGGCCACTTATACGTGCTCCTATCACATGCACGATGCCGAGCTGCGCGACGTGCTGGCCGGCGCCGCGGCCGATGCCAAGCGCAAGGCGCGCGTGCTCGAGTTCTGCCATCAGCCGGCCGACCACCCCGTCCTCGTGACCATGCCTGAGAGCGAGTATCTGCGCGGCTATATTTTGCAGGTGGAGTGAGGATTTGTAGCTGGTAGCTACAAATCCTCTGCAGGCTTGAGTTTGCAGCGCGAATGCGCAGAACATTCGGCATGGCCGAAACTCCGTCTGCGCTTATCATCGATGATGAACAGCATGTGCGGGTGTTTTTACGCACCCTGCTCCAAGTGGCGGGTGTGGGCGAAGTATGGGAAGCGGCCACCGGGCCGGAAGGCCTGGAGGCCTATTTTCAGCACAAGCCCACGATCACCCTGCTCGATTTGAGCATGCCCGGACCGACGGGCCTGGAAATACTGGCCCTGATCATGAAAACGGATCCCGAAGCGATGGTTGTCATCGTCACGTCGCTGAACGAAAGGGAAACCGTGCTCGAATGCCAGCGCCTGGGCGCATCCGGGTTTTTGCTAAAAAGCCGTCCGAAGGACGAACTCCTCGCGGCACTGAAAGAATTTTTGAGTGAAGCGAGCGAAGCGCGAGACGGCGACTGATTTACTTGCTGAATGTTTTCAAAGGTAGGGGCGGTTGCCCCCAACCGCCCGCGGCGCTAGCCATTTAAACATCAACGGTGAAGCTTACCTTGAAATTCGTGACCAGCTCGATGAGCTCACCGTGAGCGCCTTCTTTTATCTTTTGAGCTTGGCGCATGAACGCCATTGAATCGTCGAGTTCTTGCTGCGACTCGTAGTCGATGATGGCTTGAAACTGTGGCAAATCGGAAAAACTCGCGGGATTTGTGACCCGCAGAATCCTATAGCCCCTGATTTTCTTTTCGGTTTTTAGCTTCGCAAGAAATTCGTGCGCCAATGCGATTACGCGCTGATCTTCTATGCCGGATCGAGGAGTGAAGAAAACGTTGTAGGAGATCATTCGTTGGCCGAACTAAGATGAGCTAGGCTCAGAGGAGAAGGCTAAATTTCCCCCAGCCGCACGCAGGCGGCTTCGCGGTTGGGACCGGCGGGCATGAGTGGCGGAATGGCCGCCTTGCATTTCTCCTGGGCATATTGACAGCGCGGATGGAATGCGCAGCCGGCAGGCGGATTGATCGGCGAGGGCGGGTCGCCGGGCAGCATGATGCGCTGGCGCGCGCGTTCGGCATCGGGGTCGGGCGTGGGAATGGCGCTGACCAGCGCGCGGGTGTACGGATGGCGCGGGCGCTCGATCACATCGGCGGCCGGCCCGAGTTCGACAATTTTCCCGAGGTACATCACCGCGATGCGGTCGGAAATGTGCTTTACCACCGAGAGATCGTGGGCGATGAAAATCAACGAGAGGTTCATGTCGCGCACGAGCTGCGCG
>DATMLS010000042.1:0-4728 GCA_035569995.1 Opitutaceae bacterium | reverse complement strand
CAAGAAAGGTCAGTCCACCACCAGCAACGGCCGCGAGAGCCACTCCAAGCGGCTCGGCATTAAAAAATTTGGCGGCCAGGCCGTCATTGCCGGCAACATTATCATCCGCCAGCGCGGCACCAAGCACCACCCCGGCGCCGGCGTCGGCATCGGCCGTGATTTCACGCTTTTCGCGTTGAAAGACGGCACCGTGCAATTCGACAAGCCGCACCGCAAAGTGAATATCGTCTGATCGGCGAAAATTTTTGCCTTTCCAACGCAGCCTAAACCGGGCTGCGTTTTTTTATGCCATCGCCCGATGACCGTTTACAGGAGCTCCGCCGCCAGCGCGCCCTCGTGCAGGAACAGCTGACCTTTCTCGACCGGGAGATCGCCGCCGCCTCCGGCCAGGCCACTTCCCTGCCCGCGGCTCAAAACCTGCAATCCGTGCCCGCCGGGCCAATCCCGCCGGCCACGCCCCCGGCCGATGGCGGCGAGGTGGGTGAATTGATCGAATCCCTGGAGGACGAATCCCGCTCCAACCTCGCCAAGGCCAAATGGGGCTGCATTTGGACCTTCGTGGCCGGACTCGTGCTTTTTGCCCTCTGCGTGTTCGCGTTCTACTCCTACGTCAAGCTGCACCAGTCTGCACCGGTCCGTTAGAAAAGATTTTTTCGAACCGGGGCGACATTCGCCGGTCTAGCGCGACGCACTTGATCGAATCGACCGTTCAATTACCGGAAAAAACCGGGCCGCGTGATGAAAGCATCGCCCGACTCTGCCGGCAAATCTGTCTCTGTCGCACGCGCGGGCAAATCGCCCAGGCCAATCGCCTTGAAGCTGTTCTGCACAACCAGGTTTCCGCCGATTTCAGCGAGGAGGCATTGCAGGAGATATTTTTGGCCGAGCAAAAGCGTGTGATCGAAGCGCTCATGTTGGCCGAGGTTCTCGGACCGCTTCTCACCGAGCATCTTGCCGCGGCCGCACCTGACCCGGCTCGCGCCCACGCCCCGGCGGCTCGCAGCTCCCAACGTCCTGCTACCAGCGACCAGCCGCTCGGCATCGCCGACCTGATCGAAGGCATGCTGGCGCAGGAACGCACCACCCGCGGCCATGCCATCTGATCTTTATTCTCCAGCCAACCTCGGTCCAACCCTCAATCCATTATAAAAATGAGCACTGTCGCCATGGAAAAGTCTGCTGAAAAAGCAGAAAAAGTCACCCTGTCTTCCTCGGGTTCCGCCGCCACCGCGACGGCCACCCCCACCCGCCGCACCGATCGCAAAAGCATCCTTGTCGGTTTTGACCTCGGCACCAACAAATCGTGCATTCTCACCGGCCCGCCCGGATCGGGCGACATCGCCACCAGTAAAATCGTTTCCTCCGTGGTGGGTTACGTGCGCGACGGCATCGTGGACGGTATCATCGCCGGCAATGCCAGCATCCTTTACGGCGACGATGCGCTCCGCAACGTCCTGCACGTAAACCTCGTGGCGCCGCTCGACCGCGGCGTCATCAAGCATCGCGACGCCGCGCGCGATTTTCTCCAGCACATCCGCGCCCTGGCCGACCCGGGCGGCAACGCCGAGATTCGCGCCGTCGTCGGCATCCCGGCCAATGCCGATGAGCAGGCCCGCGAAGACATCCGCCAGTGCGCCACCGGCATTTTTGACCGCATCCTGCTGATCCCCGAGCCGTTCCTGGCCGCGCTTGGCTACCGCGATGACGCGCGCCTGGGCCAGCCCGGCTACGTCGATCCGGTGACCAACTCCCTCTTCATCGACATCGGCGGCGGCACCAGCGACCTCTGCCTGGTGCAGGGCTACTTCCCCACGCCCGACGACCAGATCAGCATCGGTTTTGCCGGTGACGCCATCGACGACCTCATGCGGCAGGATATCGACCGGGTTTATCCCAACAACGGCCTCACGCATCTGCGCATCCGCGAAATCAAGGAGAACTACGCGTACGTCGGCACCATCCGCAAACCCATCGACGTGAAGGTCATCATGGGCGGAAAATCGCACACGCTCGAGCTCGGCGAAGTCATCGGCCGGGCCTGCAACGAGCTCATCGATAAAATTTATCCGGCGCTCACCACGTTGATCGGGCGGGCCTCGTCCGACGGCATCGTCACCCTGCTGCAGAATATCATCATCACCGGCGGTGGCTCGCAGATCAAAGGCATCGATACGGTCCTCCAGAAAAAACTGGCGGACGACAGCTTTGAATCGCCCAAGGTCCGGCTGGCCGGCCAGGATTACAAACGCTACGTCGCCTTGGGCGCGCTCAAGGCCGCCCGCGCCGCGCGGGAAAACCAATGGCAGTATCTTTTGGCCTAGGGTATATCATCGAAATTTTTCCAACTTCATATTGCAGGCACGCTTAACTATAGCGCGCCTGTATTAGGATTATTACATATGTAGCAACTAGGTTACGATACTGTATCGGGCTGGATGTACTTTAGGGTGTTTTTCTCTGCAATGAGGGGAATTTCGCGTGTCGCCATGCGTCCATCATAGTACATACACTCACCGTCCCATGCACATCGACGCCCTGACCCCAGATAAAAAAGATACGATGGCAGCCCTGCTCTCCCAAGGCTTTCAGGAAATTTCAATCCTTTCAAAACGCGGGAACATGGAAGAGGCAAAATCCCTCGCCTCAGTCCTGGCTCCGATCTTGATCAACGTGCAGGATCCCGGTTTTGACCTCGAATCCACGACTACGAATTTTGCCCGGCCGCAGGGACATCCACCCTCGAAGGAACGGGCGAACTGGTGCCGAGCCTGGACCGGATTCATTTCCGGGCTGAAACCCGGCCGCACCTCGGTTGTGGCCTGAGTTTGAGTTTGTTTGTAGGTCGGGGTTTATCCCCGATATGTCGGGCGTAAAATCCGACCTACAATAGTTATCCCGCGATCGGATAGCTTCCGAGCCATTTCACCAGCGGACAGAACTTTTTCAGCTCGGCCAGCGCGGCCTTCATGTTCGCATCGTCATAGTGGCCGGTCACATCGATGAAAAAGTAATAGTCCCACGGACGCTTCTTGCTCGGGCGCGACTCGACCTTGGACAGGTTGATGCCCCGCTCGGCCAGCGGCATGAGCATTTTGAGCAGGGCGCCCGAGTGCGAGGCGGCCTCGTCGCCAAGCGAAATGGCAAAGCTCGACATGTCGCGCCCGCTGCCCACCGGCCCGCCGGCTTTTTTTCCCAGCACGAAAAAACGCGTGGTGTTGTCCGCCTTGTCCTGGATATTCCGCTCGACGACCGGCACACCGTAGAATTGGGCGGCGAGTTCGTTGGCCACCGCCGCGGCGCCGGCCTCGGTCTTGGCGATCTGCACCGCACGCGAGGTGCTCGGTGCATCGATCAACTGGGCGTGCGGCAGGTGGCGGTGCAGCCAGTGGCGGCATTGCGCCAGCGCCTGGTCCTTCGAATAAACGTGCACAATCTTATCCAGCGGGAAATTTGAGATGAGCGCATGCGTGATCTCCAGGTAAATTTGCGCCACGATTTTCAGGTCGCTCTCGACAAAAAGATCGAGCGTCTCGCGCACCGATCCTTCCGTGGAATTTTCGATCGGGATCACCGCATAGTCGGCCTCGCCCTTCTCGACCGCGGTGAAAATGTCCGCGATCGTGGCCATGGCGTGATAATTGACGCTCGCGCCGAATTTTTTCATCGCGGCGGCATGCGTGTTCGTCGCTTCCGGGCCAAGGTAGGCGATGAGCATCGGCTTTTCCAACGCCAGGGCCGCTGACATGATTTCACGATAAATCGCCTGCAGGGCGTCGTTCTTGATCGGCCCCTGGTTGAGCTCGATGATCTTGCGCAAAACCGCGTCTTCGCGTTCGGGCACGTAGATCTGCCCACCGGTGTCGCGCTTGTGTTTGCCGATTTCGGCCGCGAGCGCGAGGCGTTCGTTGAGCAGCTCGACGATGCGGCGGTCGAGCTTGTCGATTTTTTCGCGGATGGGGCCGAGGTCCATGTTACGCAGGTTTTTGCTCGGCCAGCGCGGGAGGCTCGGCGGCGGGCGTCAGTGGCAGGTTTTCCTGCTCGAGGCCCATATCGGAGTCCGAAAGGTGCTTGGGTTTCATCGCGTTTTCCAACCAGGCATCGATTTGCCGGTTTGAAAGCACGTCGGACGCCGGCAGTTCATCGAGCGACTTGACCCCGACAAATTCCATGAACGCGTCTGTCGTGCCATATTGGATCGGGCGGCCGGGTAGTTCCGCGCGCCCCACGACGTAGACCAGCTCGCGCTCGAGCAGCTTGTTGATGCCGGCCTCGGCCGACACGCCGCGGATGTGTTCGATCTCCGCCCGCGTCACCGGCTGGCGGTAGGCGACCACCGCGAGCGTCTCGAGGGCAGACTGCGACAGTTTCATCGGCGGCGGCTCGTCGCGCAGGATGCGAATCCACCGCGCGAAACGCGGGTGCGTCACCAGCCGGTAACCACCGGATCCCTCGATGAGCAAATAGACATCATCGGCCGCACGCAGTTCGGCGGCGATTTCGTCCATCGCCTCGCGAATTTGCGCCGCGGTGATGAGCGACGGCACATCCGCATCCATCTCCGGATCATCGGGCAGCTCTGGCACATCGGTTGCCTCCTCCGCGACAGGCGCCGCCGGTTCGGCGGGTGGTTGGGCCGTCTCCGCCGTCGGGGTCAGCGGCAGCAACGCCTGCTCGTGAAAGCGCGTGAATGCGTCCTGGATGTCCTTGGCCGTCAGCGGCCGGCTCGAT
>DATMLS010000041.1:0-65769 GCA_035569995.1 Opitutaceae bacterium | reverse complement strand
CACCGAAGAAATGATGCTTTCGGGCGAAGTCATTGACCTGTCGCACATCGCCAAGCCGAAAATCGACAAATACTCCACGGGCGGGGTGGGCGACAAAACCTCGCTCGTCCTCGTGCCGCTCGCCATGGCCAGCGGCGTCGTGGTGCCAATGATGTGCGGGGTCGAACACGACCACATTATCAACACCCTCGATAAGCTTGCGGCCATCCCCGGCTTCAAGGGCCACCAGACCATCGAGCATTTCTCCTCGCAGCTCGCGCGCATCGGCGGCGCGATTGTTGAGCAGAGCGAAGACCTCGCACCGGCTGACGCCAAGTTCTACGAACTCCGCAAGGAGACCGGCACCATCCCGAGCCTTCCGCTCATCACGGGCAGCGTCCTTTCCAAGAAACTCGCCGAAGGTTCCGAAGGCCTCGTCATCGATGTGAAGTGGGGCAACGGTTCCTTCATCAAGGAACTTGAGCAGGCCAAGCAGCTCGCGCGCTCAATGACCCGCGTCGGCCGTTCCATGAAACGCCGCTGCGTCGCCCTCGTCACCGACATGAACCAGCCGCTCGGCGACACCGTCGGCACCTCGCTCGAAGTCAAGGAAGCCATCGCCCTGCTCAAGGGCCAGGGCCCCGAAGACATGAAGGAACTTGTCCTCAAGCTCGGCATGGAAATTGTCCGCCTCGCCGGCGTCGCCGGCTCCACGCTCTCCGCCAAGCAAACGGTGCAACGCCATCTGACCGATGGCTCCGCGCTCGCCAAGTTCAAGGATCTCGTCAAGGCGCAGGGCGGCGACATCAGTTACATCGACCACCCGGAAAAATTTCCGCAGGCGAAACACATCCGCAAACTGCCCGCGCCCAAGCGCGGTTACGTCCACACCATCAACGCGGCCATGATCGCCCGCGGCGTCCACCTCCTCGGTGGCGGACGGGAAGACCCGCATGACAAGATCGATTACGCCGTCGGCGTTTCGGAAATCAAGAAAGTCGGCACGCAGGTGAAACAAGGCGAGCCGCTGATGATGATCCATTACAACGACGAGTCGAAGCTCGAGCATGCGCTCGAACACTTCAAGAACGCCTACCGCCTCGCGCCCAAGCGTCCCACGCCCCCGCCGCTCATCGTCGAACGCGTGGCGTAAGGATTCTTATTAAGCGCGAAGACGCAAAGGCGCCAAGCCTGCAAATACCTTCAAGCCGACCGGATTCCCGGTCGGCTTTTTTATTTTATAACCTCTCTTCGCTTGGGTCATCAGAGGGAAACTCGATCGCGAGTAAACCTGCGACAATAGCCAGCGCCAAAATCAACCCGGTATCGGCAAGTTGATCTGAAATCTGGAAAGTCGCTTGTTCCAACTGAACGACAATGGACGTGAGATCGGACCAGCTGGCGCCCTGCCACAAGGCAAAGGCGAGTCCGGCCAGTGCTCCGGTGGCCAGCGCCGTGATCTGTCCCCATAAGAACACGCGGTCTCTTTGCGGCGGCAGTCCCTCAAGCACGCGGGCCGAAAAGCCGGCGTCGGGCAAAGGTGCATCCAAGTCCTGGCCGAGCAATTTTTCCAGCCGGGCATCTTCAGGTGAAGGAGGTGTCAGGTCTGCGGGTTCCATGCGGCGAGGAGTTGGCGGAGTTTTTCTTTGCTGCGGGCGAGGTGGGTCTTGACGGTTCCGAGCGGCCAGCCGAGCACGTGGGCAATTTCAGAATGTGACAGGCCCTGTTGATAAGACAAGTGCAGCGCCGTTTGTTCCTCTGGCAGGAGTTGGCGCAGCGCCGCGGCGAGATCGTGTTGCAGGTCGGCCGAACGCGAGGGCGAGGGAAGGATTTCTTTTTCGGCCTCGTGATCCGTCAACAAACCATGCGCGCGTTGCTGGCGGCGGGCATTGCGCCAGTGATTGTGCGCGATGCCGAACAACCAGGTGCTGAAACTGGCGTCGCCGCGAAAACGTGCCAGGCCGCGATAGGCTTGGATGAACGTCTCCTGCGCCAGGTCGTCGGCCAGTGCAGCATCGCCGGATGAGAGATGGCGCAAAAAACGGCGCACGGCGGACTGATGCCGAAGGACCAGTTCGCCGAAAGCCGCGCGGTCGTCGGAAACGAGCACGCGGCTGATGAGTTCGGGGTCGGACGGAGTCACTTCTTGGGTGAAGGATCACGGTCTTGAGGATCAGATGACTTGTCGGATTGGAGAAAGGAAAAAAGTCCGAAGAGGAGGAAGGCAACCCCGATAAAAGCCGGAATGGCCGCCCATAGATTAACTCCGGCGGGCAGGGCAAAGTAGAGTGCCGTGCCGACCGCAATTAGAACGAGGCCGCGCCGCACATCCCATGAAACTCTCCACGGCCGATCATGTTTCCATCCACGATTCGAAATGCAGTCCAATTCGTCCTTGGGCAACGGTTGACCTTTTTCCAAGGCGAGTCGCGCCGTTTCGTGCCATTGTTGAGCGCGTTTCCAGCGGAAGTATTGCTTGATGATGCCTGATATGATGATGAAGGCGAAGATGACGACTAGGTTTGAATCGATATGATGCATGGAAGTTGGGTTGGTTTCAGAAGGTGAGTGTCGCCAGCTGGCGGTTTGGATTCAAAAAAGTGAAGATTTGGATCGTTTCGCGCGAACGCAAAAAAACCGCGGCATTGAGCCGCGGGTTTTTGTTTTGCTGAAAATTTTAAACGGGTCGGCCGCGGCGCCTTACGCCCGGCTGAGATAGGAGCCGTCGGCGGTGCTCACGCGCACGGTGTCGCCTTCCTTGATGAAGAGGGGCACTTGGACGACCAGGCCGGTTTCGAGTTTGGCCGGTTTCTGGACGTTGCTCGCGGTGTCGCCGCGGATGCCGTCGGAGGATTCCACGATCTTGAGCTCGACCGCCGAGGGCAGGTCGATGGTCAGCGGTTTGTCGTCCACGAAGAGCACTTCGACTTTGCCGTTGGCCACGAGGTAAAATTTGGCGTCGCCGACCAGTGCCGCGCTGAGCTCGACCTGTTCGTAGGTTTTCGGATCGATAAAAGCGAAGGCGTCGCGATCGGCGTAGCTAAACTCGAGGGTCTTGCGGTCGGTCGAGAGCACTTCGAGCGACTCGGTGGAGTTGAAGCGCTGGTCCATGGAGCGGCCGTTTTTGAGATTGCGCATCTTGGCCTGGACGAAGGCGCGGAGGTTGCCCGGGGTGCGGTGCTGCGTCTCCATGACGAGGTGCGGCTCGTTGTTGAACTTGATGACTTGTCCTTTGCGGATGTCGTTTGCGGCGGCCATGACGGTGGGTTAAAGAAAGGTTTTCGAGTTGCGGAAAAGTTAGCTGAATAAGCGATGGCACCATGGCCTGTCAAGGATGACGGTCGGCCCAATGGGCCGAAGTGACAGGTTCCAAGTAGCAAGGATCAGGATTAGGAATTAGGATGCAGGATTCGGGAGTCAGGGGTGGTCGGCTATCTTGTTACTTGATACCTGACACTTGTTACTTGATACCATAAACACCATGGTCAAATTTCTGACTCAGCGTGCGAAGGCGATCGTGGTGGTGGTCGGAATTTTGGCTTTTGGGCTGACGCAGACGCACTGGGTGACAAATTCTGATCTTTGGCAAAAATGGCAGGGGGCGTTGATTGACCGTCGTTATAGCAACCGCGCGGGAAAGCTGGCGCACCCCGATATCAAGCTGGTGGGCCTGGCCAACAGCACCATCTCGATGGATGAACTGGCCCCGGAAGAAATCGCCGCGTCTCCCACGTTGCAATTGATGCAGCAGCCGTGGCCGTGGGATCGCCGGGTGTATGCGGCCGTGCTGGAAAAACTCATGGCTGCGGGTGCCAAGGTGGTGGTGTTCGATTTTGTTTTGGCCGCCCAGACCGACGGCGACGGCGTTTTTGCCCAGGCGCTGAAAAAATACCAGGATCATGTCGTGATTGGCTCGCAGTTTTCCTCTGAGGAGGCGAACGGGGAAGTTTTTCAAAAATACACCCTGCCGAATCCGCAACTTCTGCTGCCGGGCACCGACCATATCGTCGGGATGGTTAATTTATGGGCTGATCCCGACGGGGTTGAGCGCCGTGGCCGCTATCGCACTTCCATCGAGCGTGAAACCCCGCAATTGAGGAAATATGCCGGTACCAAGTATCCGGACGATCTCATCCATATGAGCGCCCTGGCGGTGGAAAAATTCACCGGCCATGTCCGCACGCCGCCTTATGACCGCGATAACTTCATCGATTTTCGCGGACCGGCGGGCACTTACGATGCACTGCCGATGGAGAAGATGTTCGTGGAAAAACTGTGGCAGGCGCCGCCTTTCAATGGCGGGAGCATTTTTCGCGACAAGATCGTCGTTGTCGGCCCCTTTGCGGAAATTTTTCACGACATCCACGTCACGCCATTTGGCGATATGCCCGGCCCTGAGGTCCAGGCGCAGATGATGGCCACGCTTTTGGATAACAGCTCGCTGGGCGAGTCTTCGCCGATCTTCGATGCGGCACTCACCTTGTTGATGCTCGGGCTGACGCTGGCCATTTGCTTGTGGATTCGCCACGCGTTGCTCAAGGCGCTTTTGCTGGCCGGTACGGCGATCGTTTTTCTGGTGGGCTGCCAGATCGCCTTCGGGCCCGGGCATTGTGTCCTGCTCATGATGCCGCCCTTGTTTTGCCTCGTCACGACCGGTTCCTTCGGCGTCGTTTTCCAGTTTGCCCTCGAGCAAATCGAGCGGCGGCGCTATCGCAGTGTGCTGGACCGGTACGTTTCCAAGAACGTCGCCCGGACGATCCTGGATGATAAACGCTCCTTCGAGGAAGCTTTGCGCGGGCGCAAGCAGCCGGTCACCATTTTGTTTTCCGACATCCGCGGGTTCACCACGATGACGGAAAGCACGGACGCGGAAAAACTGGTGGCCCAACTCAACGAATATTTTCTGAGCATGGTGGGGATCGTTTTGCAGGAGGAGGGCACACTGCAAAAATTCATCGGCGACGCGATCATGGCGGCGTGGGGCGACACGCACAGCGACGGGATCGCGGTGGATGCGCGGCACGCCGTGAATGCCGCCCTGCAAATGCGCCCGGCGCTGGCGAAACTGAACGACCGCTGGAAGGACAGTCCCGACCGCGCAAAATGGGCCATCGGGATCGGCGTCAACCACGGGGAAGTGATTGTCGGCAATATCGGGCACCCGCAACGCATGGAATTTACCGTGTTGGGCGACGGGGTGAACCTGGCGGCGCGGCTGGAAAGCGCGACCAAGCAGTTCCACACGGACATCCTCATCGGCGAAGAGACGGAGAAATTGACCCGCGACCAGTTTGTTTATCGCGGGGTGGATTTATTGACCTTCAAGGGCAAGACCAATCCGGTGGAAGTGTTCGGCGTGTTGAGCGACCGCTCGCAACCACCGCCGGCGTGGCTCGCGACGTACCATGACGCGATCATCCTTTATCGCGGCCGGCAATTCGCCGAGGCCATCGCCCGATTTGAAGCCGTGCAAAAGGAAATCGGCGGTGAAGATTTTCTCTGCACCATGTATCTTGGGCGCTGCGCGGATTATATCAAACAACGCCCGCCGGGAAACTGGGATGGTTCCTATACGCTCTCGGAGAAATGAGCGAAGCCTCGGGGATATGTCCCGCAATCGCACTTTTGCTTCGGTGGTGCTGACGGGAGTCTAAATCACAAACGCCAATACCCAAACGCCAAAGAACTGGAAAATAAGGAAGGGGCAATTCTTGGCTGGTATTGAAATTTTTTTGGGATTTGGAGTTTTGGGATTTTGAAATATGCATGCAATCAGCTGGATTTGCATTGAATTCTTCGCTACGCCATAACTCGCATGGATATGTTTTCTGTTTAAGCGCTGTTGGTGATTTAATCGAAGGTGGAAATTGTCTGAACTTATGAAAAAATATTTCGCCGTCCCCTCGTTACTCGGAAGCTTCCTGCTGGTCTCCCTTGGTCATGCGGCCGACTTGAAGCAGTCGACGTTCACCCAGGTGATCAATGACGTCCAGGTCGTCTCCGCGGCGAACAGTTCGGAAAGGCCCGCTGTGGTCAACGCGATGTTCAATATGCCGGATCTCGTCCGCACCGGTGCGGACTCGCGCGCGGAGCTGGTGGCCGAGGACAAAACGATCACCCGCGTGGGCGCGAACACGATTTTTTCCTTCGATCCCGCCAACCGGACCATCAATTTGCAGCAAGGCAGCCTGCTGTTTCATTCGCCAAAAGGGATGGGCGGCGGCACCATCCGCACCAGTTCGGCCACGGCGGCCGTGCTCGGCACAACCCTCATCGTCACGACCACGCGCAGCGGCGGTTTCAAGGTGATCGACCTGGAAGGACATGTGGCCATTAAATTTCTCAGCGGCGTCCACCAGGATTTGAATCCCGGGCAGATGACATTCGTCCTGGCCGGCGGACGGCCCGCCCCGGTCCTCACGATTCGCCTGGATACCCTGACCAAGGACAGCCACCTCGTGCAGGGCTTCGCTGCACCATTGCCGTCGATGCCCCTGATCCAACAGCAGGTCGACACCCAGGTTAAGGAAATTCAATCCGGCCAAGCCCAGGACACCGGATTGCTCGTGGGCGACAATGCCACTTCCAACAGCGTCCAAGTGGTGAAAGTGGACCCCGCTACGATTGCTGACGTACAACAAGCCAGCACCAACGGTCCGGCTGGCTCGGTGCCGATAGATACACCCACGCTGGATTCTTCTTTGGTCACATATTTTTCCGGAAGCACAGGTGTATCAAGCACGGGTACGATCGCGGCATTTACCGCGCCGATCGCCACGCCTGATATTTTCATCAACACACCAACGATCGATCTGAGTCCTTACGCCAGCCAGGCATCGGGCTTTGAGTTTATCGCGCCAGGTAATATTACCATCAATAAATCGGTGGCATTTAACGGCCTTCCGGCCAATTCTAATTCTTTTCTTGCTCTCGTTGCTGACGACCAGCTTCTGATCACGCCCGGCTCAACTGTGGAGGCGGATGTCGGCATTTTTGCCCTGATTGCAAATGGGCAAAATGGGATGACGCTGAACGGAGTGAATATTTTAAATAATGACCCCATGGGTTCTATCGTAATCGATTCGCCGTCGATCGTCATCAATGGCGGCTCGCTCCAAGCGCCATCGGAAATAGAGCTTTTAGGCGGCAACATTGCCTTGAGCAACCCGTCGCTGATCAGCACAGGATTCCTTTTTGTGGACGCCACCACTGGTTCGATTAATGTCACCGGCGGACATAATGGTGGTGGAGGTGGCGGCGGGGGCGGAGGAAATGGCAATTTCCAGGTCGGCAATGTCACGCTGGTGGCCGGCGACACCATTTCGCTGGATGGCAGCAGTCAGAATCCCGTCGCCGGACAGGCGCAGCCATTTGTATTCAACATGACGGCAGCCAATTTGATTCAAGTGCAAAACCTGGATTTTGGCGGCTTTCAAACCGTCAACATGACGGCCCACACCATCAACCTGGCCAATATCGACTTCTCAAGCGGGAGTGTGGTGCGTCTTACGAGCCATTTCAACGCATTGGCGGGGGGACCCAATACCAATCAGGCTTCCGTGCCCGGCGACGTCAATTTCATCAGCGGTGTCAACTACAACGGGCAGCCGGCTCAAGGCCATCTTGTTGCTTCGGGCCCAGGGATTATTATTGCCGGGGGAGCGCCCTGACGGACTAATCGAAAACTTGGGGATTTAGCGAAAAGAAACCCCTGGCGCGAAAAACGAGGGATCGTTTGATAAGAGCGATCTAATAATCATCGCAACTCAACTGAAATAATTTGACACCTGGCATGAGTTACGCGGTGGATTTCGGTTCCAAACCGGCATGAATTTAACCGAAGGCAAAAACTTTTCGTTCGCATGAAAAAGCCACTTGCTGTTGGCCTGTGTCTCGGGAGCTTGCTGGTTGACTGTATCTGTCCTGCGGCTGATTTGAAGCAGTCGACGTTCACCCAGGTGGTTAATGACGTCCGGATCGTCTCCGCGGCGGACAGTTCGGAAAAGCCCGCCATGGTAAACGCGGTTTTCAACATGCCGGATCTCGTCCGCACCGGGACGGCCTCGCGCGCGGAACTGGTGGCCGAGGACAATACCATCACCCGCGTGGGCGCGAATACGATTTTTTCCTTCGATCCCGCCAACCGAACCATCGATCTGCAGCAGGGCAGCCTGTTGTTTCATTCGCCGAAAGGGAAGGGCGGTGGCACCATCCACACCGGTTCGGCCACGGCATCGGTGCTCGGCACAACGATCATCGTCACGACCACGCACAATGGCGGTTTCAAAGTGATCGACCTGGAAGGTCATGTGGCGATTAAATTTCTCAACGGCTTGCGGCAAAGTTTGAATCCCGGCCAGATGACGTTCGTCCTGCCAGGCGGGCACCCGGCTCCGATCATCAACATTCGATTGGATAAGCTGACCAGCAACAGCAAGTTGGTGCAGGGCTTCGAGCAACCGTTGCCGTCATTGCCCCTGATCCAACAACAAATTGACGACCAGGATAGGGAAATTGATTCCGGCAAGGCCCAGGATACAGGCCTGCTGGTGGCGGATAACGCCACGCCTACCACGGTGCAGGTGGTTGACGCCAATACCGTCCAAAGCCGTGACCAGCCACCGGCGGCACCCGGGACGGTTGATTCCTCCACGCTGCCCCTCGCAAATATTGTATCTTCGCCCTTTACTGTAGGGTCGTTCACTTTTCCCTTTGGGTTTAGCGCGCCCAATATCACCATCGGCACGCCGACTATCGATTTATCAAGTTATAAAAATGTATCAGAGTTCGCTTTTGTGGCGACAAATGGCACGTTGGCCATCAATGGCTCGGTGGCCTTTAACGGTCTTTCTTCCACCGCGATTCTCGATCTTTATGCTCAGCAGTTTTCGTTCGCTTCCGGGGCAACCGTGCAGGCGGATGTCGGCACCTTCAAGCTGCTGCCGCAAACGGCGACCACACTGAAAGGTGTTGCGATTGTGGATAATGCCCCCGCCTCCTCGGCACCTGGAGGCATTATTGCGTTCGAGGCAAACAGTCTTGCCAGTTCCTCTGCCTCGACCCTCCCTTTCCCGCTCGGCGGCATTAACGTTGTAACGCCGGCTGCGTTTTCACTTACCAACGGAAGCTCGATCAATGCGCCGAATCTCCCGGTCAGTTTGGTCGCCAATTCAATTACGCTCAATGACTCGTTCGTTCAAGGTAGTTTTGTGGGTCTTGACGGCGCGAAGGGTGTCAGCATCGCCAACGGTTCAACCCTTAAGGCTAATGCCGGCAACTTAGGCATCTTGACCGCTGGCGGCGATATCGATATCTCCGCTTCGACGCTCAAGGCAATCCCAGGCGCATCTTTTGACGGTGCCAACACCGGTGAGATATTTTTCGATGCGATCGGTGGCGCGGTGAACCTGGCCAACGGCACCAACATCTCTGCAGCAGACGCACTATCGATCGATAGCGACAAGGGCATCTCGATCTCTGGTTCATCCGTCCAAGGTGGTCCGTTTGTGAGCATTTTCGGCACGACGGGCGTCAACATCACCGGCAATTCGAACCTTACGGCTACGGCCGGCGACCTGTTTGTTTTTACCGGTAGCGGCGACGTCGACCTCTCCGCCTCGACGTTCAAGGCCATTGCCGCCACACCCGCCAACGCCTCTTTCGATGGCAGCATACTCATCGATGCCATTGGGGGCGCGGCGAACCTGACGAATGGCACGGCAATCTCCGCGGCGGGCAGCCTGGTCGTAGGAGGCAACACGGGGGTCACGATTGCTGATTCCACCCTGGCCTCCGGCAACGGCACTTTGATCAACTCCAACGGTGCGGTTTCGGTGACGGGTAGTCCCACTGCAACGGGATATACGACCACGTTCACTGGAAATAACATCATCACAGCTGGAACTTCCCTCACTGTGAATGGCGCGACGTTCAATGCCGACCCGGCTTCCGGCTCGGTTACCTTGGCTGCTCTCTCTGGTCCAGCTACGCTGCAGAATGCGTCGGTTACGGCGGGGACACTCGTGCTGAATTCAAACATTCTTTCCGATTCAGGTTCGATCATGCTGAATCATGCATCCGTTAACGTGGGGACTCTCTCGCTGGTCTCGGGCATCAATACCGGTTCAATCAATATCCAGAATTCGGCCATTTCCACGGGCACTCCTCTCATGCTGACCTCGGGCGCCACTTCTGGTTCGATCACAGTCGGCAACTCGTCGGCGCAAAGCGACTCTACAACCCTTTCCGGCGCAACCGGCGTGAGCATCGCTAACGGATCAACCGTCCAGGCGACATTCGGCAACCTGGGTATTTCGACTACGGGCGGCGGTATTGGCATCTCCGGCTCGACCCTAAGTGCCATCGCCGGCCCCATTATTGGCGACTCCAGCAGCGGCGTTGTGAATATTGCCGCCACCGGTGGTGCGGTGAATATCTCGAATAACACCACGATCTCTACGCCGACCGGTTTGGATGTCTCAAGCGACACGGGTATTTCCATCTCTGGCGCCTCCAGCCTCACCTCAGAGGGAGGGATCTTCATTGAAGGCGACCCTAGCGGCACCAGCGCCCCGGTTTCGGTGACTGGCAATTCGACGCTGACTTCGGGTACGGAATCAAACCTGGTTATTCAGGCCGGAACCGCTCTTACGGTGAACGGCGCGACCTGCAATGCCGATCCGGTTTTCGGCTCGGTTTACATGTCTTCTGATTCCGGCACCATCTCGGTCCAGAACGCGTCCATTAATTCTGGCTACATTGACCTAAGGACCTTTAGCCCGGCCGGTTCAATTGCGGTTCAGAATACGGCAATTACCACGAACAATCTCACGCTGAATTCAGGCGACGGCATTTTGCTTGATTGCAATGGATTGCCCCCTACCGGAACTGGTACCAGTCCCCAAGTTAACCTCACGGATACCGGCGTCAGTGGCAGCTCACTGACGGTAAATAATACCGATTTCACTTCGTTTCCCACCGTCAACATGACGGCCCACACCATCAATCTCGCCAATGTTAATTTCGGAGGCAGCAGCACGGTAAATCTCACCTGCAATACTGGCCAATTGGCGGGGAGTCCCAACACGGGCGCGGCTTCCGTGCCCGGCGATGTCAATTTCATCACCGGGGTCACCTACGGCGGAAGTCCTGCCCAAGGCCATGTCAATTTTTCGGTCCCGGTCTCTGGAGTCATCAACATCGCCGGGGGAGCGCCCTAATTAATTGATCGAAAAACAATATTTATTTTAATGAAAAACAGAAGAGCTCTCGCCGTTATCGCCTTTGTCTTAACCGTCGGGACTCTGCTGCGCGCGCAGCCCGCGGCGGTGCAGCAATTGCAGAACACCCAGCAGACGCAGCAGCAAAACGCCTTCTCGTCGCTGGTTTCCGGCACCACGGCCCCGGAATTGTATCCGGGTGAAAACTCCGACATCGGCCCGCAGCGCATCCTGAAGATGAGTCCGCGGCCGACCCCCTGGGAACTCTACCTCGACAGCCAGTTTTTTTATACCAGCAACGCCACGTTTGCCACGAACCAGAAGTTCGGCAGCGGGGTGTTTGTGAATACCATCCAGCTTTCGTATTCGCCAGGCCCCTACAAACTGGGCCCGGGCACGCTGGCCCCCAGCGCCGGCATTTCCAGCCAATGGTACACTTATGGCCGCAAGAGCCTGGCCGCGCTCAGCTTCGATGCGCAGACGGGGTTCCTTAACGCCAAATACAACCTCGGCACCCACTGGCAGATCTTTGGCGGCGTGAATTATACCCGGCTGCTGAATCCGGAGTACAAGGAGACCTATCGCGAGTTCCTGCCGAACCTTGGCGGGCAGTACCTTTTCTCCATCCGGAGCAACCTTATCCTTATCGTCGGCGAAGAGATCGCCTATCACTACACCTTTGTGCCCCCGGCCTTTTATGGCCAGGACACCAAGATCAACGATCGCTTCGATAACACGGTCAACGTGGCCCTCGCCTGGCAACTGACGGACCATTTGATCGCCCAGCCCTATTATCGCTTTCAGTATTCCTACTATCCGACCGACACCCTGCAGGTTTCGTCCCGCAAGGATTACCTGCACACGACCGGCCTCGCGCTGGCTTATTATTTCAACAAGGCCGCGAGCGCCCGCGTTTTCTTTAATTACAGCAGCAAGAAATCATCGGATATTAACGTCAACGACTACCAGGAAGCCGACGGCGGGCTCGGCGCGTCTCTGGATGTTAAGTTTTGATTCACTGTCACGCAGCAAGGGTCTTGGTTTCGCGAATGGGAACCCAAGAAAACCACCAGACAGCGCAAGGATTTGGTCGTTTGTAATTCGTCGTTCCTCATTCGCCATTGGTCATTGCCTTCCTCGCAGGAGGAAGGCTGCGTCTCCGGGCTTGTCATTTCGGACGCGTTCCTGACACTGCGCAGCATCCATGAAACAACGCACTCTTGCCCGCGAAGTGTCCATTGAAGGCCAGGCGCTGCACACTGGCGAGGCGGTGCGCCTCACTCTCAAGCCCGCGCCCGTTGGCCACGGCATTGTCTTCCGTCGCGTCGATCTGCATGGTTCGCCCGAGCTGCGGGCGCGCATCGACCTCGTCGGCGACCTCGTGCGCAACACCACGCTGGAGCAGGGCCACGCGAAGATCCACACAGTCGAGCACGTGCTCAGCGCGCTCACCGGCTGCGGCATCGACAACGTCATCATCGACATGAACGCCAACGAGCCGCCCGCGATGGACGGCTCGGCCAAGGCTTTCGTCAACCTCATCCTCCAGGGCGAGCCGGTCGAGCAGGAGAAGGACCGGGCCTATTTCGTGCTCGATGAGGCCGTCTCCGTCACGGATGGCAACCGCTCCGTCATCGCGCTGCCGTCGAACGAATTCAAGATCACCTGCACCTCCGCCGACGACCGCGGCATCCACACCCAGCATCTTTCGCTGACGATCGACCCTGATGTTTACATGACGCAGATCGCCGCGGCGCGCACCTTCACGATTTACGAGGACATTGAGGAACTGATCAAACTCGGCAAAATCCGCGGCGGCTCGCTCGACTGCGCCATCGTCATCAAGGGCGACAAGATCATGTCGAAGGAACCGCTGCGCTTCAAGGACGAGTTCGTTCGCCACAAGATTCTCGACATCGTCGGCGACCTCACGCTCCTCGGCTCGCCGATCAAGGCCCACATCATCGCCACGCGCCCGGGCCATGCCATCAACGCCGAGCTGACCAAGATTCTCTATGAGAAGCTCCATAAAAAGGGCGCGGGCAAAAAGAAGGACAAGGCCGGCCCCGCCAAGGTGCTCGATCACGAAACTTCGCTCGATATCCGCCGCGTGCTCGACACGCTGCCGCACCGCTATCCGTTTGTGATGATCGACCGCGTCGTCGAATTCATCGGCCAGGATGAACTCGTCGCAATCAAGAACGTCACCATCAACGAACCGTATTTCCAAGGCCACTATCCGGGCAATCCCGTCATGCCGGGGGTGATGCAACTCGAGGCGCTCGCCCAGGGCGCGGGCATCCTCATGCTCCGCCGCGGCTCCAGCGAAGGCAAAACCGCGCTTTTGATGAGCTGCGAAAAAGTGAAATTCCGCAAGGCCGTCCGCCCGGGCGACCAGGTCGTGATCAACATCAAGCTCACCAAAATCCGCGGCGACAAGATCGCCTGCGCCGAGGGCACGTGCAGCGTGGCCGGCCAGGTTGTTTCCTCGGCCGAACTGATGTTCGCCATCCTCGATAACGCCGAAGTGGAATCTTGATGGACGAGAAGTTTCAAGTGCCAGGTGCCAAGTTCCAAGATAGCCAAACACTCCTGACGCCTAATTCCTGACACTTGATACCTGATACTTGTTACTTATTGCCTGACACCTGATATTTCCCACACCTATGTCCGCCAAAATTCATCCTTCGGCCGTGGTTGAGCCAACGGCCGAGCTCGGCTCAGATGTCGAGATCGGTCCCTTCGCCTATGTCGGCGGCCGCGTTGTCATCGGCGATGGCACGCGCCTGCACCACCATGCGAGCGTCGAGGGCAACACCGTCCTCGGGAAAAATTGCGAGGTGTTTGCCTATGCGTGCCTCGGCGGCAAGACGCAGGACCTGAAATTCAATGGCGGCAATCCCGGCGTGCGCATCGGCGACCGCAACCAGTTCCGAGAATACGTCACCGTGCACTCCGGCACGAAGGAAAACGAGATGACGGTGGTCGGCTCGGACAATGTCATCCTGGCCTATTGCCACATCGCCCATGACTGCGTGATTGGCAGCCACATTGTCATGAGCAATTACACGGGCCTCGCCGGCCACGTCACGGTTGAGGACTATGCCGTGTTCGGCGCCTACGCCGGCATCCACCAGTTCGCCTGCGTGGGCGCATACTCCATGCTGGCGGCGGGCGCCAAGCTCCGGCACGACATGCCGCCGTATTTCATGGGCGACGGCGCGCCGGTGGTCGTGCGCATGATCAACAAGGTCGGACTTGAGCGCAACGGCTTCACGCCCGAGCAGCTCGACCGCGTAAAACAGATTTTCCGTATTCTTTATCGCGACGGGCTCAATCGCTCGCAGGCCCTCACCAAGCTGCGTGAGCACCCGCAGGCCGGCAGCGCGGAGTTCAAGCACATGCTGGCCTTCGCGCAAAAAACCGAGCGCGGCCTCGCCCCCGGCGAAGGTTGAACGGAAAAATGGTGGGAAGGGGAGGATAAATCGTTCTCGTTCTCCTTATCGTTCTCGTAATCGATCAGATTCTTCAGATCGAGAATGAGAACGATAAAGAGTAAGAGAACGATGAAGAAGCGCGTGTAGGGCTCGCTCCCCGAGCGAGCCACGGCGCGTTGAGGGCAGCGCGCCCTACCGAAAGGAAATAAAAACCCGCATTGACATGCTTTCGCAAATCATTGTCTTCAACGCTTTCGCCTGAATCCATCTTCAACAAACAAATCTCCACGCTCATGAATCGCAAAATCAAACATTACGGTTGGGTTCCTGATCTGCCCGACCATCGCGACTTCACCTATGCCGCGCCGATGGCTGTCGCCGCCGCCCTCCCGGCCAAAGTTGACCTTCGTCCGCAGTGCCCGCCGGTTTACGACCAGGGCCAGCTTGGCAGTTGCACCGCCAACTCCATCGGCGCCGCGCACGAGTTTGAACAAATGAAACAAAGCTTGCCCAACCCTTTTATACCGTCGCGCCTTTTCATTTATTACAACGAGCGCGTCATCGAGGGCACGGTCAATTCCGACTCCGGGGCCCAGATCCGCGATGGCATCAAGAGCATCGCCAGCCTGGGCGTCTGTCCCGAAGCCGAGTGGCCTTACGTCATCACCGAGTTCACCGCCAAGCCGCCGGCCAAAGCGTTCAAGGATGCGCTGAAAAACCAGGCCATTTCGTACCAACGCCTCGTGCAAAGCCCCAGCCAGTTCAAAGGCTGCCTCGCCTCGGGTTATCCTTTCGTGTTTGGTTTTACGGTTTACGAGAGCTTCGAGTCGCCGGCCGTCGCGAAGACCGGCAACGCGCCCATGCCCGCCTCAGGCGAAAAAGCGCTTGGCGGTCACGCCGTCATGGCCGTGGGCTACGACGACACGAAGCAGCAATTCATTGTGCGCAACTCCTGGGGTCCGACTTGGGGCCAGCAAGGTTACTTCACGCTGCCTTATGCATATCTGACCGATCCCAACCTCGCCTCGGACTTTTGGACCATCCGGCTGGTGAAGTGAGGATACTTGTAGGTCGGGGTTTATCCCCGACGTGTCGGGCGTGAAGCCCGACCTACATTTTCAATCTGGCCGCTGGACGAATCGGTTTGCGCCTTGCCCGCGCCTGCGCAAAAAATCAGGTGATGAAAATCACCCCGCTGGGCGATGGCGCGCTCGTGGTCGAAGTGGCGGAAAAAATCGGCGACGACGCGCTCTTCCACGTCCAGGCCCTGGTGCGCGAGCTCGAAAGAAATCCCCTCCCTGGCACGATCGAGATCGTGCCGTCGTTTACCACCGTCGCGGTATTCTACGACCCGGCAAAAATCGGCGGCATGGACGCGCTGCGGAACGAACTCGTCGCACGCGTGCCGAGGACCATTCCCCGGAGGGACAAATCCGTGGTGCGCGAAATAATCATTCCCGTTTGCTACGGTGGTGATTTTGGCCCGGATCTCACTGAAGTCGCCGCGCAGGCGGGTCTCAACAAGGACACGGCCATCGCGCTGCACAGCGGGGCAAAATATCGCGTGCATGCGGTTGGGTTTGCGCCGGGCTTTCCGTACCTGGCCGGGCTGCCGGAAAAATTGCACATCCCGCGCCGCGCCACCCCTCGCACGCGCGTGCCGGCTGGTTCGGTCGGCATCGGCGGCTCCCAGACCGGCGTGTATCCGCTCGCCACGCCAGGTGGCTGGCAGCTCATTGGCCGCACGCCGCTGAGGCTTTTCCGTCCGGAAAACGAAACTGAACCCGCGCTGTTGCGGCCTGGCGACTATGTGCGCTTCCAGCCAATTTCAAAGGAGGAGTTTGCCGCATGGAAATGACCGTGCTCAGTCCCGGCCTGCTCACGACCGTGCAGGATCTCGGCCGGCCCGGCCACCGACGGCAGGGCGTGGCGCCGGGCGGTGGGATGGATGCCTTCGCGCTGCAGGTGGCCAACCTGCTCGTCGGCAATGCCGCTGGTGCCGCTGCGCTCGAGTTTGCGCTCACCGGCCCGCGGTTGAAGTTTTCCGACGATGCGCTCATCGCGCTCTGTGGTGGTGAATTCGGCGACCTGCCGGACTGGCGGCTGGTGCGGGTGCGCGCTGGCGGGGAGATTTCGCTGGAGAAATGTCGATCAGGCTGCCGCGGCTATCTCGCGGTGGCGGGCGGCTTCGACGTGCCGCGTGTGCTCGGCGGCTGCGGCACGGACTTGCGCGGCGGTTTTGGCGGACACGAGGGCAGGGCGCTTCGCGCAGGCGATAATTTGAAGGTGAAACCCGGCGCGCTCGAGGCGCACACGCTGCGGCCGGACGCCGCGCTCCACCATTTTGTCGCGCCGGAGATCCGACCCGCTTACTCGCGTTCACCCACCGTGCGCGTGGTGCGCGGTACGGAGGCGGGGGAATTTTCCGGCAAATTTTTCCAGCATTTGTTTACGATCGAAGCACATTCCGACCGCATGGGCCTTCGGCTCGCCGGGCCGCAACTGGAGCGGCGCAGCAAGATGGGCGAGCTGATCTCGTCGCTGGTCGCGCCCGGCACCATTCAGGTGCCGCCTGACGGCCAGCCCATCGTGCTCATGGCCGATGCGCAGACGCTGGGTGGCTATCCCAAGATCGCGCACGCCATCTCCGTCGACCTGCCGCTCCTCGCGCAACTGCGGCCCGGCGACACGGTGCGGTTCCAGGAAGTCGCGCTAGCGGAGGCGCACCGGCTCCGACTCGCGCGCGAGCATACACTGGCGATCCTGCGCGAAGGCCTGGCGGGAAAATTGCATTAAACCAAACGACGGAGACCACGGATCACACGGATAAGCACGGATGATATGATTATCCTGTTCGTATCCGTGTCTATCTGTGTAATCCGTGGTAAATTCCGATTACTGAAATAACTTGATGCCGTTCATCGACCTCAACTGCGACTTGGGCGAGGGTGCCGGAAACGACGCCGGGCTGATGCCGCTCGTCACCTCGGCTAATATTGCGTGCGGCGGGCATGCGGGCAACGAAGCCACAATGCGAGCAACTGTTGCGCTCGCGCAAAAGCACGGCGTGGCCATCGGGGCGCACCCCGGGTTTCCCGACCGGGAAAACTTTGGCCGGCGCGAATTGGAGATGTCGCCGGAAGAAATCTGGGCGACGGTGATGATCCAAATCATGGCGTTGCGCGCCATCGCGCCGTTGCGGCACGTGAAACCGCATGGAGCGCTTTATAACCTGGCTGCGCGTGACGCCACCGTGGCCGGCGTGATCGCCGATGCCGTGCTGGCGGTAGACAAGGAGCTGATTTTATTCGCGCTTGCCGGCAGCGAGCTCGTGAAGGCCGGCCGCGCGCGCGGGCTGCGCGTGGCCGAGGAAGTCTTTGCCGACCGCACGTATCAGGCCGACGGCTCGCTCACCCCGCGCTCGCGGCCGGAAGCCATGATCCAGGACGAGAATGTCGTGGTCGCGCAGGTGCTACGCATGATCCGCGAAGGCAAAGTCCGCTCGATTGATGGCGTGGAGCTGCCCATCAAAGCCGACACGATCTGTCTTCACGGCGACGGGCCAAATGCGGTGATCTTTGCCCAGCGGCTGAATGTGGAACTCAGGAAAGCCGGAATCGAAATCAAGGCGTTTGGCTAGAGCGGTTTTAAAACAGTGTGGCCACGAAGGATCGCAAAGAACGCAGAGAACAATAATTCTTTGAGCTCTATGTGATCTTTGGTGGCAAAAAATCCGGCTGACCGCTTATCAAGCGTCCTAGCGGATGGAACGACAACCGACTCCACCTAATCTGACTTGGGTGTTGGACGTTGAATGTTGGATGTTGAATGTTCGGGGCGCGCCATGGCGCGCCCCGCCTGCCAGCCCGTGGTCCAGGCGGACTGAAAATTAAATCCGCCGGTGATGCCGTCGAGGTCGAGCACTTCGCCGGCAAAATAAAGCCCCGGGCAAATCCGGCTTTCCATCGTGGCGAAGTTCACCTCGCTCAGCTTCACGCCGCCGCAGGTGACGAATTCCTCCTTGTTCATGCTTTTCCCGGTCACGGCGAATTCCGCCGAGGCTATTTGTGCGGTGAGCGCGCGGAGCGAATCGTTCGACGTGTGGGTCCAGGTCGCATTGGCGGCGATCCCAGCCGCGGCCACGAGCCGTTCCCAGAGTCGGGAGGGGATGTTGAACGGGTTCGCCGTGGCAACCTGGCGGCGTGGATGCTCGGTGCGTTCAGCAGATAGTCCGGCCTGAACTTGTTGCGGCGTGAGCGGATCGGCCCAGTTGAGGCCAAGGGTGAACTGATAATTCAGTTCGTGCAGCTCGCGTGCGCCCCACGCGGAAAGCTTCAATATGCCCGGTCCACTCAGACCCCAATGCGTGACAAGAACCGGTCCAGTCGCTCGCAGCCGCGTGCCCTTTACGGTCGTTGACGCAGACAATACCGATACGCCCTCGAGTCCGCGCAGTCGTGGATCGTCGATATGGAACGTGAACAGCGACGGCACCGGAGGAATGAGGGTGTGCCCAAGTGTTTGGGCGATGGTGAGGCCGGCCGAGCCTTTGTTGCCGCCGGTGGCGATGAGGACGCGTTGCGCCTCGAGAGTCTCGCCGGTCGTGAGTGTGAGGACGAAATTATTCTCCTTTTGCTCCACGCTTTTGATCCCACATTGCGTGACGAGGCGAACGCCCGCGCGCTCTGCAGCGTGTTGCAGGCAATCGACGATGGTGGCTGAGTTGTCGGTCGTCGGAAACATCCGTCCGTCGTTTTCCGTTTTCAATCCCACGCCGCGCGCGGCGAACCAAGCGATGGTGTCATTGGGCCCGAACCGGGTGAACGGTCCGAGCAGTTCGCGCGCGCCGCGGGGAAAGCGCTGCATGAGTTCGCGCGGCTCGAAGCAGGCGTGGGTGACATTGCAGCGTCCGCCGCCCGATACGCGCACTTTTGCGAGTGGATGGGCGGTGGCCTCGTAGATGAAAACCTCCGCCGACGGGTCGGCCTCCGCGCAGGTGATGGCCGCGAAGAATCCGGCGGCCCCGCCCCCTGCGATAACGATACGCCGATTCATAAAAAACAGTTAGTTAACCGCAGATGGACGCAGATGCACGCGGATACAATCCATTCTTTCAAGCTCTTAGGAAACAGAGAGCTACCGACTAAGATACTTTTATCCGCGTTAATCCGCGTCCATCCGCGGTTAAAACTGCTTGGAGCGGTTTTGCTTAGTTATTAAACCGAAACAGCGCGACGTCGCCGTCCTGGAAGACGTACTCCTTGCCTTCGAGGCGGTATTTGCCGGCTTCGCGGGCGGCGGCGATGCTGCCGAGGCGGACGAGGTCCGCATAGCTGACGACTTCGGCCTTGATGAAGCCTTTTTCGAAATCGGTGTGGATGACGCCGGCGGCCTGCGGGGCCTTGAAGCCTTTCTTGATCGTCCAGGCCCGCGCTTCTTTTTCTCCGGCGGTGAAGTAGGTCATGAGGCCGAGCAGCGCGTAAGTGCCGCGGATGAGTGACGAGACGCCGGAATCGTCCACGCCGAGGTCCTTCAAGAACGCCTTGGCGTCCTCGGGCGAGAGGTCGATGAGCTCGGATTCAATTTTCGCGCTGATGGGCACATAGGCGGCATCGTGGTGCACCTTCACGAAGGCGGCGACTTTTTGGACAAAGGGATTTTGCTCCGCGGTGGCGAGGTCGGTCTCGGCGACATTGCAGGCGTAGAGGACCGGCTTGGCGGTGAGGAGCTGGAAAAACTTCAGCAGGGCCTTTTCGTCCTCGGTGGCGGGCAGGGTGTTGGCGGGCTGGTTGGAATTGAGGTGCGGGGTGAGCTTTTCGAGCAGGGCGAGTTCGGCGATGGCTTCCTTGTCGCCGGATTTGGCTTTCTTCTGGGTCTTGTCGATGCGCTTGGTCACGGCGTCGAGGTCGGCGAGGACGAGTTCGGTGGTGACGATCTCAATGTCGCGCACGGGATCGACTGAGCCGACGGTGTGGATGACATCGGGATCCTCGAAACAGCGGACGACGTGGACGATGGCGTCCACCTCGCGGATGTTGGACAGGAACTGGTTGCCAAGGCCTTCGCCCTGGCTGGCGCCTTTGACGAGGCCGGCGATGTCCACAAACTCGATGGCGGCGGGGACGAGCACGGCGGTCTTCGCGATCTTGGCGAGGATGGCGAGGCGGTCGTCGGGCACGATGACGACGCCGATGTTCGGGTCGATCGTACAGAACGGATAGTTGGCCGCCTCCGCCTTACGGGAGCGGGTGAGGGCGTTGAAAAGGGTGGACTTGCCGACGTTGGGCAAGCCGACGATACCGGCTTTTAGCATAGATGGGGAACAGAGCGGCGGGAGTCGGGGCTTGACAAGCCATTTATGGAAAGGTGCATTGTCCGACTCTTTCAACCAATCCGATCCGCAGTATTTCCGACATGTCTCTCAAAATCCGTCTCACCCGCGTTGGCGCAGTCCACAAGCCCTATTATCGCGTTGTCGTCGCCGAAACGCGCTCGCGCCGCGATGGCGCCCCCGTCGAGCTGCTCGGCACCTACCATCCCACGGTCAAGGGCAAGGAAATCAACCTGAAGCTCGACCGGATCGATTACTGGCTGAGCAAAGGTGCCAAGCCCACCGACACGCTCCACTCGCTGATCAAAAAAGCGCGCCGGGCCACGCCGGTCGCCGCGGCCTGATTTCTTTACCACAAAGGCACAAAGAGCACGAAGGTTCCCCAAGACCATTTTCAGCCCCGGTGCAAACCGGGGCTTTTTTTATTGGATATACTTACGGGTCGAAACTTTGTGTTCTTTGTGTCTTTGTGGTGAATCTTTCCACCCATGCCCTTGCACATTGATGTCCTGACGCTGTTCCCTCGCATGCTCGACGGGTTCCTGGCCGAGAGCATTCTCGGCAAGGGCATCGAGCGCGGCCTGCTGGGCGTAAAAGTGCATGATTTGCGCGACTGGACGACCGACAAGCATCACACGGCCGACGACCGGCCGTTCGGCGGCGGCGCGGGCATGGTGCTGAAACCCGAGCCGGTGTTCGCCGCCATCGAACAACTGCAAACGCCTGGCTGCCGGCGCATCTATCTCACGCCCGACGGCACGCCGCTGTCGCCCGCGGTGGCCCAAGGGTTGACCCAGCACCAGCACCTGATCCTGCTCAGCGGCCACTACGAGGGCATCGACCAGCGCATCCGCGACGGGGTGATCGACCAGGAGATCAGCATCGGCGATTACGTGCTGACCAATGGCACATTAGCGGCCGCGGTGGTCATCGACGTATTGGGCCGTTTCATCCCCGGCGTGCTCGGCGAGGAAAAGTCATTGACGCACGAAAGTTTCACCGGCAAGTTGCTCGACTTTCCTCAATACACGCGTCCCGCCGAATTCCGCGGCATGTCCGTGCCGGAAGTTCTCCTTTCGGGCAACCACGGCGAAATCGAGAAGTGGCGGCAAGCGCGACGTGTTGAGAAAACCCGCCAGGTCAGACCCGATTTGCTCAAATAATTTAGCCATGAACCCGATCATCCAAGAAATCACCGCCTTTCAGGTGAAACCGGACGTTACGCCATTCAAAGTTGGCGACGGCGTCCGCGTGCACACCAAAGTTCGCGAAGGCGACAAAGAGCGCGTCCAAGTTTATTCCGGCATCGTCATCGCCCGCAAGGGCCATGGCATCCACGAGACCTTCACGGTCCGCCGCATCAGCTACGGCGAAGGGGTCGAGCGCGTATTCCCGGTCAACTCCCCCAACATCGACAAGATCGAGGTCGAGCGCGAGTCCGAGCCGATGCGCGCCCGCCTTTACTACCTGCGCAATCGCACGGGCAAGGCGGCCATGGCCGTCAACAAAAAGCGCACCGAGGAAGCTGCCGTTCCCACGAGCTAAGTTTATTATCGCGTGATGTTCAGAATGTTTTAACCAAAGCGGGCCGATTCTCGGCTCGCTTTTTTTGCGCATAAATTTTTTTGTGTAACCTGCACGTCTCGACGCCTGTCCATCCTCCATCTTTACCATGAAGTTCCAAACCGAAATCCTGTCCAAAGCCGCCAATCAGGCCCGTGGTCTCGCCATGGATGCCGTGCACAAGGCCAACTCCGGCCACCTCGGCCTGCCGCTCGGCTGCGCCGAGATCGGCGCCGTGCTCTATGGCTACGCGCTGGTGCACAACCCCGAGGATCCCCGCTGGCTCAATCGCGACCGCTTCATCCTCTCGGCGGGCCATGGCAGCATGTTCCTCTACAGCTGGCTGCATCTCGCCGGCTACGCGCTTACGATCGAGGAAGTTAAAAACTTCCGCCAACTCCACTCCAAGACGCCCGGCCACCCTGAGTATCACGAGACCCCCGGTGTCGAGTGCACCACCGGCCCGCTCGGCCAGGGTGTGGGCAATGCCGTCGGCATGGCCATGGCCGGCCAGATGGCCGCCGCGCGCTTCAACACCCCTGAGCACGCGATCTTCGATTTCCATGTCGTCTGCCTCGCGGGCGACGGCTGCCTGCAGGAAGGCGTGGCGAGCGAAGCCGCCGCCTTTGCTGGCCACCAGGCCCTCGACAACCTCATCCTCATTTACGACTCCAATGACGTCACGCTCGACGCCATGGCCGACAAGACCCAGAGCGAGAATACTGCCCTGCGCTTCAAAGCCTACGGCTGGGCCGTGCAGACGATCGACGGCAACGACATGGTGGCATTCCTGAAGGCCTTCAATAAGGCCAAAAAAGCCAAAACCGGACAGCCCCAGCTCATTATTGCCAAAACCCAGATCGGCCGCGGCATTCCTGAAGTCGCCGGCACGGCCAAGGCGCACGGCGAGGGTGGGGCGAAATTTGTCGACCAGGCGCGCGTCGGCCTCGGCCTGCCCGCCGACCAGCATTTCTATGTAAGCGACGACGTGCATGCCTATTTTGCCAGCCAGAAGAAAAGCCTCGCCCGCATTTATAAGAAATGGTCGAAGGTTTACGACGCCTGGAGCACGGCGAATCCGGACAAGGCCGCGCTGCTCGCCTCCCGCAGCGTGCAGCCGAGCTCGGCCCATTTGCTTAATACGATTCCGGTCTTCGCGCCGGACGCGAAACTTTCCGGCACGCGGGCCGCGGGCCGCGACATTCTCCAATTCATTGCCGCCGAGCAGCCCTTGCTGATCAGCGGCAGCGCCGACCTTCACGGTTCCACCTACAACTACATCGCCACGGACAAGGATTTCGACAAAACCAACCGTGCCGGCCGCAACATCCGCTTCGGCATCCGCGAACACGGCATGGCCGCCATCTGCAACGGCGTGGCCTACGACGGGATTTTCCGCCCCTCGTGCGCGACGTTCCTGGTGTTCTCCGATTATTCGCGCCCGTCGATGCGCATCGCCGCGCTCTCGCACCTGCCCGTTATTTATATTTACACGCACGACTCGATTGGCGTGGGCGAAGACGGCCCCACCCACCAGCCGGTGGAAACCGTTTCCGCATTGCGCCTGATTCCCGGCCTCGACGTCATCCGCCCGGCCGATCCCGAGGAGACCGCGGGCGCCTTTGCCGCCGCGCTTGAAAATTCGCATGGCCCCACACTGCTCGCGCTCACGCGCCAGGCTGTGCCCGCGCTCAACGACGTCCCTCCCCACATCCGCCGCGCCGGCGTGCTCAAGGGCGGTTACATCGTCCGGCAGGAAACCGCTCCGCTGACTCATATCTTGATCTCCGCCGGCAGTGAGGTTTCGCTCGCGATCGATGCGGCCAAGCAGATCGGGCCCGGCGCGCGCGTGGTATCGATGCCGTCATTCCTGCGCTTCGATGCGCAGACGGCGGATTACCGCGAGGCGATCCTGCCGACCGCATGCCGCAAACGCGTCGCGATCGAGGCGGGTGTCTCGCCGCTCTGGCGCAAATACGTCGGCCTCGATGGCAAAGTCATCGGCGTCGATCGTTTCGGCCTGAGCGCGCCCGCGCCCTTGGTCTACAAGACCCTGGGCATCACGGCGGACGCAGTCGCCACCGCGGCCCGGTCGATTCTGTAAGTTTTTTCGGACAGCCGATCTTCCGAGGTGGAGCGGCTTGACCCAAGACGCTCTGAGCGCGTTGAGGTCAACGCGCTCCACCTATTCAGGCAGTTCGCGCGGTAGCGCGGGTAGGGCGGGCCCGCCGGGCGCGCCGATCCGTATCGTCCTCATTCTCCTAATCGTTCTCGTTATCGATCCTCAACGTCTGTGAGAGAACGAGAACGATTAGGAGAATGAGAACGAGTCAGGCCGCGCAGGCCGTTCTTTTGTGGCCTGCCCCCATTAGCTCCGCTGGATGTCGGCGCCCCGCCACATAAATGTCACAAATAAAATAAAATTGTGGCTTGCCATTTTAGTTAGCTGCCTAACTATTAGCCTCCTTATCGTTTGTCATGCCACTGCTCCTGCTTAAAGACCTGCCGCGTTACGAGTGCCTGCTCGAGGCGGTCAAGAAGTTTCCCGATCTAGACCCATCGGCCTGCGATGTGTTCCTCAACCTGCTGCGCACGGGCGACGAGGTGTTCCGGGTGACGGAAAACAACTACGCCCGCCATGGCCTGTCGCAGGGGCGGTTCGGGGTGTTGATGCTGCTCAAAAAACGCAGTGCGCCCGCAACCGCCGAGGGTGGGGAGCACTGCCTCCCGGCGGGCCCGCTGACGCCGGCCGCACTGGCCGAGGCTGCCGGGGTCACCCGCGCGACCATGACCGGCCTGATCGACACCCTGGAGCGCGACGGCCTGGTCAAGCGTGTGCGCGACGCCCACGACCGCCGCATGATGTCGGTCAACCTGACGCCCAAAGGGCGGAAACTCCTCGAAAAAATCCTCCCCAGTCATTTTCGCGCCATGGCCGGGATCATGAGCCCGCTCAAGGAAAGCGAGCGCAAAACGCTCGTGAGTCTCCTCAATAAAATCCTCCAACACGCTTCCACGCTTTCGCTGGCCCAGGCCAAGCGCGACTGAGCACCTTAACTATAACCCATTTCCATCCATGAGCACGAAAAACAAAAAACTTATCTACACCATCGGCGGCCTGCTGGCGTTGGTCACAGTCATCGTCGGCATCCGGGCCCTGCAAATCCGCAAGATGATCGCCACACCTTTTATGATGCCTCCGGGGGTGGTCACCACAGCCCAAGTCCATGAGGACATTTGGGCGCCGGCGTTAAAGGCCGTGGGCAGTCTCGCCGCCGTGGAAGGCACGACCCTGAGCAATGAACTGGCTGGCACGGTGACAAATATCGCCTTTGAGTCCGGCGCCCATGTTAAAAAGGGTGACTTGCTCGTGCAGCTGGATACTTCGGCTGAGGAGGCGCAGCTCGCGAGCGCCCAGGCCGGCGCCGAGCTGGCTGACATCAATCTCAAGCGGGCCCAGGATCTTCGGACGCAGAACAGCAACTCCCAATCCGATCTCGATTCCGCCGAGGCCCAGGCCAAGCAAGCCGAGGCCAGCGTCGCCAACCTCGAGTCGGCCGTGGCCAAGAAAACCATCACGGCGCCATTCGATGGGCGCATTGGCATCCGCACGGTCAATCTCGGGCAGTATCTGCCCGCCGGCACGGCCATCGTGTCACTGCAGTCGCTGGATCCAATCTATGCGGATTTTTCCCTGCCCCAGCAGCAGCTGTCTGACCTCGCACCCGGCCTGACGGTGCATGTGACGACGGATGCGTTGCCGGGGCAAACCATCGACGGAAAAATTACCGCCATCGACCCGCAGGTGGATAACACCACGCGCAATCTTCAGGTCCAGGCTACGCTCGACAATCATGACGAGAAACTTCATCCGGGCATGTTTGCCGACGTTGCCGTCGAGCTTCCCGCCAAAAGCAAAGTGCTCACCATTCCCGCGACGGCTGTGCTCTACACCCCCTATGGTGATTCCGTTTTTGTCGTCGATGAGACCAAAGATCCGCAGACTGGCCAGGCCGCCAAGGTTCTCCGCCAGCAATTCGTCCAACTCGGCGCCACCCGCGGCGATTTTGTCGCAGTAGTTTCCGGGCTCAAGCCCGACGAAATCGTCGTCACTTCCGGGGTGTTCAAGCTGCGCAACAAAGAGCCTGTGGTCGTCGATAACACCCTTGCGCCCGACGCCCAGCTCGCGCCGAAGCCTTCCGATTCATAAACCATAAACATTCTTTGGAAACCGCGAGTGAACGCTAAGACCGAGTTTCTTATTCGCGGTTACTCGTGTCCATTCGCGGTTTTCTAACTCCCTCATGAAATCATTTACCGACCTCTTCATCCGCCGCCCGGTCCTGGCGATCGTGGTCAGCCTGGTCATTGTCCTGGCCGGCCTGCAGGCGTGGCGTTCGCTTAGCATTCGCCAGTATCCGCGCAGCGAAAATTCCTCCGTTACGGTTTCCACGATCTATGTCGGCGCCAATGCCGAGCTCGTGCGCGGTTTCGTCACGGTGCCGCTCGAGCAAGCCATTTCTTCGGCCGAGGGCATCGACTATATCGAGTCAAGAAGCTTGCAGGGGTTTTCCTTCATCACGGTGCGCCTGAAGATCAATTATGACCCGATCAAGGCGCTTGCCGAAATCACGGCGAAGGTGAACCAGGTGCGCAACCAGCTCCCGGCCGAGGCCGAGGTGCCGGCGATCAGCGTTGAGTCGGCTGATTCGCAGGTCGCCTCGATCTACCTCAGTTTCTCTTCCGACATTTTGTCGCAGAACCAAATCACCGATTATCTGGTGCGCGTGGTGCAGCCGCGCCTGGCCGCACTACAGGGCGTGCAGCGGGCCGACATCTTGGGCGCTCGCACCTATGCGATGCGCGTTTGGTTGAAAGCGGACCGCATGGCGGCGCTCAATCTCAGCCCGGCCCAGGTGCGGGCCGCGCTGGCCGCCAACAATTACCTGGCCGCGGTCGGCAACACCAAGGGTTCGCTGCTGCAGGTCAATCTCATCGCCAACACCGATCTGCATACGGTCGACGAGTTCAAGCGCATCGTGATCCGTCAGCAAAACCGTTCCTTGATCCGGCTCGAAGACGTGGCCGATGTCGAACTTGGCTCCGAAGACTACGACACGCAGGTACATCTCTCCGGACAGACCGCGGTTTTCATGGGGGTCTATCCTTTGCCCGACGCCAACGTGATTGACGAAGTGGCCAATGTGCGCACGGCGATCGATTCCATGAAGAAGGATCTTCCCACCGGCCTGAATGTTGGCGTGGGCTACGATTCCTCGGCCTATGTCAACAACGCCATTCACGAAGTCACCCACACGCTCGTCGACACCTTGCTGATCGTGGTGGTGGTGATCTTTCTTTTTCTCGGGTCGTTCCGCTCGGTGCTCATCCCGGTGATCGCCATTCCCATTTCGCTCATCGGGGCGATCTTCCTGATGCAGGCGTTCGGCTTCACCCTCAACCTGTTGACGCTGCTGGCCATCGTGTTGTCGGTCGGACTTGTGGTGGACGACGCCATCGTCGTGGTGGAAAACGTCGAACGACACCTGCGCGACGGCAAGACGCCGCTCGATGCGGCCCTTCTCGGCGCGCGCGAACTGATGGGCCCGGTCATTGCCATGACCGTCACGCTGGCGGCAGTCTATACGCCCATCGGATTGCAGGGCGGCCTGACCGGTGCGCTCTTCCGGGAATTCGCCCTCACCCTGGCGGGCGCGGTGACCATCTCCGGTATCGTTGCGCTCACCCTTTCCCCGATGATGTCGGCCTATCTTTTGCGGAGTGCGGCTGAACAGGAGAAAGGCTTTGCGGGATGGGTCAATCATCGTTTCGACCGCCTGCGGGAGTCTTACGGCCGCGTGCTTCTGGGCACGCTGCATTCCCGGCCCTATGTTTATGCGGTCTGGATCACCGTCAGCCTGCTGGCGATCCCGATGTTCATCATGTCGCCGAAGGAACTGGCGCCGAACGAGGACCAGAGCGTCATTTTTGGCGCCATGAATAGCGCCGCCAATGCCTCGACTGACCAGAAGGCGGTCTTTGCCAAGGCGGCTGACCAGGCCTTTCTCAGCACGAAGGACGTTGATATCACGTTCCAGCTCATGTTTCCACCGTCCGACCCATTCGCCGCTGCGCGGGGCGTGGAGGGATTCAGCGGCATGGTCTTGAAACCGTGGGGGGTGCGCAAACGCACCGTTTTCCAAATCATGCCGGAGGTGCAGGGCAAGCTCTGGGGCATTCCCGGCTTGGAAATATTTGCGATCACCCCGCCGGTGCTGCCCGGCGGCACGCAGTTCCCCGTCGAGTTTGTCATTACCTCGAGCGCCGAGGCCAACCAGCTCATCGACTATGCCCAAAAGATCCAGGCGAAGGCGATCCAAAGCGGAGTTTTCAATTTTACCCAAATCGATCTCAAGTACGACCAGCCGGAGTCTGAAATCGTCATCGATCGGGACAAGGCCGCCGCGCTCGGCCTCAATCTGCAGCAGGTGGGTTCCGACCTTTCCGCCGCGATCGGCGGAAACTATGTGAACTGGTTCAATTTTTCCGGCCGCAGTTACAAGGTCATCCCCCAGCTCAAGCGGGTCGATCGCCTCACTCCTGACCAACTCCAGGATATTTATGTCACCGGTCCCAATGGCCAACTCGTGCCGCTCAGCACGATCGCCACGATCAAGAACACGACCGTGCCGCGTTCGCTCAATCGTTTCCAGCAGCTCAATTCGGTCAAGATCGTCGGTCAGGCCCATGTCCCGCTCGACCAGGCGCTTAAGGTGCTCGAAAACGCGGCCCATGAGGTTCTTCCCGCGGGCAGCGGCATCGATTACACGGGTGAGTCGCGCCAGTTGCGCACCGAGGGCAATAAGTTCCTGCCGGCGTTTTCGCTGGCAGTTGTCCTCATTTTTCTGGCCCTGGCCGTGCAATTCAATTCCTTCCGCGATCCGCTGGTCATCCTGGCCGGCTCCGTGCCGCTCGCGATGTTTGGCGCGCTCGTCTTCACCTTCTTGAAGATGCCCAATCCGAATATTCCGTTTTGGACCAACGGCTGGACCACGACGATGAACATCTATGCGGAGGTCGGCCTCGTCACCCTTGTCGGCCTGATCGCGAAGAACGGCATCCTTATTGTCGAGTTTGCCAACAAGCTCCAAGAGGAGGGCAAAACCAAGCTTGTCGCCGTGCATGAAGCGGCCATGACGCGTTTGCGCCCGATCCTGATGACCAGCGTCGCCACCGTGGCCGGCCATTTTCCGCTGACCCTTGTCACCGGCGCCGGCGCCGCGGCCCGCAATAGCATCGGCCTCGTGCTGGTGGGCGGCATGTCCATCGGCACGCTCTTCACGCTCTTCGTCGTGCCCTCGATTTACATGCTCCTCGCCAAGGATCACACCCATGATCGCGTCAAGGCCGCCGATCTTTCGGTCGTCACCATTTCCCAACCGCAACCCGTCGCGAAATAAAATGAACTCATCAACCCGCATGTTTTTCTCGATGGCTTTGGCTTCGGCCATGACCTTTACCGGTCTCGCCCAGAAGACCACGACGTCTTCGGACTCCTTGCCCGGGGAAATCGACCTGCCCACGGCGTTGCGCTTTGCGCTCGACCACAATTTTGACATCCGGCAGGCGCGCCAGCGCATCGAGGAGCAGGAGGGCGTCCTCATTACGACGCGCGCCGCCGCGCTGCCCAACGTTGCGCTCAATTCGCAATATCAGCAGACGGAAAAAACCCTGCAGGAAAGTTTCGGCGCCGGTACGCCGACGCCGAACGACCAGTCCTGGTCCATCACGCTTGAGGCGACGCAGGCCCTGTTTGCCGGGGGAAAATTCACCGCCGCGATCCACGCGGCCAAGGACGTTCGCGAAGCGGCGCTCTACGAAATGCAGGGCGTGGTGAACGATGCGTTGCTCGATGTGCGCACGAAGTTTTACGATGTCCTGCTCAACCAGGAAAAAATCAAGGTGCAGGAGGAGAACCTGGAACTGCTCCAGCAGCAATACAAGGATGCCAAGGCCCGCTATGATGCCGGCTCCGGCGCGCAGTTCGACCTGCTCCGGGCCGAGGTGGCCCTGGCCAATGGCCGGCCTCCGCTCATCGAAGCGCGCAATACTTATCGCATTTCCATCGAGCAATTGCGCCAGGCGCTTGGGCTGGTCTCGATCACTCCGGCCGCCGGGCAACAATCCCTGAATCTCACCGGTTCGCTCGACTCGACGCCCGCGCAGTTCGATCTCGACTCGGCTCTCGCCGCGGCGTCCACCAGCCGCCCGGAGCTTCTGCGTTTCGCCCGCCTGCAATCCAGCGGAGAACAAAACATCAAAGCCGCCAAGGCCGACTACTGGCCGACACTCAGCGCGGTTGGCGCCTATGAGCTGCGCAAACGAACCTTTTCCAACGATCTTGAGTCTACCCTCAACGGATGGTTTGTGGGCGCGCAATCAAACTGGGCCGTGTTTGACGGCCGCGCCACGGCCGGCCGGGTAAGGGAAGCGCATTCGCAGGAGGAGCAGGCCCGGCTCACGTTGCTCAATGAGCAGTTGTCGGTCGAGGTCGAGGTGCGGCAGGCTTATTCCTCATTTGAGGAAGCGGGCGAGCTGGTCGCCGCGAGCGCGAAGACCGTAGAGCAAGCAGAGGAAGCCGTGCGCGAGGCCCACGTCCGCTATACGGCTGGCACCGCCACGGAGCTCGACGTTCTTCAGTCGCAAGTCGACCTTACGACGGCCCGCACCAATCTCATCCAGGCGAACTACAGCTACGACGTGGCAGTGGCCACGCTACGCCGGGCCATGGGCGTGGCGGACAAATTTGAGCTCAGGGAGTGAGGCGGGCTGGTCATGATTTGTAGGAGCCTGCTTGCAGGCGAAAATTATTTCCACGTACTCCTGTCATCCGGTAAACCGCAAAGGTCGCCTGCAAGCAGGCTCCTACGGTTGAATGTGTGGGGCGGGTTCTCCCTCACCCGCAATATCCGAAACGGGGTGAGGGCCCCCGCCCACAACCAAAAACTCGCAACCGCGCCCGATTAGGTTTTTCCTTTCCGTCGTGAAACTCCTGCGCTGGCTTCTGATCAGTATTGCGGTTTTGGCTGTGCTCTTGGCCGTGGTTGCAGGAATAGCTTTTAGTCCCTCTGTGCAGACCTGGGTCGCGCACCGGGCATTGGCCGGTCGCAATATCGAGGTGGGCCGTGTTGCGATTGGCCTGCACCGGGTGGAACTGGACAACGTGCAGGTCAACCAACCCGGCATGGCGCTGTCTTTGCCGGCCGCCGAGATCGATCTGCCGCTGCTTTCCGCTGCGGGCAAAAAAGTTTCCATCCTGAAACTGGTCGCGAAAGGCTGGACGCTTGATCTCACCGCACCCGGCGGAAAATCGAAGTCTGTCCAGACCACCGCTGCGCCGGCCGTTGCAACCGCCGCTGCTTTTCAGGGGATATTCCAAAAACTCCATCTGCCGGTCGATCTTACGGTCGATTCGGTCGAGCTGTCGGGCGACGTTATTTTTTCGGCTGATCCCAAACAGCCGCCGGCGCATGCCCATGTCACGATTACCGGCGGCGGGCTGGCGGCAGGGCAGGAGGGGAGATTTGATTTCGAAATCGACACGGAGCTGGCCGGTTCTTCCACGGCCGTGCGCACGCTGGCGGTGCATGGTACGATCAGCGCGAGGCTCGACACGCCGCGGACGTTTTCCCATTTCGAGCTTGTCACCGACGGCATGGCAAGCGGTCCGAGGTTTCCGCAAGGGGCGCATATCCATTTTGGCGCTGATGCCATCCGCGCCGCCGGCGGCGAGCATTACACGGTCGCGCTCGATACCGAAGGCAAACGCCTTTTTTCGCTCGAGGCCGACTATCCCGCCAATGCGCCCAAACTTGCGGGCGATTGGCAGCTCAATATGAGCGACACCGATCTCGCGCCCTTCACCCTTGGGCACGCGCTGCCGGTTTTTGAGGCCACCGGAGATGGCAAATTGGAGGCCGAGGCAACGCTTGGCACTGTGCATGCGACCGGCCATCTGCATTTTTCCGCGGGGCAACTTGAAGTCGTCCACGCCGGGTTGCAGGCCCTCGGATCGTTGACGCTCGATACCCATTTCGACCTGAGCCAGAACGCCGGCATCACCCGCATCGATCAGTTTGATGTGATCGTGGCGGGCGAACATCCCGTGGCCGAGATCCGTGCGCTCCAATCCTTCGAGCTCAACGCAAAAACCAAGGAACTGAAGGTGGCCGATCCTGCGAAAGACTTGTTCAGCTTTGCACTGCAGGGCTTGCCGCTGGCGTGGGTGCAGCCGTTTTTACCCGGTCTCACGGTGGATGGCAGCGATGTGACCGGAACGCTGTTGGTCAGTGCGCACGATGGCGGCATGCATTTCCATTCGTCCGAGCCAATGGAAGAGAAAAATTTCGCCATCGCCCGCGCCGGCCGGCCGTTGGCGCGCCTCGACGTTGTGACGCTCAGTCTCGATGGCGACTACACGCTGTCGCAAGGCTGGCAGGCTGAACTGACGGCCGGTGCGCAGGCCGGATCAAAGACACTTTTCACCCTGCAAGCGAAAGCCGGCGCCATCGCCGGGCCCGGCCAGCCGATCAAGGCGACCGGCCAACTCGTGGCCGATTTGCCGGCGGTGCTGGCTCAGCCGGCCTTCGCGGCGAAGGCTCAGCAGATCATGGGAGGCGCCGTGCGCATCGACTTCCAGGCCAGCCTCGACGAAAAAAAGGAAATCGAGGCGAAGCTGGCCCTCACCGGACTTGCCTCGCCCCAGGCGCCTTCACTGCCCACGATTACGGCCGATGTGCGCGCCGAGCTGGCATCCGACGGCCAGATCACCTTCAACGCGCCGCTGCTTTTTGAAAACGCCGGCCGCAAGTCCGACCTGACCTTCAGCGGCACGTTCAAGTCGGGGTCGGGCGGGATGAACCTCGACGTCCGCATCGCGAGCGATCTCATCGTGGCGGATGACGTGAAAATTCTCGCCGTGCCGCTCGCTTTGAAATCTGCGCCAAGTCCGATAGGGTTGGCGTCACCGAGTGCTGCAGGGTCAGCCCCGGCCTCGTCGGCACCCGACAAGGCGCCATTTTGGAACGGCGTGAGCGGCCATCTCGTGCTTGCGCTGAAGAAAGTCGTGTATGGCCAGTTTGAGGTGAACGACATTGCCGGTGACCTTAAAATCGGTCCCGATGCACTTGCGCTCAGCCAGCTCAGCGCCGTGCTGGGTGGTGGCGGCGAGGCCAAGCTTGCCGGAGCGGTAAACTTTGCCGGGGATGCGCCGGAGCCTTACTCGCTCAAGGCGAACGTCGCGGTCAGCGAGGTGGACAGCGCGCCGCTCTTCCGCGCGCTCGATCCGTCAAAACCGCCGACGGTCGAGGGAAAATTCAATCTTTCGGGTCAGGTTACCAGCAGCGGCATCAATGCGGCCGATCTCGGCCAGCAAGCGCAGGGGGATGGAACGTTGACCAGCAAGAGCGGCGTTTTTCGTGGCCTGGCCAAAAGCGGTGGTAACCAAGTGATTTCAGGCGGGCTCAGTTGGGGGGGGATTTTGGGAAACTCGAAGCAACTTACCGCATTGGGCGAGTTGATCGATACTTTGCAGGGATTTCCTTACGACCAGATCAACGTCCAATGTGTGCGCGGCCAATCGCTCGACGTGCAATTGAAGGACTTTAGCGTAATTTCCCAACAGCTGCGGCTTACCGGCACCGGCATGCTCACCTATGAGAAAGGCAAACCCATGCTCGGGCAATCGCTCGCAATGCAAATCCAGATAGGCGTGCGCGGCGACATCGGGACGCTGATGGCAACCATTGGAAAGACTTCCACGCAAACAGATGAACTTGGCTATGCGAAGGTCGACCGTCCCATCAAGATCGGCGGCACTCCAGCCAATCCGGATGTGAGCGACCTCTACGCTTTTCTCAAAGAGGCCGGGGAGTCCACCCTCGGCCATTCGGCCCTCCATCTGCTCAATTTGTAGATAATAAAATCCAAGCGAGCGGGTCCTGCGGGACGAAAACATGGTGCAGGAAAATAGTTGACACATAAACAATAGTTATATCAACTAATCGGCATGCCAGAAACACTGGGAGTCGATTTCATCAATCGCGTGCTTGCCACGAGCGGGGTGTTGTTGCGCGAGAGCCAGCATTTCTTTCGCCCGCTGGGCCTGACGGAGGCTCAATTTAACGTCCTCAACGTCCTGGCCAATGCGCCGACGGGCTTGAGCCAGCGGGAGTTGGGCGACGTGCTCGTCGTTGACCGCTCGAATGTGACCGGGCTGCTCGACCGCATGGAGAAGGCCGGGTGGGTGCGGCGGGAAGATCATCCTCAGGACCGCCGAATCCACCGGGTTATGCTGACCGCGAAGGGCCGGCAGCTTTGGGCCGGGGTTTGGCCGCTTTACGTGGCCGCGGTCGAAAAGGTCGTGGCCGGCCTCTCGAGCGCTGACATCAAACACGCGCTGACCTCGCTGGCCTCGCTCGAGGAGGGCGCCAAAAAGTGGGGCCGAAAGATGCGCGCCTAGGCTAATAGATTTCAAATCTCAAATTTCAGATTTCAAATTCCCCATGCCCACCTCTTCGCGACATTCCCTTTTGTTCCGGGCAGTTGAGATTCCCGTGACCGTGATTGCCCGGCTATTTTACCGCGTGCGTGCGCTGGGCGCGGAACGCCTGCCCAAGACCGGCGGTGTCCTCCTGCTGGCGAACCATCTAAGTTACGTTGATGTGATCGCACTCCAGCTGGCGTGTCCGCGAAGGATTCGCTTCGTCGGCCATGAATCGCTGGCGCAATCCAATCTTCTCTTTCGCTGGTTATATTGGTTCACCGGCACAATTCCCATCTCGCCGCACAATGCGTTGGAGAGCACGCGCCGCATCGTGCGCGAGTTGCAGGCGGGGGAGGTCGTGCTCCTTTTTCCCGAGGGCAGCATTTCGCGCACCGGCGTATTGATGGAGCTGCATCGCGGCTTCGAGCTCATGGCCCGCAAGGCCGGCGTGCCGGTCGTGCCTGCGGCCGTCGACGGCCTGTGGGGTTCGCTGTTTTCGTTTTCGGGCAACAAATATATTTGGAAATCGCCGCGGCTCATGCCCACTCCGGTGTGCGTGGCATTTGGCGAGCCGATTGCACCGGAGCAGGCCACCGCTGCGACCGTGCGGCAGGCCTTGCTCGATCTCGGCGCGCAAGCGTTTGAGGAGCGGCCCGTATTGCGGCGGCACCTGGGTCGCGAGGTCGTACGCCAGCTCGCCAAGCGGCCCAACCGGGTCGAAATCATCGACCGCACGGCGGAACGCCGCGAAGTGAAGACCGGGCAGCTTTTTGCCGCGGCGGCGGCGCTTTCGCGCCGTTTGCGCAAGACCGTGCCAGCGCACCGCGTGGGCATCGTCCTGCCCCCCGGCGCAGGCGGGGCCATCGCCAACCTGGCCGTGGTCCTGGCCGGCAAAGTGCCGGTGAACCTCAATTTTACGGCCGGCACCGCCGCCATTGAGGCGAGCCTGCGGATTGCCGAGATCGACACGGTCATCACCGCGGACGCGATGCGCGCAAAGCTGACGGCTTTTCCGTGGCCGGCGCGCACCCTCGACCTGCGCGGGGAAATTGCCGCCGCCGGTGGCAAGCGCGCGATTGTGCCGTGGCTCGTGGCGGTCTGGTTGCTGCCAGGCCAATGGCTCGCGTCGTTGCTGGGCCTGCCGCGCACCGGCGACCGGGAGGAGGCCGCGCTGCTGTTCACGAGCGGTAGCGCAGGCGAGCCAAAGGGTGTCGTGCTTACGCATCGGAACTTGCTCGCGAACTGCGCCCAGATTTCCGGCCTCTCGATCTTGCCGGACACCTCCACGATGCTGGCCTGCCTCCCGCTGTTCCACAGCTTCGGCTTCACCGTCATGCTCTGGTATCCGCTCCTGCGCGGTTGCAAGGTGGTCACGGTGCCGAGCCCGCTCGACACGCGCAGGATCATCGATTCGATCAAGGCCGAACGCGCCTCGGTGCTCGTCGGCGCGCCGACATTTCTGCGGCCATTTTTGAAAAAGGCCGAGAAGGAAGAACTGAGTTCGCTCACCCTGGTCGTTTCCGGGGCCGAGAAAATGCCCCACGAAATCTACGATGGGTTCCTCGAAAAATTCGGCCTGGAAATCATGCAAGGCTACGGCCTGACGGAGACGTCCCCCGTGGCGAATATCAACCAGCCCAACCCTCCGGTGACGACCACGACGGCAGCGCAGCAGGAAGGCAAACGGCTGGGTTCGGTCGGCCGCATGCTGCCGGGCATGACGGCGCGCATTGTCGATCCCGACACGCTGGCGGAGCGGCCGGTGACGGAAACCGGGCTGTTGCTGTTTCGCGGTTCAAATATTTTCAGCGGCTATCTCAAGGACGAGGAAAAGACCCGCGCGGCGCTGCGCGATGGCTGGTTTGTGACCGGCGACCTCGCGCGTTTTGATTCGGCGGGATTTCTCCACATCGAAGGCCGGCTCTCGCGGTTTTCAAAAATTGCCGGGGAGATGGTGCCGCACGGCACGGTGGAGCAGAAGCTCGCGGAAGCCTTTGCCCTCGACCAAAGCGAGGGCCCGAGCGTGGCCGTGGTCGGCGTGCCCGATGCGGCCAAAGGCGAGGTGCTCGTGCTTTTGACGACGCGGGATCTCGGCGCCGATCAGATCCGCGACAAGCTCACCGCCGCCGGCCTGCCCAATCTCTGGGTGCCGAAGATCATCCGGCGCGTGGAAAAAATTCCCATGCTCGGCACCGGCAAACTCGATCTCAAAGGCTGCAGAGAGCTCGCACTGGAAACGATTTCACCGACTCAATTATAACCCAAATCCATTGACGGCGTGGATGATGCGGTGAAAGTTTCCTGTGAATGGACGAACCTCCTTTGTTGCGCCAAAATAACGATCCCTCGGCTTTGCGGGTCGATCACCGGCCGCCATCCCTCTGGCAGCGGTTTAAGAAAACCGTGGCGCCGGTCGGCGTGGCGATCGCTGCGCTCTTTGCCAAATTCAAGTTTGCGCTGCTGGCGGTCTTGAAATTTCTGCCAGTGATATTGAAGACCGGCGGCACGATGCTGATTTCAATCTGGGCTTATGCCATGCTTTGGGGCTGGTGGTTTGCCACGGGATTCGTGGTGCTGATTTTCGTGCATGAATGCGGACATCTGGTCGTGGCGAAGAAATTCGGTCTGAAAGTTAGTGCGCCCATGTTCATCCCTTTTATGGGCGCATTGATTGCGCTCAAGGATGCGCCGAAGAATGCCTGGATGGAGGCCTGGGTCGGCATCGGTGGGCCGCTCTTCGGTTCACTGGGCGCATTGGCTTGCTTTGCGCTCTATCCGCTTACCGGCAACCCAATGTTTGTGGCGCTGGCCTACTCGGGATTTTTCCTGAACCTGTTCAACCTTGCGCCGTTTGGTTTCCTGGATGGCGGGCGCATCGCGACGGCGTTATCACCATGGTTGTGGGTGGTGGGCCTCGTCATCATTGGCTCAATGGCGTTCATGCATCCAAATCTCCTGCTGTTCATCATCATCGCGATGTCGCTGCCGCGACTGTTCAGTTTGTTTCGCGCGAAGACCGACGAGGAGAAGCGCTATTTTGAAGTCACACCGGCGCAGCGGGCCACGATGGCGGTGATGTATTTCGGGCTCGTGGCCGCGCTCGTGTTTGGCATGCACGCCGCGAAAGCCACTCTGGCGCCGCCGCCAGGACATCAAACGTTGGTACAGTAACAGGAAGGCTGAAAATAGGATGGGGTTTATGCCTCGACAATAGCAGTGCTATACTGAAATCGCGGCGTAAAGCCACTCCCACCTTGATCGACTCTCCGCAACAAGAGCCGCTCTGGTTCTGGCTTGATTTGTATGCCTCTTAGGCACACATTTTTGTGTCATGCAAACCCTCGCTAATCCGCGCAAGATCCGCAAAGGATCCCGTTTGGTTACTCGTGCCACGTCCGAGGATAAGGCGATCATCGCCAAGGCCGCGGCTTTGGCGGGGCAATCCGTCGGCAGCTTCATGCTGGCCAACGCCCGCAAAGCGGCGGAGAAGACCTTAGAAGCCCGCGAACGCATTGTCCTGAACGCTGCCGAGTCGCGTCGATTTGTTAAGGCGTTGCTGGCATCACCGCGACCACCCACGCCAGCCATGCATGAGGCGATGCGTGCTTACCGGGCGACGGTAAAGAGCGATCTGGATTAAGCCGTCCATCCTGCGGATTCACGGGCGATAATTTCCTTCATCGGGATGAACATTCGTTGTCCATTTAGCGGCTGAAAACCATAGCGCTGATAGAACGCCCGTGCCCGCGTGTCCTTGGGATCGGTGACAACGACCACGGCGCCAACCTCGCTGCTTTGCCGAAGGCTGCGTCGTAGCGCATCGATGAGTAGCAACCCACCGATGTGTTGGCCACGCCACGCGAGGTCGCGCGCAAGACGGCCCAAGAGGATGGCTGGCATACGTGTGTAACGCGGGAGCTTTTTGACCAAATCGAGCGGCAGATCGGTCGTTATGATCTCCGCTGCCGACAATGTGTAGAAGCCGGCGATGCGACCGGGCTCATCCGCGGGCACCATGACAAAGCAGGCCGAGGCCAAGGCATCCATCTCTTTGCGAGCCCGTTTTTGCAAAAAATCAGTTAGTTCCACCGATTCACAACAAAACCTGTCCCGGTGATGTTTCGCCGGGTCGAGGCGCTCGATGTGAAAATTGACGGATAAGGACATGGCAATGATTTATCACTACTCTATTGTCTGCCTATGACGAGAGTTTCACTCGAAGACTAATTTGGTAGAATTGCGCTTTCGATTAACGGCTTAAACTTCCGCAGGCGTTCGGTCACCAGTGTTTTGAACGCTCTCCAGGGACTTTTCTCGTCGGGATTCTTTGCCTGCAACTCGCTTAACCGGTCCGCAACCATCTTTTGAAATGTGCCAGCTTGGCCATCCTCCGAAAGCAGGTCGGGTCGATAGGGACGGATATATTTTTCCGTAAAAGCTTGCGACCACACTCCGAGCCGCTTGCGCCCAATTGGCGACACTATGTATTGCCGTGTCGCATTGTCGATCACGTCAACTTCAACGCGATTGATGAATGGCACGATTGAGTCTGGCTCGGCCGGTAAATTTTCTACCCTTAACGTGCCCGGTTTTAGCACTGCTAGAACGAACATCTCGACCTCTCGGTTTAGCAAGTCATCGAGGACTTTTCGTCCGGGTTTCCCTTTGCCTTTTTTCCCTTTTTCGTTGCCCGGTGCGAGTTGGAGCGGAAGCTTCTCCCTCATTTCGTCACTGCAACTATACCGCGTTTCGATTAGATTTGTGTGAAGCAGCGGGAAGTAATTGCGTCGACGGGATGAGTCTTCCACGAAGGACCGGTAGTCATGATTTCCCCATAAATGTTCTAGGTGCGAGCAAACGACGGATCCCAGCTCAATTAACCGATCAACCAACTCTTTTTTGTGCGGGCCGTTATAGATTTGTCCAACTAGGTGGCTTACTGCGCCACGAGCATCCTGAAATTCCTTTTTAACCTCCGGCGGCCATTCTTTGTCTGGCGGCGGGCCAAAAAGAATTCGAACAACGGCTCGTTGATGCAGGTGTTCCTCACCTGTTTGCTTTTTCGAGATGGGTAAGCGTTTTTTCAAATTGAGTCTTCGTCAACCAGTCGTGGCTTTTTTGTGCTACTTGCAGCTGATTCTTTCGTTTTGGGTCTTTACGGAGTGCCAGCGTGCGGAGGGCTTGAGTTTTGATTTTGGCAGCGCGCATGGGGCGGACTCTAGCCGTTCTGTCGAAGGCCACAAGTCGTGATTCAGAAGCCAGTCATTGTGTTTTTAACAAAAAGCCCGGGCGGTCAGGCCCGGGCTAAGGTGAAAACACGGCGCGTTAAGGATAACGCGCCCTACCTATTTACTACCGCACGACGCGGGCGCTGCCGCCTTTCATGAGCTTCTCGATTTCCTTTTGCGTGGCCATCGAGGTGTCGCCCGGGGTGGTCGAGGCGAAGGCGCCGTGCGCCGCGCCGTAATCCACCGCGAGCTGCGGGTCGTTCTTCGAAAGGAAGCCGAATTGGAGGCCGCTGGCGAAGCTGTCGCCGCCGCCGACGCGGTCGAGGATCTCAAGTTCCGGGTACTTGCGGCTGTCGTAGAATTTTCCGTCGTGGTAAAGGATCGCGCCCCAGTCGTTGACGGTGGCGGTGATGACCTTGCGCAGCGTGGTCGCGGCGACCTTGAAGTTCGGGAACTCGGTGACGGCCGTCTGGATCATGGCCTTGAACGCATCGGTCTCGATGTGGCTGATGTTCTCGTCGGCGCCCTTGACCTCGAAGCCGAGCGAGGCGGTGAAGTCCTCCTCGTTGCCGATCATCACGTCGACGTACTTGGCGATCTCGCGGTTGACCTCGCGGGCTTTTTTCAGCCCGCCAATGGTTTTCCAGAGCGAGGGGCGGTAGTTGAGGTCGTAGCTGACGATGGTGCCGTGTTTGTTGGCGGCCTTCACGGCCTCGACGGTGAGGGCGGCGGTCGTTTCGGAAAGCGCGGCGAAGATGCCGCCGGTGTGGAACCAGCGCACGCCCTGCTTGCCAAAGATATCGTCCCAGTTGAAATCGCCAGGCTTGAGCTGGCTGGCGGCGGTATTGCCGCGGTCGGGCACGCCGACGGCGCCGCGGACGCCGAAGCCGCGCTCGGTGAAATTGAGGCCGTTGCGGACGGTGCGGCCGATGCCGTCGTCTTCGCGCCACTTGATGAAGTCGGTGGCGACGCCGCCCTGCATGATAAAGTCCTCGACGAGGTGGCCGACCTCGTTGTCGACGAAGGCGGTGCAGACGCCGGTGCGCAGGCCGAAGCATTTGCGCAGGCCGCGCGAGGTGTTGTATTCGCCGCCGCCTTCCCAAACTTTAAACTCGCGGGCGACGCGCACGCGGGTCTCGCCGGGATCGAGGCGGAGCATGACTTCGCCCAGCGAGAGCTGGTCGTACTTACATTCGGAAGCGGGTTTGATTTTCAGGCTCATGGGATGAAGGGAAGTCGAGAGTCCAGAGTTGAGAGCAGAGAGGCGGTCAGACCGCGACCTTGAAGTCGCTGAGCTGCCACTGGGGCAGGCTGCATTCGACGGCAAGTTCGTTGAAGGCGTTGATTTCGGCCTCGGAGAAGAGCAGGCCGCCATTTTTGGCGCAGCGCGCGGCGGCTTCGGCTTCGAGCTGGCCGGGGAGCATGCACTTTTCGTTGCCGTGGCCGAGCACGTCCTTGATGACGGCCTTGACGTTCTCCGCCTGGTTGCGGCCGAAGGCAAAGGCGCCGGCGTTCATGGCCTCGGGGTGCCAGACTTGGAAAAAGAAACAGCAGCCGTGCTTGTCGGCCGGTTCGCGGTCCCAATGGTTGCGCAGGGTGGGCAGCGAGCCGCCGATGAAGCCGCCGACGATTTCGTTGATGAGCGAAAGGCCATAGCCTTTGTGCGCGCCGAAGGGCAGGAGGGATTTTACCTTGGCCGGGTCGGTGGTCGGCACGCCATTTTCGTCGACGGCGGCCTGCGGCGGGAGCTGCTTGCCTTCGCGGAGGAGTTGTTGGACGCGGCCCATGGCGATAACGCTGGTGGCCCAATCGATGACGATGGGGTAGCCGATCGCGCTGGTGGTCGGGAAACCCCATGAGTGCGGATTGGTCCCGAGGGTGGGGAACTTGCCGCCGAAAGGCACAACCTCGGCCAGCGCGGCGGTGCAGTTCGTGTAGGCGATGTAACCTTTTTTCGCGGCATCCATCACATAGCCGCCGCCCCAGAGATAATGGAAGGCATTGTCCACGGAAACCATGCCGACGCCATATTGGTCCGCGAGTTTCATGGCGGCATCCATCGCGGCGTAGCCGGTGGCCTGGCCGAGTTTTTGGTTGGCGTTCCAGATTTGCGCGGCGGGGAAGCGCGATTTGACGACTTCGATCTTGGCGTTGGGCACGCAGCCCTTGGAGCCGCTGCCAAAAAGGTGATCGAGGTGGAGGGCTTTCAGGGCGTTATGCGTGCGAATGCCGTGGCGGGTGGCCTCGGCGCAGAAGCGCGCGGCGGAGGCGGACTCCTCGGTGGAGTAACCGCGGTGTTTGTAAGCGGCCTCGACGAGTGTGTTGTGAAGGGTTTCCGGGACGACGTGGAAGATTTCGGACATGGGAAAAGTTGAGAGCTGAGGGTTGAGAGTTGGCAGGGCGAACCGTCTCGGTGAGCCGCGGCTCGGCAGGGATGCCTCGCCTTACCTATTTGAATAAGGTTTAGACGACTTTTGGGACGGGAACCTCGGGATTGACCTGGGCGATGGGCTTTTCGCCTTTCATCGCGAGGAGGAGATTCTGCACCGATGCGGTGGCCTGGCGGACCACGCTCTCGAACGTGCGCGAGGCAATGTGCGGGGTGACGATGCAGTTCGGCAGCTTGAGCAAAGGGTGATCGGGTGGCGGCGGCTCGGCGTCGAGCACATCGGTGCCGTAGCCACCGACCTGGCCGGACTTGAGCGCGTCAACCATGTCGCTGGTGTGGACGATCTCGCCGCGGGCGCAATTGAGGATGAGTACGCCTTTTTTCATCTTGGCGATACTCTTGGCGCTGATCATGTCGCGCGTCTCGGGCGTGAGATTGGTGTGGAGCGAGATGTAGTCCGACGCGGCGTAAATCTCGTCGAGCGTGGCGACGCGTTTTACGTTGTGCTGGGCGGCGAATTTCTCGTCCCAATAAACATCGTAGCCGATCGGATGCATCCCGAAGGCATTGGCGCGGATGGCCACTTCCTTGCCGATGCGGCCGAGGCCGATGATACCGATGGTCTTGTCGAGCACCTCGTGGCCGGTCTTGCGCTTCCATTCGCCCTTGCGCGAGGCGTCCACGCCGTAGAGGAAGTTTTGCTCGAGCGCGAGCAGGAGCAGGAAGGTATGCTCGGCCACCGTGGTGTGGTTGACGCCGGGTGTGAAAAGCACCGGGATTTTCTTCTCGGTGGCGAACTTGACGTCGATCTTGTCCACGCCGATGCCGTATTTGCTGATGATCTTCAGCCGGGGCAGGGATTTCTCGATCACAGCGCGGGTGATCGCGTCGTCGCCGCAAAGAAACGCATCGAACTGGCCGGCCAGCTCCAGCATGCGCGTCTCGGGCAGCGGTCCGCGTTCGCGGACGATTTCGAAGCCAGCGCCATCCAGCAGCTTGTGGTGTGCGCCTGGCGTATCTTGGAATGAGGTGGTGGTGAGAAGGACGCGGATCATAATAATAATTAAATATCAACCCATACTCTTCCATTTGGGGATGGGAAGAAAAAATACCAGCCTTCGCCCTTCGGGCTACGGCTTGGCAGGCCAGCTTTTTAAGCCTGCGATTGGCCCATGCAAGCCGAGCTTATCGTTGATGCGAAGGCTGCCACGCCGAAATGAAATGAAGGCGGGCATTGAATTCGCCCTTCGGGCTTCCGCCGTCGCTAAAGCTATGGCGGACAAGACGGCTTGGCCTGCCACGACGAAGTGAAACGAAGGCGGGCGGGCCAGCCTTTACGGATGATTGTAACACCGGTGGCTTTTGCTTGCGCAAACGCCCAGTCCCGCGGTGTATGAGAAAAAGTTGCTCAGAATTAAAACAGGCTGCTTATTTCCAGTTTTGAGCCAGCTTATAACTCATTTTACGCATGAAACCATCGGTTACCGCCCTGCTTCGCCGCCGCCTCGGCGCGAGCGTCGTGCGCACGGATAAAGCAACGTGTTACGAGGCATCATTCGACAGCAGCAAGCTTTCGTTCCTGCCCGATGCCGTTGTCGCGCCGCGCAACGAAAAGGACCTCGCCGTCGTGCTCGAGCTGGCCAACGCGCACCGCGTGCCGGTGACCGTGCGCGGCCGCGGGACATCGCTCACGGGTTCGGCCTCGCCGGTGCGCGGGGGCTGGGTGATCGACATGCTCGGTTGGAAAAAACTGCGCATCGACGCCGAGGCCGGCCTCGCGCACGCCCAGGCCGGAGTAAAGGTTGCCGACCTGCAGCGCGCGGCCGAGGCGAAGGGCTGGTTTTATCCGCCCGACCCGTCGTCGCGGGAATATTGCACCATCGGCGGCAACATCGCCTGCAATGCGGGCGGCATGCACGGCGGAAAATACGGCGTCACGCGCGACTTCGTGCTGGCACTGAAAGGCTTTTTGCCGACCGGCGAACTGGTGAAGTGGGGGACGCCGACCAAAAAATTTTCCGCCGGCTTCAACCTGCGCGACCTGTGGATCGGCAGCGAAGGTATGCTCGGCCTCATCACCGAGGCGACGTTGAAACTAATCCCGCTGCCGGCGGCGCGATGGACTCTACTTACGGCCTTTGCCGACGAAGTCACGGCGTTCCGGGCGGTGCGCGCGCTGTTCGCCCAGCGGGTTCAGCCGGCCATCTGTGAATTTCTCGATCGCTACTCGGTGCAATGCGCCGAGCGCGCGACGAAGACCGCGGTTTTTCCCGGCCAGGCCGGCCGGCCGGTCGTGCTGCTCGAGCTGGCCGGTTCCATGAGCGAAGTCGAGGACTTGAAGTTCGACGTGCTCGCATGGGCACACCAGCATGCCGTGGCGGTAAAGGAGGCGCGCGACCGCGCCGAAGCGGAGACCCTCTGGGCCGTGCGCCGCAAATGCTCCGGCGCGATGTTCGAGCTCGGCGATGCGAAACTCAACGAGGATGTCGTCGTGCCGCTGCGCGCCTATGAAAAGTTCGCGCGGTTTCTCGACCGCCTGCGTCGCGAGTCGAAGCTGGCCATTCCCACCTTCGGTCATCTCGGTGACGGCAACCTGCATGTGAACATTATGTATCACGCGGCCGATGCGACCGAGTGCCGGGCCGCCGAGCACGCCGTGCAGCGACTGATGGAAGAAGTCGTTGCGCTGGGCGGCGCCATATCCGGCGAGCACGGCATCGGGCTGGCCAAGACGCCGTTCCTGCGCGTGCAGCATTCGCCTGCGCAAGTGCGCGCGATGCTGGCCGTGAAACACGCGCTCGATCCGCGCGGCATCCTTAATCCCGGGAAAATGTTCGACGTCTTTAAAGTCTGGAAACATCCACGCGTGGCCGTAAAGTTGCCCTGGGATCACAAGTGATCCCTTCGCCATGACCGAAAAAACCACCGACTACGGCCGGCTCTGCGTCGGCGAAAAAGAAGAGCTCTTCGCGCGCGCCGTCGCGCTCACGGCCGCGCAACAGGCGCGGGCCACGTCGAAAAACTTCACCCTGGCGCTGACCGGCGGGCTCACGCCGCTCGAGTGGTACGATTGGTGCGTGCGCACGCGCGCGTTGCCGCCCGCCCTGCTGGCCGCGACCCACTTCACCGTGAGCGATGAGCGCCATGTACCGCTGGTGAGCGAGGAGAGCAATTTCGGCCACGCGGCGCGCCGCCTGCTCGATCCGCTGGCCGTGCCTTCCGAGCAACGCCATCCCTGGCCGGTTCGGCTCTCACCTTCGGAAGCAGCCGAGGCCTACCGCCGGGCCTGGGCCGCGCTGGTCGGCCCCGGTCGTGCCTACGACGTGTGTTTCCTCGGCTTGGGCGATGACGCGCACACCGCGTCGATTTTTCCCGGCAGTCCGCTGTTGTCTGCCGGCTCGTCGGATTTCTTTGTGGCGCTCGACACCTCGAAAGGCCCACGCCTCACGATCACGCCGGCGGGACTGCGTGCCTGCGACCTCATCATTATCAAGACGCTTGGCCCGGCCAAAGCCCCGGCATTGAAACGCATTTTCTCGGGTCCTTACGATCCGTTGAAAACGCCGGCGCAAATTTTGAAAACCTGCGCCGCCCGCGTCGTCTGGCTGGTGGACAAAGCCGCGGCCAAGGACATTTAACAGGAGCCGCGAAGAGCTGGTGGTGTTCCTATTGGCAAAGGCAAAAAAAGAGCCTGCTTGGAGATTTGGTACAAGCTGACGCTAGAAATATTTTACACCAAGGTCGCAAAGAACGCTAAGTCAGTTTCTCGAAAAGGCTCCTTGTCCTCCAGAGCGCAGCGAAGAATTTCTTGGAGACGACATCTCGTCATGTCCTATGGCTTGGCGACCTTTGCGATCTTCTGTAAAAATGGTTTTGGAAGCCATCGGGAATCATGGCGATTTGAAAACAACCCAATGATGATCACTTTGATCCAACCAATGACCTTGCCGCCTTCCAATCATTTCAACGGGAAGACCTTTTTCTATCCGGGATCCACGTCCGAGCGCGGGTTGCGTGATGTTCTCCGCTGGAAATTGATGGGCCGGCCGGCCCGCTGGCCCGAAAAAGTTTCGGTCACTCCGGTCGCTGTCCCGCCGGCGCCGCGAGGCGATGGCGTGACCATTACCTGGATAGGTCACTCAACTTTCCTGTTGCAGACGTCCGGTTCGACCTGGCTGACTGATCCGGTTTTTTCCGACCGCATCGGGCCGATCAGGGGCTTGGGTCCGCGACGAGTCGCCTCGCCGGCCATTTCGTTGGCGGAGCTGCCCAAGATCGACGGCGTTCTTCTCAGCCACGATCACTACGATCACTGCGACCTTCCCAGCCTGCGCGCACTGGTGGAGAGAAATGACGCTCTCGTCGTGGTTGCCCCGCTGAATTACGCTTCCCTGCTCAAGCCAGCCCGCGGAGCGCGCGACTTGGTGGAACTGGATTGGTGGCAATCATGGGAAGGACCGGGAAACGTGTCGATCGAACTGGTGCCTGCGCGCCACTGGTGCCGCCGGAGCATCGGCGGGATGAACACACGATTGTGGGGCGGATTTTTTCTCCGGCTCGGCGGCCGGTCGGTTTACTTCGCCGGTGACTCGGGTTATGATGGCGCGCTTTTCCCGGAAATTGCCTGCCGGTGCGGGCCGCCCGACGTTGCCCTGCTGCCGATTGGAGCCTACGAACCGCGCTGGTTTATGAGCGTCGCGCACATGAATCCGACGGAAGCGGTAGCCACACACCGCGACCTTCAGGCGCACCGCAGCATCGCCATGCACTGGGGCACCTTCCACCTTACGGATGAAGCCTACGAGGCTCCCGCCGAGGCTCTTTCCGCGGCCCGGGCCGCGGCCGGTATTTCTCTAGAAGAGTTTCTCCTGCTCCCCTTGGGTGGCACCCTTGCAATTTAGGGTGCGTCTGTGCCCCGGTCTGGCTGATGGATGAAGCAGCGATGAAAGACCTTTGACCAGGAACGGCGGAGATTGACTGGTATTACAATACCGGCTTAGTCTCAAATCGATGAAACTGGGCTATACGGTGCAAATTTGGCAGGAGGGCGAACATTACATCGCCCACGCTTTGCCGCTCGATGTGGCGAGTAGCGGCCCAACGCCGGCCAAGGCGCGTGCAGCACTTAAGGAGGCAGTGCATCTGTTTCTTCACACAGCGAAAGAGGAAGCCACTCTGGAGCAAATTTTAGAGGAATCAGGCTATGTGCATGGCGCGCGTGGCTGGACGAGCCCGAAGTGGGTAAAAACGGAGAAGGCCACGGTTGCGGCCTGACGCCGCATGCCAAAAATCGTCCCGGTTGACTGGCGAACCTTGGAGAAGATTTTTCTTCGTTCAGGATTTCAATTCAAGCGACAGGAAGGCAGCCATCGTGCCTATGTAAAAGCGGGCGTGGTGCGTCCCGTGATAATTCCAACTTACGCCGAGGTGCCCGTGTTCATTATTCGCAACAACCTCAAAACGGCCGGCCTGTCACGCGATGACTATTTCAAATTGCTCGATGAGTGAGAAGCTCATTAAACACGTCGTCTGAGCTGTCCCATGCCTGGGTAAGAGTGTCTTCGCTGACTTTTAGCCAGGTTGCCCGTTCGTCGTCTTCATGCGATTGAATCGTGACGGTGACATGGGATTTTTCCGGCAAAGGCAGCGGCTCGGGAAGTTTGAGCATCTCTTTTTCGTAAATGGCTTCTACGATCCTTGTCATAGTGCGAACTTAGCGTCTATTAAGCCATTGGCAAGTCAGACCACGTTCACCACCGCATACGTCCGTTTGCCTTTGCGCAGGAGGATGTACTGGCCGAAGAGCAGGTCATTGATCGTCGCGGCGCGGGAGACTTCGGCGACGCGGACATTGTTCAAATAGATGCCGCCGCCTTCGATGTCTTTCCGGGCCTGGCCTTTTGAGGGTGCGAGGCCGGCGTGGACCAGAAGCTCGGTGAGGGGCGTGCCGGCGCCGGCGAGTTTGGCCTTCTCCAAATCCTTGGTCGGCACTTCGCCGACGACGTCCTTGAAAACGTCCTCGCTCACGCCGTCGAGGTTGCCTCCGAACATGATTTCACTGGCGCGCATGGCATCGGCGCAGGCGCTTTCGCCGTGCACGAGCGTCGTGAGTTCACGCGCAAGCGCGAGGTGCGCGGCACGCCCCGCGGGATTTTGCGTATGCTGGTGCGCGAGGTCGGCGATGGTGTCATGATCGGCGAACGAGAGCATCTTGGTGAGCTTGATCACGTCCGCGTCCTCGACCTGCACGAAAAATTGGTAGAAGCGGTAGGGGCTGGTTTTCTTGGAATCGAGCCACACGGCACCGTCGGCCGTCTTGCCGTATTTGGTACCGTCGGCCTTGGTCATGAGCGGAATGGTGAAGCCGAAGGCGTGGGCGGCGGATTTTTTACGGATGAGCTCGATGCCGGCCGTGATGTTGCCCCATTGGTCGCTCCCGCCGATCTGCAGTTCGCAGCCCTGGGCCTGGTGCAGGTGATAAAAATCGTAGGCTTGCAGCAGCATGTAGCTGAACTCGGTGTAACTGATGCCATTCTCACGGTCGTCCATGCGCGCCCGGACGGATTCCTTGGCGACCATCCAATTGACGGTGAAAAATTTTCCGACGTCGCGCAGGAACTCGAGGTAAGTGATGGGCGCAGTCCAAGTGGCGTTGTCCACCAGGCGCGCGGGGTTTGTTTTGGTTTGAAAATCGAGCAAGCGGTGGAGCTGCTTCTTAATGCATTGGACGTTGTGGGTGATTTGCTCGGAGGTGAGAAGGTTGCGTTCGGCGGATTTGCCGGAGGGATCGCCGATCATGCCGGTGGCGCCGCCGGCCAGCGCGATGGGGTGGTGGCCGTATTTTTGGAAGCGACCCAGGGCGAGCAACGGCACGAGATTTCCGACATGGAGCGAGTCGGAAGTCGGGTCGAATCCACTGTAGAGTGTGATTTTTTTATCAGCAGCGAGGCGGGTGGCCAGTTGGGTCTCGTCGGTGCAATCAGCGACGAGGTCGCGCCAGCGAAGGTCTTCCAGGAGCGTCATGGGTGAGTAGGCAGTTTTTGGCCGGGCGGGGCCCGGCGCAAAACAAAACTTATGGGTGTGCAAGTAAATTTAGAATTACTCCTTCTATCGGGAAAATCAGTTTGTCTAACCGCGAAGGCCGGCTCTAGCCTGTCCCTTCCTTGCTGCGCACCACGCGTCGCGAAACCTTAACCTCAGCAGTTTTTTTCCACCATGCCACTCGCCACCGGTTCAAAAGCCCCCGACTTCACCCTCAAGACCAAGACCGCGGAAGGACTCAAGGACGTTACCCTCAGCGCCAATTTTGGCCAGAAGCAGACCGTGCTGCTGTTCTTCCCGCTGGCGTTCACCAGCGTCTGCACGCAAGAGATGTGCGACACGACCGCCGGTCTGGGCGAGTATGAGAAGCTCGGCGCAACCGTGTATGCCATCAGCGTGGACAGCCCATTTGCGCAGGAAGCGTGGGCCAATACGAACAAGATCAAGCTCACGTTGCTCAGCGATCTCAACAAAACCACGGCCAAGGCCTACGAAGTGATTTTTCCGGGCCTCGCCGGCATCGGCGACACGTCGGCGCGCGCGGCGTTCGTCATCGGCCAGGATGGCGTCATCAAATATTCCGAGCAAACGGCGACGCCCAAGGATCTGCCGAATTTCGCCGCGGTGAAGGCGGCTTTGGCGAAAGACTGAACACGGAAGGCCGAAGGCTGAAATGTGACAATCTCATCAAAGGACAGATAATGCATAAATTTCCTCAGCCCTCAGCCTTTTATTTTTCAGCTTTCAGTTCTCAGCCTTCAGTATTTCTCCCATGAGTCAGCCCAATCCGTTCAACACGCTCCAGGCCTTTTCCGCCAACGGCGCGTCGCATAAATTCTACTCGCTGCCCGCGCTCGAGTCGGCCGGGTTCAAGGTTTCGCGCCTGCCGCTTTCAATCCGCCTCGTGCTCGAGTCGCTGCTGCGCAATTGCGACGGCCAGCGCGTGGCCGAGCCCGCGGTGCGAGCCCTGGCGGGCTGGGTGGCGAAGGCGCCTCGGACTGAGGAAATCCCGTTCGTCGTCGCGCGCATCGTGCTGCAGGATTTCACCGGCGTGCCGCTGCTCGTCGATCTCGCGGCGATGCGCTCCGCCGTGGCCCGCCTCGGCAAAAACCCCAAGATCATCGAGCCGCTCGTGCCCGTCGACCTGGTGGTTGACCACTCTGTGCAGGTCGATGCCAATGGCACGCCCGGCGCTTTTGCGCGAAATCTCGAAATCGAGTTCGAGCGCAACCGCGAACGCTACCAGTTTTTGAAGTGGGGCATGCAGGCTTTCGACACGTTCAAGGTCGTGCCGCCCGGCATCGGCATCGTCCACCAAGTTAACCTCGAATACCTCGCCAAGGGCGTGCTTCAGGACGCGGCGGGCGTTTGTTATCCGGACACGCTGGTCGGCACCGACTCGCATACCACGATGATCAACGGCCTCGGCATTGTGGGCTGGGGCGTCGGTGGCATCGAAGCCGAGGCCGGCATGCTCGGCCAGCCGGTGTATTTCCTCACGCCCGACGTCGTCGGCGTGCACCTCACGGGCGCGCTGCGCGAGGGCGTGACCGCGACCGACCTCGCGCTCACCGTCACACAACTCCTCCGCAAGGCGAAGGTTGTCGGGAAATTTGTCGAGTTCTATGGCCCCGGCACGGCCGCGCTGCCGGTCGTGGATCGCGCGACCATCGCCAACATGGCGCCCGAATACGGCGCGACCATGGGCTTTTTTCCCATCGACGCCGAGTGCACAAACTACCTGCGCAACACCGGCCGCAGCGCCGAACATATCGCGCTCTACGAAGCTTACTACCAAGCGCAGAACCTTTGGGGTGTGCCGCAAAAAGGCCAGATCGACTACTCGCAGGACCTGGAGCTCGATCTCGGCAGTGTCGTGCCGAGCGTGGCCGGCCCGAAGCGTCCGCAGGACCGGATTGAATTGCCGAAGCTAAAAAACGAATTCACCACGGCTTTTTCGCGGCCGGTGGTGGAAAATGGCTTTGGCAAACCGGCGGCTGAAATGTCCAAAACCGTGCACGTCTCGGCCAACGGCCACGGGCATTTTCATCCCGGCGGCGGCAGCCAGCAGCCGGTTTCATCGGAACGCGCGGCGGCCTGTGCGACCAATCCAACGACTGAGCGCGAGATGGCCAACAACCGGCCGACGCCCGATCCCGTTCCAGCGTCCGTGCCGGGCATGGAAGGCGACATCCGCCACGGCTCGGTGCTCATCGCCGCGATCACGAGCTGCACGAACACTTCAAACCCGAGCGTCATGCTGGCGGCCGGCCTGCTCGCGAAAAAGGCGATCGAGCGCGGGCTAGGCGTGAATCCGCTCGTCAAGGCCTCGCTCGCGCCCGGCTCGCGCGTCGTCACCGATTATCTCAATCGCACCGGACTGCAGCCCTATCTCGACCAGCTCGGCTTCAACCTCGTCGGTTACGGTTGCACCACCTGCATCGGCAATTCCGGCCCGCTCCATCCGGCCATCGAGGATGCCGTGGTGAAAAACGACCTCATCGCGGCCAGCGTCCTTTCCGGCAACCGCAATTTCGAGGCGCGCGTCCACCAGAATATCAAGGCCAACTTCCTCATGTCGCCGCCGCTGGTCGTCGCCTTCGCGCTGGCCGGCCGGGTGGACATCGATCTTTCCACCGAGCCGCTTGGCACTGGCAAATCCGGCGAGAAAGTTTACCTGAGAGACCTCTGGCCCACGCTCACGGAAATCCGCGACGAGATGAAGCGCGCGCTGCATCCGGAAGTCTTCGGCCGGCTCTACCGCGACTTCGCCGCGCAGAATCCAAAATGGAACGAAATCCCGTCGAGCACCGGCAACGTTTACGCCTGGGACGTGAAATCCACCTACATCCAGGAACCGCCGTTTTTTGAAAACTTCAGCCTCACGCCCGGAGCCATCTCGGAAATCACGGGCGCGCGTCCGCTCGGCATCTTTGGCGATTCGGTCACGACCGACCACATCTCGCCCGCCGGCGCCATCAAGAAAACCTCGCCCGCCGGGAAATATCTCACCGAGAACAACGTGACCTTCGAGGATTTCAACAGCTACGGCTCGCGCCGCGGCAACGACCGCGTGATGACCCGCGGCACCTTTGCCAACGTCCGCATCAAAAATCTCATGCTCGGCGGCGAAGAGGGCGGCAACACGCTCCTCCAGCCCGCTGGCACCAAGCTCTCCATCCACGAGGCGGCGATCGAATACAAAAAAGGTGGCATACCGCTCATCATCATCGCCGGACAGGAATACGGCACCGGCTCATCGCGCGACTGGGCTGCGAAAGGCACGAACCTCCTCGGCGTGCGCGTGGTCGTCGCCCAGTCGTACGAACGCATCCACCGGAGCAACCTCGTCGGCATGGGCGTGCTTCCGCTGCAATTCAAGGAAGGCACGACCGCGCAAACCCTCAAGCTTGACGGCACCGAGACCTACGACGTGCTGGGTTTCAGCTCCGCGCTCAAACCCCAGCAGGATCTCACGCTGCGCGTCACGCGCAAAAACGGTGAAAAGCTCGAGGTACCCGTGCGTTGCCGCATCGATACGCCCATTGAGATCGACTATTACCGGCATGGCGGCATCCTGCCCTTTGTCTTGCGCCAAATTTTGGCAAAAACCTGATCAATGAACAGTAATGACGCGGGCTTGTCTCAAGCTCGCGTCTTTGCATCTTAGCGCCTTTGCGTTAAACTCCGTATATTTCCGATGTCCGACAGCGCCAAATCCATTTACTTTGTCGATGCCCATTCCGACCCGGTGTTGGTGCGGATCGAGGGCCGGGCATCCTTTCAAAACAGCGCCTGCCTGCACGATTTCGTCGACGAAATGCTGCGCCAGGGGAAAACCCGTTTCGTCATCGATTTTCAGCGTTGCACGAGCATGGACAGCACGTTTCTCGGCGTGCTCGCCGGCGCGGCGCTGGCCCTCCGCAAAAATACCCCGCCCGGCAGCCTCGTGCTGGCGCGCATCGGGCCGCGTAACCTCGAACTCGTGCGCAACCTCGGCCTGCACCGCCTGTTGACCGTCGATGGCGGGGAGATGCCCATGACGTCTGGCCACCCGCCCACCGCGCTCCCTTGTCCCGACCGCGGCGAACTTGAAAACGCCCGCCTCGTGCTTGAGGCGCACGAGAACCTCATCAGTGTGGACGAAAACAACCGGGGCAAATTCCAGGACGTGTTGGCCTTCTTGAAGAATCGCACAGAGCAGTCGTAAGCGGCGAACAGCTGTCTGCGCCAAATCGTTCTCATTCTCTTAATCGTACTCGTTCTCGACGTAGGTCTGATTCTGAGAACGATAACGATAATGAGTATGAGTACGATGGATGAAGCGGTGCAAACGAGTGTCGTTTAAAAATTGACGAAGATGCGCGGGTGGCATAACCGATTGCAGCCCGGCTTTTGATCACACCGGCGCACCACGAATAAAATTTCCAGCATGAAAAGCCGCCAGAAAGACAGCGGTCGGACCGGGGCAGGGGCCAAGCGCAAGGAATTGAAGTTGAAGATTGCCCTGGCCCAGAGACGGGCTGAAGCCACGAAGACCCACGCGCAGACCGCCAAGGCCGGTTTGAAAAGTGCGCGCAAGGCTTTCAAGAAGGCGAAGAAACTGGCCAAGGAGGCACGCAAGAAACTCAAGGCCTTGAAAAAGGCGCTGAGCAAAGCGGCTCGGGCGGCCCAGAAGCGGCGCGTGGCCGCTCGCAAAAAGGCCCTGGGCGTTAGCAGTCAAAAGCCGGTGATCACTAAAAGCGCCGCCCCGAAACCAGCGCCTAAAATTGCCGCGAAAAAGCCCCCTGCGGTTCGCGTGCCACCGCCGACGGCGCCCAAGCAACGTGAGCCCATACCGCGGGTGATCGTTGAACCCAAGCCGACCCTGGCGCCGATGATACCCGTGGCCCTACCGCCCGAGGAGATACCCAATATTCAGCCGACAATTTTATTTCCCGATACGAATCCGGAGCCCAAACCACCGGCGGCGTAGGATTGGAAAATGGGTGGATCGCGTTGACCCCAACGCGATCGAGCGTCTTGAGGTCAAGCCCTCTCGACAAGCCCTTCGACTGGCTCAGGGCCTTGAGCTTGTCCGAAACGGCTCTGGGCCCTGAGCTCGTCGAACGGGCTGCTCCACCTTGTTTCGGCTCGCCGGCTCCGCGGTTTCTAAAACCGCCCGGGACGCCAAAAATTTCCTGCGTTTCCGTCATTGCGCGAACGGCTCGGGCTTGCCTCACTTATCGCTCAGTTTAAGCGAACATGTGGTTTCTTTTTCTTTGCCTTGGTCTCGTTGCTGGTGTTCTGGCCATGCTTGTGGTTCTCGTGCGCACACGCCGCGAGGCCGACCGGATTGACGAGCAGCGCCAGATCCTCGCACAGGAGAACCGCATCGTCCTGGACTTCATGCACCAGATGGCCGAGGCGCTGGCCGACAACCCCTCGCGCACCATCCTCTACCAGCGCATTGTCCACGCCGCCATCCTCAGCACCGGCGCGCTCAGCGCCTGCATCTTCGAAAAAACTCCCGACAACCAAATGCGCGGCGTTGCGCTCGAAGGACTTTTCCCACCGCACCGCCCGCTGCCCGAGGTGATCCGGGACAAGCTCACGACGCGCGCGAAATTCATCGAACAGGTGCTGCGCTCCGAGACGTTCCCGGTGGGCGACGGCATTGTCGGCCGCGTGGCCGAGACGGGCCGGGGCGAGCTTATCACCGATGCCGCCGCCGATCCGCGCATCGTCCGGCACGACGATCCCGCCCTCGCGATCAAGTCGGTCATCGCCGTGCCGCTGATTTTTCGCGACCGGTTTTTTGGCGTGCTTGCCGTGACGAATCCCGCCGATGGCCTGCCGTTCAGCGCGACGGATTTTTCCCTCGTGCAGTCGCTGGCCGAGCAGGCCGCGCTCGCGTTGCACAATGCCGAGTTTCTCAATTTCCAGATCGAGAAAAGCCAGCTTGACCTCGATCTTTCGCTGGCCAGCGGCATCCAGAAAATGCTGCTGCCGCGCAGTGCGCCGCGCATCGCCGGCCTCGATGTCGATGCGCGCTACCTGGCCGCGCAGAAAATTGGCGGCGATCTTTACGACCTTTTCCCGCTCTCGGCCGCGAGGCTGGGCGTTGCCGTGGCCGACGTGTCGGGCAAGGGCATCCCGGCTTCGCTGCTCATGGCCATCTGCCGGGCCAACCTCCGGCAGATCGCCCCGCGCCATTACTCGCCGGCGGAGGCCCTGATCGAGCTCAACCGCGTGCTCAGCGGCGACCTCCAGCGCGATATGTTCGTCACCATGACCTATGCCGTGATTGATGCCATGGCTGGCACGGTGACGTTCGCCCGCGCCGGCCACGAGCAGACGCTGTTCGTGCGGCGCGACCGCGCCAGCGGGCAATACGCCAGCGAGTTTGTCGACAGCGAAGGCATGCCGCTGGGCATGGTCGATGATCAGCTTTTCTCCGCGGTCATCACCGATCGCGTCGAGCGCTTCGACATTGGCGACGTGCTCGTACTTTACACCGACGGCGTGACCGAGGCGCCCAACGAGGAGGAGAAGGAATTTTCCGGCAGCCGCCTGGCCGACGTGGTGCGCACGCTGCACGATCGCAGCGCCCGCGAGATCAACGATGGCATTCTGGGAAATGTCCAGCGCTTCAGCGAAGGCATGGAGCAACGCGACGATTTTACGTTAGTGACAGTGAAGCGGGTGTGAGGGGCAACCCAATCGTTCTCCTAATCATACTCGATTCAATGCAACCGAGAGAATGATAACGAGTATGAGAACGAGAACGATTTGACCTGATCCTTGTTACTTTCCTCACCGGTGGCCTAATCCTTCACATCGAGATCGCCGGGCTTGAGCATGGACGCAAAGACCGCCTTGTTCGTGGCCTTCATGTAGGCTTCCTTGGCCGCAATGCTTCCGTCTTGCACGCGGTTGATCAGGCACTGGTCCATCGTGATCATGCCTTCGGCGGATCCGCCCTCGATGATGGCGCGGATGTTGGCAATCTGTCCGCTGCGGATGGTATTGGCCAGCGCCTCATGCTGAAGCAGGATTTCGTGCACGGCGCAGCGGCCCTTGGGCAGGCGCTTGCACAGGAGCTGCGAGACTACGCCAGCGAGGCAGCCGGCCAACATGACGCGGACTTGGTTCTGCTCGTTGGCGGGAAACGCATTGATGATGCGATCGACGGTTTTCGGCGCGTTGTTGGTGTGGAGCGTGCCGAAGACCAGCATGCCCATGGACGCGCAGCCGAGCGCAAGCTTGATGGTTTCGAGCTCGCGCATTTCGCCGAGGAGCACGATGTCCGGGTCGTGGCGCATCGCCCCCTTGAGCGCGGCGGCGAAGGACGACGTGTGCTCGCCCACCTCGCGATGGATGATCACGGATTTTTTCACCGGGTGCACAAACTCGATCGGATCCTCGATGGTGATGATATGCTTCGAGAAGTTCGAATTGATGTAATCGATCATGGCCGCGAGCGTGGTGGATTTGCCGCTGCCGGTCGGGCCGGTGACGAGGACGAGGCCTTCCGTGAGATGGCAGTATTTTTTCAGCGCCGGTGGCAGCTTGAGGTCGTCGAACGAAAGGATTTTTACCGGGATTTGCCGGAAGACCGCCGCCTGGCCCCAGTGGTTGTAGAGAAAATTGCCACGGAAGCGGGCGAGACCGGGCACCTCATAGGCGAGATCCAGGTCGTGGCGTTCGAGAAAATCAGCCCAGCGTTTTTCGGAACAGATTTCCTTTAGATATTTCTCGATCATCCCGGCGCTGAGCGGTTCTTTAGCGATGGGCTGGAGCCCGCCGGCAATGCGCGCCTTGGGCGGGAGCCCGACCGTGAGGTGCAGGTCGGAGCCGCCCTTTTCCAGCATGGTGCGAAGGAGTTGGTCGATGGCGGGCATATTAAGTGATCCTGGCCCGCAGCACGCGGTTGGAGATGCTGGCGAGCGCGAGTTCCTTTGCCACCTTGTGCTCTTGCCAGAGACTGAAGATGACGTTGTCCATCAGGCACATTCCGTCCTTCAGGCCGGTTTCCATCGTGTTGCGCAACCCGGTGGTTTTGCCATCGCGGATGAGGGCGGCGATGGCGACGTTGTTAATGAGGATTTCGCACGCGAGCACGAGGCTACCGTCGGTGGCGGAGAGCAGGCGCTGGCAGACAATGCCGCGCAGGCTCTCAGCCACGGTGGCGCGAATCTGCGTCTGCTGGCTGGGCGGGAAGACATCGAGCAGGCGGTTGAGCGTGGTGGCGGCATCGCTGGTGTGCATCGTGCCGATGACGAGGTGGCCGGTCTCGGCGGCGCTCACGGCCATCTCGATGGTTTCCAAGTCGCGCAGCTCGCCGATGACGATCACGTCGGGATCCTCGCGCAGCGCACCCTTGAGCGCGGTGGCAAATGATTTCGTATGCCCGCCGACCTCGCGCTGGGTGACATTGCAGCCCTGCGCGGGTTGCACGACCTCGATGGGATCCTCGACCGTGATAATGTGGTCCTCCCGCGTTTGGTTGAGATAGGCGACCATGGAGGCAAGCGTGGTGGTCTTGCCTGCGCCGACCGGACCGGTGATGAGAATGAGCCCGTTGTGGTAGGAGAGAAGCCGCTTCAGCGTTTCCAGGTGCGCAGTGAAGCCGAGATCGGAGAGCGACTTCACCTGCGTGGGCACCATGTGGTAGACGCCGGCGGCGCCCAGTTTATGGAACATGAGGTTCACGCGGTAGCGGTTGGTGGCACTCGTGGCCAGGGCGTAATCATAATCGCGGCTTTCGAGGAATTTTTTTCGCTGGTCGGCGGAGAGCAGCACCGTGTTGAGGCGCAGCGCGTCGTCGGCCGTGAGCACGTGCTCACTGAGGAATGAAAGCACCCGGTTTTTGCGCAGGAACGGCCGTGCCCCGGTCGAGAGATGCAGGTCGCTCGCACCGAAGTCCGCCGTGCCGCGCAACAATTCGCGGAACGCAGTGGCCAGCGCGGCGTCATCCAGTTTCGCGATTTGCTCGAAGGGAAACTTGGATGCGATTGGCTTGGACGCGGCTAGCGGGGGAGAAGCTGGCTTGGGTGCGACGGGCGCGGACGCCGCCGGCTTGGGTGCAGCCGGTGGGGAGGGCGGAACCACGGCTTCGTTTTCGTCGAACGGATTGCTGAGGGGCGGGCCTTCCTGCCCTTTGGCAAAGGCCAGGTTGGCGATTCTTTCCATCATGGCACCGTCGCTGACGATGCCATCATCGATAAGTTTTTGGGCGAAATCCACCAGTTCGGCTGCGTCACCGAGCTCACCACGAACCTGCGCGGCCTGGGCGAGCGTGATTAATCCCTGGTCAAGGCTGAGGCGGACAAGCCATAAAGTATCAGGTTGCATGCGGCTGGACGACAGGGGCCTAACCTGGGTGGAAGCCGCGCCCAAGCCAAGCACGAAGGTACGATGACAGGTTTAGACCGTGCTGGGAACATAACCCTACGTCCAAACGACCCGGCGCTAGAGCAGTTTTAAAATTAGTGTAGCCACGAAGGATCACAAAGAGCACAGAGAACAATCTTCTTTTGAGCTCTCTGTGATCTTTCGTGGCAAAAAATCCGGCTGACCGCTTACCAAGCGTCCGAGTGTAGGTTTGGATTCTTGTTACCTGCCGCCTGATACTTGTTGCTTTGACCCGCCGCCGCGCTTGCACCCGGGCTGTTTTTTCGCACGCTCGACCGACCATGGCTGCCCTTGCTATCGATCCGCAAATTGACCGCACCTCCGTGCCCGACGCCGCCGGCCACTTCGCAATGTATGGCGGCGTGTATGTGCCGGAGACGCTGATGACGGCGCTCGAGGATTTGGGCGCCGCTTACACCGCGGCCCAGGCCGATCCCGCGTTCCGAGCCGAGCTCAAGCAGCACTTGAAGGAATTTGCCGGCCGGCCGACGGAACTTTATTTCGCGGAGCGGCTGACGAAGCATTGCGGCGGGGCAAAAATCTATTTCAAGCGCGAGGACCTGCTGCACACGGGCGCGCACAAGATCAACAACACCATCGGCCAGGCGCTGCTCGCGCTGCGCATGGGCAAGAAGCGCATCATCGCCGAGACGGGCGCCGGCCAGCACGGCGTGGCCACGGCCGCGGTCTGCGCGAAATTCGGGCTGGAGTGCGTGGTGTACATGGGCGCGGTCGACATGGAGCGGCAGGCCTTGAATGTTTTTCGCATGCGGCTCATGGGCGCGGAGGTGCGTGGCGTCGAGGCCGGCCAGAAAACGCTCAAGGATGCGATCAACGAGGCCATGCGCGACTGGGTGACCAACGTGCGCACGACCCACTACATTCTCGGCACGGTTTACGGCGCCCACCCGTATCCGATGATGGTGCGCGATTTTCACCGCGTCATCGGCGAGGAGGCGCGCGAACAGATCATGGCGCGCGAGGGACGGCTGCCCGACGAATTAATCGCCTGCGTGGGCGGCGGCAGCAACGCCATCGGGTTGTTTTACGATTTTCTCCACGAAATCTCCGTGGAAATGATCGGGGTCGAGGCGGGCGGGCGCGGCATCACGCCGGGCGAGCACGCGGCGCGTTTCGAAACGGGGCACCTTGGTGTGCTGCAGGGCTGCAAGACGTTCATTTTGCAAAACCAGGACGGGCAGATCGACTCGACTCACTCGGTCAGCGCCGGTCTCGACTATGCGGCCGTGGGGCCGGAGCATGCCTATTACCGCGACCGCGGGCGCATCGAGTACACTTACGCCATGGATGACGAGGTGCTCGCGGCGTTCCAGCTCTGCGCGAAGATGGAGGGCATCATTCCGGCCTTGGAAAGCTCGCATGCGCTGGCCTGTGCGTTGAAGCGCGCCGCTTTGTTGCCGAAGGATAAGATCATCATCGTCAACCTGTCCGGCCGTGGCGACAAGGATGTCCAGCAGGTCGCCGCGCTGATCGCGCAGCGAAAGTAACAAGTCGCCGAGGAACTCTCGGCGAAAGTAGCAAGAACAGGTGGCAAGTGACAAGAGGGGCTGGCGTCTTCTCTTGTTACTTGGTACCTGATACTTGGCACTTTGTTCTCTTGCCACTTGTTACCTGTAACTTGTTACTTTCCTCAAATGAAAAGCATGACCGGATATGGCCGGGCGACGGCGGCCCTCGGTGCCCACGAACTCACGGTGCAGGTCAGCTCCGTGAATCGCAAGACGCTCGACCTGACGGTGTCGCAACCGCGCGAGTGGGAGAGCCTCGAACCGGCGGTGGGCGAGCTCGTGCGGAAATTTGCCTCGCGCGGCAAGGTGCATGTGGATTTTGAGCTGACCGGCGCGAACGGCGCCGGCCCGGCGACGTGGGACGAAGCGGCGGCGAATGCCGCGCTCGACCGGTTGAAGGAGTTCGCCACCCGGCGGGGAATGGCGTTCGAGGCCACGCCGGAACTGCTCTGGCAGGTGGCCAGCGCGCAGCGCAAGGCCACGGCGTTGCCGGCGGCCGAAGAAGCGCGGCCGACCGCGATGGCCACGCTGGAGGAGGCGTTGCGGGCGTTTGCGGCTATGCGGGCGCAGGAGGGCGCGACGCTGCTGAAAGATTTCGAGGCGCGCCTGGCGGTGTTGCGCGGACACGTTGCGACCGTGGCGGCGCGCGCGCCGCTGGTGGCGTCGGCCTACCGCGACCAGCTGCTCAAGCGCCTGCGCGAGGCCGGGCTCGAGCTCAACGTGGGTGACGAGCGCGTGTTGAAGGAAATCGCGCTTTTTGCCGACCGTTGCGACATCAGCGAGGAGCTCACGCGGCTGCGCAGTCACTTTGAACAGTTCACGGCGCTGCTGAAATCCGATGGCGAAATCGGGCGCAAATCGGAATTTTTGCTGCAGGAAATCAGCCGCGAGGTGCACACGGTCGGCAGCAAGGCCAACGACCTGGAAATTTCCCGCGCGGTCATCGAGCTGAAGAACGAACTCGAGCGCGTGCGCGAACAAATTGCCAACGTAGAATGAAACGCGGAGCGGTTCATTCCACGTAAATTACAAAACCCAAAGGTCCAAATCACAAAAGAATCCCAGAACGACAAGTAGGGCATTTTGGGTTTAAGCAGGCCCATGATGGGTGAATCTGTCATTCCGAGCCGTGCGAGGAATCTCCGAAATTGAATCAACAAGAACAGCAGGGATTCCTCGCACGGCTCGGAATGACAGAATAAAGGATGTGTCGCAAAGACATGCACGTGCCCCATTAAATCCAAAGTGCTCCTGCCTTAATCCATCCGCGTTTATTCGCGTCATCCGCGGGACAAATCTTGTGATTTCTTTGGCGTTTGGAGTTTGGCTTTGGGGTTTAAAATGCAGCCGGAAATTCTTGAAGATCTTGTGCGGACAACTATGGTTCGTCGAAAGCAACTTATGGGCCTCCAATCTTCGCAAATCAGGGAAATCTGCACCCATCTCACTCCAAGCGAGCATGAAGCAGTTATGCACCGCGGAGCGCTTTACGGTATATGGGTTTTCTTCACCGCCGCCGGTCCTGGAGGTATTCTTACCTCCACCTTTTTTTCGCGATACTATCTTTTACATTATAGCCCTGGTGACTTGGCCCTTATCAGGGCCGTGTACATTTTGCCGATTGTGATCTATTGCGTCTCCATTCCCTTTTGGCTGCGTGCCCAGAGGAGATTTTATTGCTCCACTGAATGGGCAAGAAGTCACAATCTTCAGCCGGAGCGCCTCAAGCTGTTTTTCAACTGACGGCGCTTCGCTTCGGGCAAATCACAAAAATCAGCGGGGCTTCGCCCCATTGTTTGTTTTGTGGTTTCTTTGGCGTTTTGAACTTTGGTCTTTTGGGATTTCTGCACTCATTGCGGGTTCCGCAATGAGTGAATGAGGTAGAGTCCAACCCCGACACAAATGGCACTGTCCGCCAGATTGAAGGTGGGGTAGATGTAGCTGCCGAAATGAAAGTCGAGGAAGTCGATGACGTGGCCGTAAACGAGGCGGTCAATGAGGTTGCCCAGGATGCCGCCGCAGAGCAGGCCGAAGCAGACTTGCACGCCGGTCTGGCGCAGCCCGAGGTGGCGGCGCCAGAAAGCGATGGCGGCGAGCGTGACGGCGGCGAGGACCGCGAGCACGGCGCTTTTGCCGGCAAAGAGGCTCCACGCCGCGCCGGTGTTGCCCACGTGCACGAGGTAGAAAAATCCGCGCACGACGGGAATCGCGCCGGGCTCGCCGTAGGTGCCGAAGGGAAGGCGGGCGTGAACCCATGCCTTGGTCGCCTGGTCGAGCCCCACCACAAACACAGCCAGCGACAGGAGCAGGCGATAGGCGAGGATGCGGCGGAAGCCCGGGGCGGGCTCGGCCGGTGAAGTGATGGACTTGAGCGTGTCGCGCGACACGGGTGCCTGGGTTGGCGTCATTCGTCGCCACCGCCACCGCTCTCGCTCTCGGAGAGTTTGGCGCCTTCTTCGCCGAGCTCTCCGAAGAGTCCGGCCTGGGTGCGGGCGCGATAGCGGTTTTTTTCAATTTCCTTCAGCGCTTCGGCGGAATAGCGCGTGAAGGGCACGGCGATGAGCCGGTCTTTGGCGATGGGCTTGCCGGTGGCTTCACAGATGCCGTAGGTGCCATCATGGATGCGCTTGATGGCAGAGGCGATTTCGGAGAGGGCCTCCTGCTCGTTTGCCACCATGCTCAGGGCGAAGTCGCGGTCGAAAGTGTCGGTGCCCGCGTCGGCCATGTGCTGGCCGTAGCTGGACAGATCGCCGCTGTCATCCTTGCTTGAACGCTTGAGCGTGTCCTCGGAATGCTGGTCGAGCTGGCCAAGCAGGTGATTGTGCAGGTCGATCAGGAGTTTGAAATAGCGGCGGTATTTTTCAGGAACCTGATCGGGGTCGTTCTCAATATGCTTGTGGGCTTTCTTGGGATTGAAACCCAGGATGTCCATGAGTGAGGCGGCCTTGACATGCGACGGCTTGGCGGCCTTGGGCAGCTCCAACAGTTTGGCGCCGGTGCCAACCGGGGCCTTGGCGGCAGGCTTGCCGGTTTTCTCAAGCTTGGCGGCCTTGCCGGTGTTGGTCTTCGCGATCTCGCGAACCTCGTCGAGGCTGAAGGCAATGGGTTTGGCCACCTTGCGTCCCAGGATGCGGCTGCGCAGGTCGTCGCGGGCGGATTTTTTGGCCGCGGCGGACTTCGTATCTGCGGACACGGGCTTGCCCGGAGCATCGGATTTCTTGGGCGCCACGGCTTTGGAGGACGTGGGTTTGGCCGGCTTGGAGGCGATTTTTTTGGTGGGTTTTTTATTTTTGGCCATGACTGAAAAAGAAGTTAAATCAAAGAAAGGGCCTGAACGCAACGCGGACAAACGTCCCCGTGCACAGTATTTTCGAGGGCGGGCACCCAGCGCCAGCAGCGCGGGCAACGGACATGGCCGAGCTCCTGGGCCGGGCGCACGCCGATACTGAGCGGTGCGTTAGCCGTGGGAGTGAGAGTGACGTGCGAAACGATGAAAAGTTCCGGCAGAAAATCGCGGTGTTTTTCCAAGATTTTGAACGCCATATCCTCAGGTGCAATCGTGAGGATGATGGCGGCATCGAGGGATTTTCCGATGTGTCCGGCCTGCCGCGCCGGTTCGAGGGCTTCGTTGACTTGGGCGCGCACGCGAAGCAATGCGGCCACTTCGGCGTCGACTTCCGGATTGGTCCACGCCGCAGGTGCGACCGGCCAGTCCTGCAAGTGGACGGAGCCGGTGGCGTATTCAATTTTATCGGTGGCGAAGCTCCAGGCTTCGTCGGTCGTAAACATGACGATCGGCGCGAGAATTTCAACCAAGGTCCGGAAAATGTGGTGAATCGCGGTCTGCGAGGAGCGGCGCAGCGGCGAGTTGGCCGCCAGCGTGTAGAGGCGGTCCTTGAGGATGTCGTGGTAAGTCGCGGAAAGCGTGACCGAGCAGAACTGGTTGCAGAGTTGGTAAACGCGGTGGAATTCGTAGGTCTCATAGGCCGCGGTGCATTCGCGCAGCAGCGCTGCGGTCTGGTTCAGCGCCCAGCGGTCGAGCGTGTCCATCTGCCCGACCGGCACGGCGTCGCGCGCCAGGTCGAAATCGTTCAGCACGGAAATCTGGTAGCGGAAGGTGTTACGGAAAAGCCGGTAGGTCTCGCCGACGTGGCCGAGAATCTCGTCGGAGATGGGGATGTCGTCGCGGAAATCCTGCGACGAGATCCAGAGGCGGACGACATCGGCGCCGAGCTTGCCGATGTAGGCATCGGACGTCTGCGGTTTTTCGTAGCTGCTGCTTTTGGAGATTTTCTTGCGATCCTCATCGACGATAAAACCGTGCGTAAGGACGGCCTTGTAAGGCGCGTGGCCGCGGGCGATGACGCTGGTCCAAAGGGAAGACTGGAACCAACCGCGGTGTTGGTCGCTGCCTTCGAGATAAAGATCGGCTGGCCATTGCGTGCCGCCCTGGCCGCGGGCGAGCACCGCCGCATGCGAGGAACCGGAGTCGAGCCAGACATCGAGCGTGTCGCGTCCGCAAGTGAGCGCGGACGGGGCGGGCCAGCCGGCGGGGAGCTTCACGCCCTCGAGGATTTTTTCCGGCGTAGCGTCGTACCAGAAATTTGTGCCGAGTTTTTCAATTTTGTCGGCGATGGCGCGCGCCACGCCGGCATCGAGATAAGCTTTTTTGTTGGCATCGTAAAACGCGGGAATGGGCACGCCCCATGAGCGTTGGCGACTGACGCACCAGTCGGGCCGCGATTCGATTGCGCCGCGGATGCGTGCCTCGCCCCACGCGGGAATCCAGCCTTTGTTGACGGCGATGTTGATAATTTCTCGAAGAGCTTGGCTGCGGGGGGTGTTCCAAGTTCCGACTGTGGACACATTCTTGTCAGTAGAGGAATATGCGGCGCCTTTAGATTCGAACGAGGGATCGGCACGATCCAATCCGACAAACCACTGGTCAACGGCGCGAAAAATAATCGGCGTTTTTGAGCGCCAGCAATGCGGGTAGCTGTGAATAAATTTTTCCTTGGCCAGCAGCGTGTTGGTGGCGGCGAGTTTCTTGAGGACGCCGATGTTGGCGGGCGACGTGCGTTTTTTCTCCAGGTCCTCGACGGTTTCAAGCGTG
>DATMLS010000040.1:0-31126 GCA_035569995.1 Opitutaceae bacterium | reverse complement strand
GTCGGTGCGCAGGTCGAAACGTCCTGCGGACCTAACTCGGCTCGCGCGCGGTTTCTAATCGCGGCTCGCCGCACAACTCCTGTTCGTGTGTGGACTGGAACGGTCACGAAACCGTCCAGAGGAGCTGGTGATATTTGCCTGTCACGTCGCGCCAAAGCGCGGGTGGAGGGGCTGTCCGCACCAGCTGCGGTCAACCTTTCCCCGGTTGCCCGGGATTATCCCAGTCGTGCTCGCGGCGGGTTTTTCAGGCCGCTGCGCTGCGACTGTTCTATCAAGGAACGGGACAAAGTTGCGAAGAGGTTGAAATAAAAGGAAGACTTTCTTCCTCACAATTTACTCACGGTGCCAGCGGCTGTGAATAACTTGCGGACAAAATTATACGCCGGTTATTCACCCCTTGAACATCCAACACCGAACATCGAACGTCCAACATCGAAGGCCAGAGCAGGTTATTTGGAATTAGGAGTTGGACGTTGAATGTTGGACGTTGAATGTTGGATGTTCAATGAGCGCTCTGCCCATCTACGAACTCGAACCGGCCATCGTCGCCGCGTTGCGCGCGTCGGGCCGGCTCATCGTGCAGGCGCCGACTGGCTCGGGCAAATCGACGCAAATCCCGCAGATGCTGCTGCGCCACGGGTTGCTGGGCGCACGCGGCGAAGTCACGGTGCTGCAGCCGCGGCGGCTCGCCACGCGGCTGCTGGCCAAGCGCGTGGCCGAGGAAGCCGGTACGCCGCTGGGCGAAATCGTCGGCTACCAGATCCGCCTCGAGTCGCGGGTGAGCGAGCGCACACGCATCCGCTTCGTGACCGAGGGAATTTTGCTCCGGCAGATGTCGTTCGACCCGGCGTTGCGAGGCATCAGTGCGGTCGTATTCGATGAGTTTCACGAGCGGCATCTCTACGGTGACATCTCGCTGGCGCGCGCGCTGCAAATCCAAAAGACCACCCGGCCCGACCTGAAAATCGTCGTCATGTCCGCGACGCTCGATGCCGCCGTGCTGCGCGACTACCTCTCGCCGTGCGAGGTGCTGACCTCGCAGGGCCGCAGCTTCCCGGTAAAGATCGAGTATTTGCCGCGCGCGGTGGACTTCGAGCGCGAGCCGGTGTGGGACGTGGCCGCGCGCGAATGCGCGCGTGTCGCGGCGGAAACGCCGGGCGACCTGCTGGTCTTCATGCCCGGCGCCTACGAAATCAGCCGCACGGTTCAGGCGGTGCAGGGCGAACGTACGCTGCGCGATTTTGTGACATTTCCGTTGCACGGCGAATTGCCGCCGGACGCGCAGGATCGCGCGGTCGCGCGCTACGACACGCGAAAAATCATTGTCTCGACCAATGTCGCCGAGACTTCGCTGACCATCGACGGTGTCACGGCTGTCATCGACAGCGGGCTGGCGCGCGTGGCCCGCTACGATCCGCACCGGGGCATCAATACGCTGCTCATCGAAAAAATTTCCGCGGCCAGCGCCGACCAGCGCACGGGCCGGGCCGGCCGAACCGCGCCAGGCGTGGGCGTGCGGTTGTGGACGGAACGCGAGCACGCGCAGCGTCCCGCGCAGGAATTGCCCGAGGTCAAGCGCCTCGATCTCGCCGAGGTCGTGCTCACGCTCAAAGCCAGCGGTATCGATGACGTGATTAATTTTCCCTGGTTGGAGAAACCCGACCCGCGCTCGTTGGAGCGGGCGGAAGCGTTGCTCGTCGATTTGGGGGCGATTTCCCATGTGGGCGGGGTGCCCTCACCCCGCACCGACGCCAAGGCGGGTGAGGGCACCCGCCCCACATCAGTCGGAAAAATCACCGACCTCGGCCGCAAGATGCTGCGTTTCCCGGTGCATCCGCGGTACGCGCGCATGCTGCTCGAGGCCGATGCGCGCGGCTGCGTGCGGCCGGTGGCGCTCATGGCCGCGCTGACCCAAGGCCGGAATTTCTTCCTGCGCGGCGGGCCCAAGGAAGTCGAGCAGGCGCGTGAGGATCTGCTGGGCGAGGAACACGAAAGCGATTTTTTCCTGCTCATGCGCGCGTGGCGCTACGCCGACAAAAACAACTACGCGCTCGATGCCTGCCGCCGGCTGGGCGTGCACGGGCAGGCGGCGCGGCAGGTCGGGCCGCTGTTTGAGCAGTTTTTGGAGATCGCCGCGAAGGAAGGCCTCGACGTGGCGGAGAAGCGGGTGGATGGCACCGCCGTGCGCAAGTGCGTGCTCGCGGGTTTTTCCGACCATCTCGCGAAACGGCTCGATGCCGGCACGCTGCGGTGCGAACTCGTGCACAGTCGCCGCGGCGTGCTCGCGCGCGAAAGCGCCATCCAGAAAGCGCCGCTGCTGGTGGCGGTGGAAGTGAGCGAGGTCCAGGGCCGCGGCGGTGAGGTCAATGTGCTGCTCAGCCTGGCCACGGCGGTCGAGGAAGCGTGGCTGCAGGAACTTTTTCCCGGCGATAATTATTCAGCGCAGGGCGTGGTTTACGACGAACAGGCCCGGCGGGTGGTCGCTCGCCGCGAGCGGCGGTTCCGCGACCTCGTATTGGAGGCGAAGGCGGGCAGTGACGAAGATGTGCCGTCCAACGAAGCCGCGGTCCTGCTCGCGCGCGAAGTGCTGGCCGGCCGCATCAAGATCGAGGCGTGGGACGAAAACGTGGAGCAGTGGATTGTCCGCGTGAACCGGCTGGCCGAGTGGTTTCCCGAACTCGAGGTCAATCCGCTCACCGAGCCCGATCGCGCGACGCTGATCGAGCAGATTTGCTACGGCGAGACGAGTGCGCGTGGTGTGATGAAAAAGGAAGTGATGCCCGTCCTGCGCGACTGGCTGGTGGCCGAGCAGCTCGCCGTGCTCGACGATTACCTGCCCGAGCGGCTCACCATGGCCAACGGCCGGCGCTCGCGCATCACCTACCACAAGGAAGGCCCGCCGGTGCTCAGCGCGCGCATCCAGGAACTTTATGGCGTCGATGGCGTGTTTACGCTCGGCCACGGGCGCGTGCCGGTGAAAATTGAAGTCCTTGCGCCCAACCAGCGCCCGATCCAGGTGACCGACGACCTCACGAGTTTCTGGCGCGACATGTATCCGAAAGTGAAAGTCGAATTGTCACGCCGGTATCCGCGTCACGAATGGCGATAGATCCTTTTCTATTTATTTTACGCCATCGGCATGTCATTGCGACACATCCCTAGTTTTGTCATTCCGAGCCGCGCGAGGAATCTCCTTTGTAACATAATACGTTACAAACACGGCGCTGAGTCCGTTCGTTTGTAATATAATACGTTACAAAGCAAAACAGAGATTCCTCGCGCGGCTCGGAATGACAATTTCGCGCATCATGGGTCTATTGAAACCGAAAATGAGCGAGAAACCAAAACCTTAAACCATGAACCTAAATCGCATCAATCAATTCATCCTCGGGCGCATCAAGATCATCGAAATGATCGGTGTGCTCATGCGCATATTCAGTTTCAGCCTGGTCAGCTGGCTTGGGCCCAGGAGCCCATTCCTGTTTGTCTGGGCGTTTAACACGAGCGACGCCGTGATTCTTTCCTGGTGTTCCACACTCAAAAAAGACGCTGCCTATATTTTCCTGAATGTATTCTGGATCATGGTCGGCATCGTGGGAATGCTCCGGGCCGGCGGGATTCTTCGCTGAGGCAATTCCAGATGTAGCCGGCCTCGTTGAGGCCGGTGCGGCGCCGGGGTCAACGACCCCGGCTACAATTCAAACACAGCGCAAGCTACCGCCCGGCGTTCACGAACACGACGTACATGTTGCCGGTTTTCACGCTGATGTCGTCGACGTTGGAGCCCAGGGTCAGGCTTTCCTCGTGTGCGACGACGTGCTGGAAAATTTTCATCGGTTGGCCGTTGATCGTGAGGGAAAGGTCGGTCGGTTGGAACTGGCTGGTGAGCCAGACGGGGCGGGGCAGGCGGTCGTCGTGCGCGACAAACACCGTGGTGCCGGCGCTGACGGCGATCTGGATGAGGTCAATGGCACTGTAGAACGCGTCGCGGTCAGAGGCTTGGAGCCAATCTGCACCGTGGAGTTCTTTCGGCAGCCCCTTAAAGGTGTAGTCGCGGTCCACATAAACAGTTTTTCCATCCCTCGCGCGTTGCTCGACGTGCACATTGCCATAAGTCGGACCGGAGTAAGAGAACGTCTTGATGAATCGGCCGGCCATGATGGTCGTGCGGGGCGTGGCCGAGGCTTTGACTTCCGCGATGTGTGTCCACGCATCTTGAACGGAAGCGGAGAGCTCCGGCGGCGCCACCGGCGGAAGCGCCGGCAGGGTGGTGGTGAAGCCGTCGGTCAACCCGATGGGCTGGGAATCGATGGTGATGTTGCTGGAGATAAGCCCATCGCATTTTGCAGTGATGTTGATGGGTCCGGCGATGAGGGTGGAGCGCACGGCGATGCGGTTGATGCCGCACTCCAGGTCGAGGTAAGTGTTGTTGATCGAATGGAGTTTTCCGCTGTTGTAGCCGCCGCGCCAGATGCCGGGACCGGTGAGAGAGAAGTCGACGCGTTGCTGGAAGGTCGGGCAGCGCTCGTCATTCTGGTCCACGGCCTCGACGTCGACGAGCGCGATGTCCGAGCCGTCAGCGTGCAAACCGCCAGGGCCGGTGACGAGCGTGAGGCGCAGGGCGACCGCCGGGCCGACGGTGTGCTTTGCATCGGTCGCGACAGTTTTTCCGTTCTTATAGGCGACGGCTTTGATTTCGCCGGGTTCCCAGGTGACATCCGGGAACGTGAAGAGATAGCCGTTGGAAACTTTTCCGTGGCCGAGCGACTTGCCGTTAAGAAACAATTCCACGTCGTCGCCGTTTGAGGTGACGTAAACGGTTTTTTTCGTGCCGGCCGGGTAGGTCCAGTGCCCGATGATGTGCACCTGCGGATCGTCGCGAAACATCGTTGCGCACACATAATAGGCGTCCTTGGGCAGGCGCACGCCGTCCACCTCGCCGCTGTCGCGGGCGACCTCGGAGGAGACGCGGCCGCCGCTGGTGGAGTCGGAAAAAATCCAGTTGGCGCCGCCGCAATGGTCGGGCGCGCCCAGTTTGCGGACATACTGGCCGACTTGGTTCACCGCATATTGTTCGGAGGTGAGGTCGTAGGTCTGGCCCTTGCCCTCGGGGTAGCCGAAATTGGGCGGCGAATAGTCATCCCACACGCGGCGCGGTGATTCCTCGCGGTCATATTCGCCCTCGACGATGGGCAGGCTTCCGATTTCGCGGCCGCCCTCGGTGCCGATGCCGACATCCATGAACTCGGCCGTGATTTGGTCGGCGCGGCGGTGCGCGTAGGCGCGGCCGCCGTGCGGGTCGTATTGGTCCATGTAGCCGCGCAATTCCTTCGCATGCTCGCGGGTGACCTTTTGGTTGCCGCCTTCCCAGATGAGAATGGAGGGATGGTTGCGGTAATAGATCAGCAGATCGCGAAAGGCGGCGGCACGGATTTTCCAGGCGGCGCCGACGGTGTCGGATTCGCCGTCCACGCCCGGTTGGTCGGTGATGAGGCCGAGCTGGTCGGCGGCGGTGATCATGACCGGGGCCCCGGCGCTGTGGCCCCAACGGATGAAATTGCCGCCGGCGTCTTTCATCAGTTGCAGCGTGAAGAAATGCATCCAGTCCGGCTGGGCGGTGCCGAGGCCGGGCCATTCGTCGGTCGGCCGCTGGCCCCAGCCGTGCAGCTTCAAGTGGTGGCCGTTGATGTAGAAACCGGTTTGGGCATCCCAAAGGACGGTGCGGATGCCGCAGGGGATCTCATTCGTATCCACCGTCTGGCCACCCACGCGCAGCGAGCAGACGACGCGGTAGAGATACGGATAAGCCGGTTCCCACAAATGCGGATGGGCGATGGAGCCGGCCACGTCGAATTCATCGTGTGCGCCCGAGGAGATAGGTCCGCTGTGATCAAGCGAGAGTACCGGCTTGCCATCGGCGTCGAGGACTTCGACGTGCAACGCGACATTTTCGTCCGTGGTGCGTTCGTTCTGGATGGGCACCTCGATGTGCAATTGGGCCGCCGAGGCGGAGATATCGGTCGCATAAACGTAAGGACCGGCGGTCTGGAGAAAGCTGTAGAGCGGCAGCGAAATATGCAGCGGGTCGGTGACGTAGAGACGGACATTGCGATAGATGCCGCCGTGTGGCGGGTGCCAGCGCGGATTGTTCCAAGGGATCTGGTCGGCCTGGATTTTCTCCACGTCGTCGGGGATGGACGCGTTTACTTCGGCGGACATCTTGGCGAGATCGGTTCCTTCGGGATCCTTCATGAAGCGATTGTCGCACATCACCGCGATGACGTTGGTCTCCCCGTCGAAGCGCACATACGGCGTGAGATCGAAGCCGAAGGGAATAAAACCGTTTTTGCACACGCCGAGCAGGTGGCCGTTGAGATAAACCTCCGCGACCTGGCGCACACCCTCGAACTCGATGAAGATCTTTCTGCCTTTGAACGAATCGGGCAGGGCGAACGTTTTTCGATACCAGGTGCGCCCGCTCCACTGGCCCTGCTCGCCGTGCATGTTGGGCGAAGACCAGTTGTCGAAGGTGTCGGTGTCGTTGTAGGTGTGCGGCGTTGAGACGGTCGTCCAGCCGTGGTCGTCGAAGCCGGGGGCGGCCGCGCCCGCCGGGTCGGCCTTGAGGAATTTCCAATCCGGATTGAAATTCAGCGTGAGGCGTTCGCTGGCGAGGGCGGAAAGCGAAAGGATTGAAGATAACAGGATGGCCAGGGCCAGACGAAAGCGATGAGGCATGATGGGAAAGGAAAGTTAAACATACCTCCTTTTCCCGAGCAAACCGCAAATGGGAGGTTTTTATTCGCACTGTTGATTAAGGTGATCCCAACAAAGGTGGAACGCGACGTCCCGGCGCGTTCTTGAGCGCGTCGGGGACGCCGCGCTCCACCCAGCAATCCTTTTGCAGACGTGTCCTGTGCGCCTATCCAAACTAATCCCCGCCTAACTCATTTTCCCAGGTGCGCACAACGGGCGACCATGCTGGCGATGATGGCGAGCAACGCCAAAAGGAGCATGCCTTCCATTTGCCACGCAGGAACAAAGCGTGTGTTCAAGGCCTCCTCAGGTTTCTTTTTTGCCGCGGGGAAAAACGGCGCAGCCGCAAGGAAGAGAAAAAACGCCGCAAACACGCTGAAAAGCCATTTGCCATCCTCGCCGGCCCGCCACATCAGCCACGACATCCATCCGGCGGCGAGACCGAAGAACAGGAAGATGGCGGCGAGAAAGGCGCGGCCTTTCATGGTTTCTTTTTCTTCCGGCCGTTCAACCGCTCGATGTTGAGGTAGGTCTTGTTGAGCATCTGGCTCTCGTAAAGTTCGAGCAGGCGCACGCCTTCGCGCGGCTTGACCATGTCCTTGCGCGTGGCGAGGTCGATTTGCGCCTTCATCCGGCGGCAAAGTTCCTCCTGCTGGTATTGCACGCCTTCGATGACGTCGGCGATGCGGCTGCCGCTGAGCGCCTCCTCGATGTAGAAGCCGTTGGGCTCGTCGTCCTCGAGCAGGACGTGCACTTCGTTGACGCGGCCGAAGAGGTTGTGCAGGTCGCCCATGATGTCCTGGTAGGCGCCGGTGAGAAACACGCCGAGGTAGTAGGGTTTGCCGTTCAACGGGTGCAGCGTGATGTAATCCTTCACGTCCTGCAGGTCGATGAAGCTGCCGATCTTGCCGTCGGAGTCGCAGGTGATGTCCACCAGGATGGCGTTGACGGTCGGGCGTTCGTTGAGGCGGTGGAGCGGGGCGATGGGAAAAAGCTGCTTGAGCGCCCAGTGGTCGAGGAGCGACTGGAAGACGGAGAAATTGCAGACGTATTGGTCGGCGAGCAGCCGCGAGAGCTCGTGCAATTCCTCGGGCTGGTAGCCGATCTTCCGGCTTTCCTTCGCCAGCTGCTCGCAAATCTGCCAGAAAATCTGCTCGGCGGCGGCGCGGTTTTCCAGGTTGAGGTAGCCAAGGTTGAACAGGGAGAACACCTCCTCTTTTTTCTGCAGGGCGTCGTGGAAACGCTCGAGGCGGCCCAGCTTGGCCTTGTTCTTGAGCAGCACCTCGAGGTCGGTCACGACCTTGTGCCGTTCCTTCGGCTCGTGCTGCTGGCCGAGCGATTCGCGCTTGTTGATCCGCTCGAAGACCTCGACCACGAGCATGGAGTGGGGGCTGACGACGGCGCGGCCCGACTCGCTGACGATGTCGGGGTCGGGCACGCTGGCCGAGCGGCAGATTTCGCGGATGTTGAAGACGACGTCGCGCGCGTATTCCTCGATCGAGTAATTCATCGACGACTCGAAGTTGGTGCGCGAGCCGTCGTAGTCGATGCCGAGGCCGCCGCCGACGTCGAGGTAACCCATGGGAAAGCCCATTTTCGCCAGCTGGCAGTAGAAGCGCGTGGCCTCGATCACGGCATTCTTGATCGTGATGATGTTGGGCACCTGCGAGCCGATGTGGAAATGCACGAGGCGCAGCGTGGACTGGAGCTTGGCGGCCTTGAGCTTTTCACAGGCGAAGAGGATTTCCGCGGTGTTGAGGCCGAACTTGGCGTTGTCGCCGCTGGAGAGGGCCCACTTGCCTTCGCCGCGGGTCTGGAGTTTCACGCGGAAACCGATCATCGGCTTCACCCCGGTCTCGGCGGAGAGGCGGATGATGTCGTCCAGCTCGGAAAGCTGCTCGACGACGAGGATGATTTTTTTGCCGAGTTTGCGGCCGAGCAGCACCAGGCGGATGTAATCGTGGTCCTTGTAGCCGTTGCAGATGATGAGGCGCTGGCTGCCCTCATGCATGGCGAGCGCGATCATCAGCTCGGGCTTCGACCCGGCCTCGAGGCCGTAGTTGAAGTCCTTGCCCGCGGCGATGATCTCATCGACGACTTCGCGGAGCTGGTTGACCTTGATCGGGAAGACGCCGCGGTACTCGCCCTTGTAGCCTTCCTGCTTGATGGCCTGGTTGAACAGCTCGTTGAGCTGGACGACGCGATGGCGCAGCAAGTCCTGGAACCGGATGACCATCGGCGCCTTCAGGCCCATGCCGAGCGCCTCGTTGATCACATCGAGCACGCGGATGCCGCGGCCGTCGGCGCGGGGCTGCACGCAGACGCACCCCTCGGCGTCCACGGAGTAATGGCCTGCGCCCCAGCGTTTGAGGCCGTAAAGTTCCTCGGCTTTCTCGACGGACCAGGCAGTTGAGGCTTTATTTTTCAATGAGGGCGGGCGGCGGCGGAGGGTTGTGCTTGCATTCGGGGGGTGAGATTGGATTAAGTGGCTCTTTTCTTTTTTCAAATCAATCAACAAGCAATGACGAAAGCACTCACTTTGTTTCTCGCCCAGCAACCGGCCACACCCGCCGCCCAGCCGCAAGGTGGCGCCGGGATGACCATGCTGATGGTCTATGGCCTCTTTGCCGCCGGCATGTATTTCCTGCTTTTCGCGCCGCAGCGCAAAAAACAGAAGGAACTCGCCAATATGATCAGCGCGATCGTCACCGGTGACGAAGTGGTCACCACGGGTGGCATCTATGGCGTCATTGCCGCGGTGAAATCCGACCGTTTTGTGGTCCGCATTGCCGACAACACCAAGATCGAGGTCGGCAAGGGCTTCATCCAGGCAGTGGTGAAAAAAGACGGCGAAGAAAAATCCAAGTGACCCCCGCGCGGCCTCGCGCGCCACCAGTGTAGAATAGATTCTTAATCAACCCCGACATGTTTAAACGCAATCTCTGGAAGATCGCCCTGAGTATCCTTATCGTGGCCTTTTCGGTCAGCGAACTGCTGCCGCTCAAAGACCGGCCGTTTGCCGGCTACGCCCGCACGCACGTCACGGCGAAAGCGTCCGAATTCGACAAGCTGCTCGACGAAGCCGGTGCCCGCTATAAAGCCGGCCAGTCACTGAGCGAATTCGTCGCCCTCAAGCAAATCGCCAAGGAGCGCAAAATCGACCTCACGGAGTTTTTTCCCGACATCAACATCGAGAGCGCGCTGAAGGACGTCGAGAAGCGCAACGACATCCTGCTGAACGAACTGCTCCAGCGCTCCAAGAGCAAGCTCCAGCTCGGCCTCGACCTTAAAGGCGGCGTTGCGGTCACGCTCGAGGTCGATTCCAAGGCGGCGGGCAACGATCCCGCCAACGTCCGCCAGGACAAACTGGCCAAGGCCATCGAGATCATCAGCGCCCGCATCAATGCCTTTGGCGTGGCCGAGCCCGTCATCCGCCCGGTCGGCAACAATCGCATCGAGATCGAACTGCCCGGCATCAACACGAAGGACAATCCCGAGATTCTCGACAACATCAAGAAACCGGCCCAGCTCAGTTTCCATATTGTCCATCCCACGCTCTCGCCGCGCGACGTCGCGCCGGGCGAAGTTCCGCCCGGCTATGAGGTGATGACGCTCGATACCGAAGGCCGCAACGGCGAGTCCGGCACCGAGGAATTGTTTGTGAAGCGCATCCCCGAGATGACCGGCAAGGATATCGCCACGTCCTACGCCCGGCCCGACATGTACGGCAAACCCGAGGTGGACATGCAATTTACCTCCGATGGCCGGAAGCGTTTCGCCGAAGTCACCGGTGAAATCGCCGCGGAAGGCCAGAGCTCCGGCCATCTCGGCCGCCTCGCCATTGTGCTCGACGGAAAACTTTACTCAGCACCCACGGTTCGGGAGGAGATCGACAGCAATGCCGCCGTCATCACCGGCAACTTCACCGACCGTGAGGCCATGGATCTCGCCAATGTCCTCAACAACCCGCTCGACCTGCCGCTCGTCGTGAAGGAACAGTACGAGGTCGGTCCCTCGCTCGCAGCGGACGCCATTTCCAGCGGCGTGCGCGCGTCCATCATCGCCATCGCGCTCGTGGCGGGCTTCATGATCACTTACTACATGGTCGGCGGCTTCATCGCCGTGGCCACGCTTGCGATCAACGTCACCGCCATCCTCGCCGTCATGGCCAGCCTCGGCGCGACCATGACCCTGCCCGGCCTCGCCGGCATCGTGCTCACCATCGGCATGGCGGTGGATGCGAACATCCTCATTTTCGAGCGCATGCGCGAGGAATTGAACCTCGGCAAATCGCTCAAGGCCGCGCTTTCCGCCGGCTACGACAAGGCGTTCGTGACGATCATCGACGCGCACGTCACGCAGCTCGCCATCTGCGCCGTCATGATTTTTTGGGGCAACGGCCCGATCAAGGGCTTCGGCATTACCCTCGCCATCGGCGTGTTCTCGACGATGTTCTCCGTGCTCATCACCGGGCACCTGGTCATGGAATGGCTCATCGAGAAGGACATCGTCAAAAAATTCCCGATGCTGCACCTCCTCTCGAAGCCCAACATGGACTTCGTGAAATGGGCCAAACCCGCTTTCATTACCTCGTGGTGCATCGTGGCGCTCGGCGTGGCGGTCGTAGTCTCCAAGGGCGACAAAATCTACGGCATCGATTTTGCGGGTGGCGACGTCATGAACATCACCTTCCGCGAGCACCTGGATCTCTCGAAGATCCGGGCCACGGCCGCGGCCGCCGGCATCGGCGAAATCAACCCCGCTTACGTCAGCGAACTCGGCAGCGGCAAGGAAACACTCAAGATCGAGACGGTCTTCGGCAAGTCCGACGCGTTTTTCTCCGTCCTGCAGAGCGCCTACCCGCAGGCCGGCCTCGAGAAAATTGGCGATAGCCAGATCGAGGGAGCCTCCATCGGCAAGGAGGTCAAGTGGAACGCCTTCATCTCGCTCGCGCTTTCCATGGTCGTCATCCTCATCTACGTCGCCTTCCGCTTTGAATTTGGCTTCGGGGTGGGCGCGGTGGTCGCCTCGGTCCACGATATTTTGATGACCATCGGCGTGTTTGTCCTTTTCGGCCGCCAGTTTTCCGCACCCATGGTCGCGGCCATCCTGTGTATCGCGGGCTATTCGATCAACGACACCATCGTTGTGTTCGACCGCATCCGCGAGGAACTGAAGCTCAACCCGAACATGAAGCTGCGCGACGTCATCAACCTCGCCATCAACCGCGTGTTCTCGCGGTCCATCATGACGAGCTTGACGGCCTTTCTCGCCGCGCTCGCGCTCTTCCTCTTCGGCGGCGGCGTGCTCAACGACATTTCCTTCACCTTCCTCGTGGGCATCATCACCGGCACGTTCTCGTCGATCTTCATCGCCTCACCGGTTTTCTACTGGTGGCACAAGGGCGACCGCATGCACGTTGAGGCGCATTCCGATATCGCGCCGAAATACGAGTGGCAGGGCGCCAGCCGGGCGTCGAAGTGAGCTGCTCACCGCGACGCCCGGATTACAAATTACAGATTACAGATAACAAATTGCCAGGTAGGGTCGGTTGACCCAACCGACCGGGTTGCTCATCCAAGAGCATTTTCAATCCGCAAGGACACTATCTGTAATTTGTAATCTGCTATCTGTAATTATCCCCCATGCATTGGAACTACACGCCGCTCCCCGCTGCGAAGGTCGAGGCGCTCGGCCGCAGCGCCGGTGTCAGCCCGGTGCTGGCCGAGTTGCTCCTGCGGCTCGATCTGCCCGAAGCCGGTGCGGTGGAAAAATTCCTCCGGCCCGCGCTCGCCGGGCTGGCCGACCCGTTCCTGCTGCAAAACCTCGATGCCGCGGTGGCGCGCCTGCGCACGGCCCTGGCGAACGCTGAAGACATCGTCGTGCTCGGCGATTACGACGTGGATGGCGTCACCAGCACGGCCCTGCTCGTGAGCATCCTGCGGCGCTTTGGCGCCAACCCGCGCTTCATCGTGCCGCGCCGCATGGAAGACGGCTACGGGCTCTCGCGCAGCGCCATCGATCGCGCGCTGGAGCAGGGGAAGCCGCGCCTGTTCATCGCGCTCGACTGCGGCACCAACTCCCACGAGGAGATCGCCTACCTCTATGCACAGGGCGTCGACGTCCTCGTCATCGACCACCATCGCTCGAAGGAGCTTCCGCCCGGGCAGGGCCTGCTCGTCAATCCGCACGTCAACGCCTGCACCGACGGGGCGGACGCCGCCTGGCGGCATCTCTGCACCGTGGGCCTCGTCTTCAAGCTCGCCCACGGCCTGCTCAAGCAGCTGCGCGCGGAAAAAGACCCGGTCGCGCTCGGCATCAAGCTCAGCGATTATCTCGATCTGGTCGCCCTCGGCACGGTGGCCGACCTCGTGCTGCTCACCGGCGAGAACCGGATCCTCGCGTGCCACGGCTTGAAAATCCTGCAGGCCGCCGCGCGGCCCGGCCTGCGCGCGCTCATGCAGGTCGCCGGCGTGAAGACCAACCAGGAAATTTTGCCGGTGGACATCTCCTTCCGCCTTGGGCCGCGCATCAACGCCAGCGGACGCCTCGCCGACGCCGCGCTCTCGGTCGAGCTGATGCTCAGCGAGGACGAAAAATTCTGCACCGAAACCGCGCAGGCGCTCGATGCCTTCAATCGCGAACGGCAGGACATCGAGCGCGCGATCACGGAAGAGGCGGAGCGGATCATCGAGAAAGACTTTGCCGACGCGCCCGGCGTCGTGCTGTTCGGCGAGAACTGGCATCCCGGCGTCGTCGGCATCGTCGCCGGCCGCGTCTCGCGCAAATACCACCGCCCCTGCATCGTGCTCGGCAACGAGGCCGGCCTGGCCAAGGGCTCCGGCCGCAGCGTGAACGGCATCAACCTCGTCGAAATCCTCGGCACCTGCGACGAACACCTCTCCAGTTGGGGCGGCCATCCGATGGCGGTTGGCGTTTCCTTGTCGCCGGAAAAAATCGGCGCCTTCCGCGCGCAGTTTGCCGAAGCCGTGCGCACCGGCGGCGGACCCCTGGTCGAACCCCATCTCGAAATCGCCGCCTGGCTCAGGCCCGCGGAGGTGAATGGAGCGCTCATGGACGAGCTGGCGGTGCTGCATCCCTACGGCCAGGGGAACCCAGAGCCGGTTTTCGGCCTGCACCATGTCGTGCTGTCCGCGCCGCCCGAGGTCTTCAAGGGGCTGCACTTTCGCTTCCAAATTGCCGCCAACCCTGCTGGACGTGGCGCCGCGGAGCCCGGCCACCGCCTCCATGGCGTGGCGTGGAAAATGGCCCACCGCCTGCCGCCTGCCGGCGTGCCGCTCGACCTCGCGGTCGAACTGTCGTGGAATTATTTCAACCATCGCAAGCTGCTGCAGCTCACGCTGGTCGACTGGCGGCCCTCGGCCGCACAGGCCGAAGTAACAAGTATCAAGTGACAAGTACCAAGAGCGCGATGGACGCGAAGTTTCAAGTGTCAGGCACCAAGTTCCAGGATAGCCAACCACTCCCTAATCCTGATACTTGCTACCTGTCACTTGATACTTAATGCCATTTTCTCTTGCACCCGGCGCGCAAACTTTGCTTGTTCTCGCCTTCACTTTTGCACCCGTAGCTCAACTGGATAGAGCGCCAGACTACGAATCTGGAGGTTGGGGGTTCGACTCCCTCCGGGTGCACCAGCCTTCGCTCCTGCGGAGCTACGGCTTGGCAGGCCAGCCTCCGCAATGCGAAGGCTGCCACGTCGAAGCTCGCGGATAGCGAGCGAAGACGGGCTATGCCGCCTCGCGATGGAAAATTGCCCTGAGCCTGCCTGCGGTGAGCATGTCGAACCCGTCGAACGGGCAGGCCAGCCTCCGCAATGCGAAAGTTGCTCTGCGTAGCCCGCTCGACTGGCTCGGGGCCTTGAGTCCCTCGACAATGCTCGGGACCCTGAGCTTGCCGAACGGGCTTGTCGAAACGGCTCGAAGAGCGAAAGCAGGGCTGTGTCGTAATTGAGATTGAGCAGGGTTGCGGGTTTGGCACGATTGGCTCTGTGCCCTCTGCGTCCTCCGTGTTGATAAGGAACAACCTGTTCACCAAGGAAGTGGATCAAAACATAAGGTTGCTGCGATTGGATGGACGGTCGTTTTGAAATTACACCCTCAATGAATGAACCGCTTCCTCGTGTGACGGCCCGCCCTTGTGCAGTCATTGCCCCCATTATCGCACTGCTCGTGCTTTTCGTGGGGTTGTGCCTCGGATCCGGATGGAACACCTCGCCAACGTTCGATGAGACATTTTTTATCGGGGCCGGGTATTCCTTTCTCAAGGGGGACGTGCACGCGCAGCCCACGGCGAATCTCGTGCTGGCGGAGAAATGGATCGCCCTGCCATTGCTCGCGATGAAGGTCGATGAGCCGACGGCAGAAGAGCGCCGCGATTCTGAGGCAAAACGGGAGAACGCCTACTGGGTTTCCCTGTTTAGAAACGAGACCCACATGTTTGCCATGCTGCGGGCCACCCGGGCCATGGCCACCTTGTTCGGGGTGGCACTGGCCTTGGTGGTGTTTTTTTGGTCGCGGCGCCTGCATGGCGATGGCGCCGGTTTGATCTCTCTCGTCTTTTACTGTTTGTGCCCGGTGATCATCTCCAACAGCGGGCTGGCCACGACCGACATCGCCGTGACGCTCTTTTTTGCGCTGGCGGTCTGGTCTTTCTGGACGCTGCTCCACCGGATCTCGGGGTGGACCGTCCTGTGGTGCGGATTGGCGGTGGGCGGACTGATGGCCACCAAGATTTCCGGGGTGCTGTTTGTGCCCATGGCCGGCCTGATGATGGGGATAAAACTTGCGCTGCGACATCCGGTGGCCGTGGCTCTTCCCGGCGGTGTTGTCCGGGAAGAAACCAACGCCTCCAAGCAGTTTTTTTTATTAGCCCCCGCATCCCTGGCGGCCGCCTTGGTGGGTTATCTTACCCTGTGGGCAATCTATGGATTTCATTATTCTTTTGGCGTGCAGATGCCTAATGGTTCGGCGCTCTGGTATATTTTCAACCGGCAGCCTGAAGGCTTGGTTTCCAATTATATTGCCTGGTGCCGTGAATTCCGGCTTTTCCCGGAACATTTTCTCATCGATATCCGCCTGTTCACGCTGACCATCGAGTATCGCCGGGCATTTCTCCTGGGTCATTTTTCCCTGACTGGTTGGTGGTATTTTTTCCCGGTGGCCTGGTTTTTCAAGACCCCGATTCCGTTCCTGGTCGCATTCCTGGCCAGCCTGGCCGTGGTGATAGTTGCCGGCTGGCAGCGATTGGCCAAAGGCGCAGGCGCGGCGGCCATCAATTTTTATGAATTTACGCCGTTGGCGGTGTTGTTTGCCGTCTATCTGGGAGTGATGATGTCGGGCACCCTTAATATCGGCATCCGCCATTTGCTGCCGATCTATCCGGCGCTGTTTATTTTTGCCGGCGTGCTGGCCCGGGCCAGGTGGTGGCATCGTCGGTCGGGAACAGTCCTGCTGGGTGCGCTGATGGTATGGTCGGCCGGCGAGGTCTGGGCCGTCTATCCGCAAACGCTGGCTTACTTTAATGAATTCGCCGGTGGCCCGAGGAATGGCTATCATGTCCTGGTGGATAGCTCCTATGAGTGGGGGCAGGATTTGCCGGCGGTTGAAAAATGGATCGCCCGGCGCGCCGGCCGGCCCGGGCCCAAGCCGCCGGTCTACTTTTCTTATTTTGGGAGCGGGCTGCTTCACTCCTTCAAGCTGGATGGCGTGGTTTTACTGCCTTCGTATTTTGATCAGCCAAGAATTTACCAGCTCACTCTCCAGCCGGGAACATATATGATAAGTGCCACCATGCTGCAATCGGTCTGTAATGGCCCGGCTTTTGGACGGTGGTGCGCATCTTACGAAAACGAATACCAAAATCTGACCTCAGTGATTGACCAAATAAAACAGCGGCATGATTTGGCCACATTCGCCCATTTGGCCAAAACCGGGGAAATGGAACGTTATGATGAGCTCAGGCTGGGCCGGCTTTATGCCTGGCTGCGGAAACGCGAGCCCGATGAACGCATTACCTACGGCGTATTCGTGTATGAATTGAACCAAGCCCAGCTGGACGAGGCGCTGCGGGGCCCCCCGGCTGAACTTCAGCCCAATTAGTTTTTTGGTTTAGATAGCCGCAAGACATAGGTGAAATGGCTTTCATGCCATTGTAGGAGCGTGCTTGCACGCGACATTGCGTTTCATCGCCTAGGAAAACCATCTTCGTCGGAAAAGGTCGCCTGCAAGCAGGCTCCTACAACTCGAAATGGAATCGTTCACGTACCCTTGGTCTCACGTAGGCTGGCTCCCGCGATGGATCCATCTAACCAGAAAAATGCCCGCCGTTTCGCAACGGCGGGCGCACACGGAGAAAATTTAATTTCGTCTCACACCGCTTCGGGCAGCATGGCGTCGATTTCGACGGCGTGCGGGTGCTTGCGCTTCACCTTGAAGAGGCGGGCGCGGCGGCGGAGCATGCGGTCAAGCTTGTCGATGAGCATGTCGACGGCCTTGTGCATTTCATGGGACGCGACGCTGGCATTCATGTCGGGCCCGTGGATCTCGATGTGCCCCTTGGCGACAAATCGGGTGCTCACGGCCTGTTTCGCATCGCTCTCGAGTTCGATGCGCACCCTCACGATGCGCTCTTCGTGGCGGAATAATCGCTCCGCTTTCTCCTGGACGAAGGTTTTTAACGATGGCGTGAGCTCGAGGTGGATGCCGGAAACGATCAGATCGTGAGTGTGATTTTGTCTGTTCATGTTTCTTCCTTTGGGTTGAGCTAACTACTGAAAAATGTTTCTCCCCTCGACATGGCCTCGCTAAGCGAAGCACTTTCTGAATTCGGCACCGTCGTCGTGACGGGCGGATCTTCCGGTATTGGAAAATCGTTCATTAGCACGATGGGAAGCCTGCGGCCTGAACTTGAGTTTTTCAATCTTTCTCGGCGCGCACCGGACATAAATGATTCCAAGCTTAATTTGCGCCACTTCCCGTGCGATCTTGCACAACCGTTGCAAGTTGAGGCGGTGGCGGCTGAGTTAGTAGAAATTCTTAATCGCGGCCAACCTGCAGGGAAAATCCTGCTCATCAACAACAGCGGCTTTGGTTCCTACGGGGCGTTTCCCGAACCGAACCTGGCGCACCAGCTGGGGATGATCGATGTGAACATGCGTGCGCTGGTGCAACTTACTGGACTGTTGCTGCCGGCGCTGCGCGCACGGGGCGGGGTCATCATGAATATCGCCTCGACCGCGGCGTTCCAGCCCACGCCTTGGATGGCGACGTACGGGGCGACCAAGGCCTTCGTGCTGCACTGGAGCCTTGCGCTCGACGAGGATCTGCGCGGCAGCGGGGTGCGCGCGCTGGCGGTGTGCCCGGGGCCGACCGCGACAAATTTTTTCAAGGCCGCCGGCCTCAGGCAATCATTGCTGCCCGCCGACTCGCGTGAAACCTGCGAACAGGTGGTGATGAACTCGCTGCATGCACTGGCGGCGGGCAAAAGCCAGGTCGTCAGCGGCTGGCGCAACAAAATCCTGGCTGCGATTGGCGCCAGGGTGCCCAAGCCCCTGGCTACGCGAATTGCCGCCAAGGTTATTGCGCATTACCGGCCATCGCCCCATTCGACAAGCTCAGGGCAGGCGAAAGAATCATGATGGTCGTGGGCGAGGGCACGCAGTGGGGCCGCCTGCCGCAGGGGCCGGTGCGGATGATCGAATCCGCTGAACTCCGCGCGTGGGTGATTTTCGAGGACGCGCGCCTGCTGGTCATTAACAAGCCGGGCGACGTCGTCTGCCATCCGTCGAAGGCCGGGCCATGGTCGAGCCTCGTGGGCGCGATCCGCGAGGAATTCGGCCTGGCGGCAGCGCACCTGATCTTTCGCCTCGATCGCGAGACCAGCGGGGTGGTGGTGTTTGCCAAGGACGCCGTCACGGCCGGACGCCTGCAGAAAGCGGTGCAGCGCCAGCGCGTGAAGAAAAGCTACCTGGCGATCTTGACTGGCGCGCTGCGCGAGTCCGTGACCGTCAATCAACCGCTGGGCGACGACGAGGCGGGCCCGGTTTTCGTGAAGTCGATGGTGCGGCCGGATGGCCAGGTGGCCGTGACGCATTTTGAGCCGCTGACCGTAACCAACGCTTTCACGCTTGCCCGGGTGGTGCTCGAAACCGGCCGCAAGCACCAGATCCGTGCGCATGCCCAATGGCTCGGGCACAGTGTCGTCGGCGACAAAATCTATGGCCCGGATGCCCGGCTGTTCATGGAATTTATCGCGACCGGCTGGACGCCCGCGCTCGAGGAGAAGCTGCTGCTGTCGCGGCAGGCGCTGCACTGCGCGGAGATCGATTTACAGTTGGCGGGTGAGCCGTACGTCTTCCGCGCGCCGTTACCGCCCGATTTGGCGGAATTCTGCGCGCAGCACGCCTTGAACATTCAACATTCAACATTCAACGTCCAATATCCAAGTCCGGACGAGCAACTACCAAATACAAACTACTAACTACGGCCGGCGGAATGCTCGATATTGGATGTTCGCCGCGTCTTATAACGCGGCTATTGCTGTCTCAATCGCCGTGCAAAGCGTGGCGATGCGTTGTTCGAGGGGCAGCGTTGACGGAGTTTCGAATCCATAGCTGAGCCGGGTGTGATGGGCGTGGAGATAAATGGATTCGGGCCACACCTCGCGTTTGGTGAGATCGCCTTCGGGGTGGATGATGCCTCCGCTGGCCGGGAAGCCGTCGATTTGTTCCGCGAGTTCGATTGGGCAGCCGGCGCGCACGGCCGCGAGGATGGGTTCGGCGAGGCTGGGTTGCTGCGTCCGGTTCAACTCGTAGAGATAAAATCCTTTGGCTTCCCAATCTTCGTGCACGAGAATCGCGAGGTCGAAGCGCGGCTGGCGCTGCAGCCAGGCGACATGGGCGCGGATCTCCGCCGAGGCGGGATTGCGATAGTCGCGGTTGAGGTCGATGCCGTTGGCGTTTTCGCGCGTACCGCGCGCCAGCCCGACGGGATTAAGCAGCGGGCAAATGAACCAGGTGGCGCGCGCGTCGAAAAAGCCGCGTTCGAGCAACCGCAGCAATGCCAGCGGTGGCGCCGGCTCGTCGCCGTGGATGCCGGCCGAGAGGTAGATGCGTGGGCGCGGGCCGGCCGTGCGCCTGGTCAGCCCCAAAAGCGGCCCGGAAGGTGTTTCGCCGAATTTCTCGACGCGGAATCCGGCCACCCGCGCAGCCGCGTCAAAGCGCGTGGCGACGGCGATAGGATCGATGGCAGATGAACTTTTGACAGGATGGGCAGAATCCACGGGAATGGTTCTTTCTGGTTAAGCGCCATCCTATCGATTCTCTTCCTTCTGTCCCTTAAAAAAGTATGAGCCAAGTCCGCGTTCGTTTTGCCCCGAGTCCCACCGGGTTCTTCCACATCGGCAGCGCCCGTACTGCGCTGTTCAGCTGGCTGTATGCCCGCCACACCGGTGGCGTGTTCATCCTGCGCATCGAGGACACGGACAAGGAACGCAACAGCGAGGCGTTCCTCAACGTCATTTACGACAGCCTCACCTGGCTCGGGCTCAATTGGGACGAGGGCCCGAAGGTCGGCAGTAGCGGCGGGGGCGATCACGGGCCGTACCGCCAGAGCGAACGCGCGCATATTTATCGCGAGTACCTGGAGAAACTAAAGGCCACCGGCCGCACCTATGAAAAAGAAGGCGCGGTGTTCTTCAAAATTTCCGGCGAGCCGCAGGTCATCGAGGATGCCATCCGCGGGCGCGTCGAGCGCACCGAGGAAAAAGACTTCGTCGTCGTGCGGTCGGACGGCAACCCGGTGTTTCACCTCGTGAACGTGGTCGATGACATCACCATGGGCATCACGCACGTCATTCGCGGCGAGGACCATCTGTCGAACACCAGCAAGCACACGGAACTGTTCAAAGCTTTTGGCGTGCCACTGCCGATTTACGCGCACATTCCGCTGATCTTAAAACAGAACGGGCCGGGCAAGATGTCGAAGCGCGACCAGGGGGCACTGATCGAGGAATACCAGAAACGCGGATTCCTGCCCGAGGCGCTGGTCAACTTCCTGTGCCTGCTCGGCTGGAATCCGGGCGACGACCGCGAAAAGATGCCCATCGCCGAAATCATCCGGCTCTTCGATTTGCCCGGCGTGAACCAGAGCAACGCGCGCTTCGACGAGAAGAAACTCGCGCACATGAACATGCTCTACCTGCTGGAATTGCCGGCCGATCAGTTTCTGCAGCGCGCGCGGGACTATTTTACGCGGCAGGGTCTGGGATCAATGTTCGCGAACGAAACGCATTTCCGCGAGGTCATGCTGCTCAGCCAGCCGAAAATCAAGGCCATCGAGGAGCTGCCGGCCTACACGAATTATTTTTTTACCGACGATTTTGTCATCGACCCAAAAGTCCGCGAGAAAGTGATGGCCAAAGGCGACCCGAAGGCGCGCCTCGCGGAGCTATTCACAGTTTTGCAGGCGGCCGATTTCTCCAGCGATTCGGCCATCGAGGAAGCGATCAAGGCGCTGGCGGCCAGAAACGGGCTGGGTTTCGGCGACTACCAGGCGGTGGCGCGGCTTGCGGTGTCCGGTACGAACGTCGGCCCCAGCATTACCAGCATGTTCCGCGTCCTCGGCCGCGACCGCGTGCTCAAGCGCATCGAGAGATTTTTGACTGGATAATGGTGCATGAAAGGTAGGGCGCGACCGCCGGGCGCGCCGAGGTTTTCGGAAACAGTTTTCACAGAAGGTGACAAAGGTAACGAAGCGACTGGCGTCAGATTGCATCACATTTCCAAGCAGGCTCTGCCCATGCATTTGATGGCAGAAACCCAACAGCGCTTCGTTATCTTCTGTTCAAATAATGCATCGCGGTGCCGGGAAGAGAGCTGGAGCGCGTTGTTGCTAACGCGCTCAAAGTGTCTTTGGGACAAGCCGCTCCACCTTATAATGTTCAAAGCTTGCTTTGAATGAATTTCAGCAGCTCCGGGTATTTGTTGATGGCAGGGAACTGCGGGAATTTTTCCACGACGTTGGCGGGGGCGTGAAAGAGGATGCCGTGGTCGGCCTGGATCAGCATGCTGGTGTCGTTGAAGGAATCGCCGACGGCGATGACGGTGTAGTTGAGCGCCTGCAGCGCCTGCACGGACTGGCGTTTCTGGTCTGGCAGGCGGAGCTGGTAGCCGGTGATGCGGTCATTCGCCACGATCAGTCGGTGGCAAAAGAGGGTGGGCCATTTGAGCTGGCGCAGGAGAGGCTGGGCAAATTGCTCAAACGTGTCGGAAAGGATGATCGCCTGGGTTTGTGCGCGGAGCGCATCCAGGAATTCGACCGCGCCGGAGAGGGGCGAAAGCGTGCCGATGACTTCCTGGATTTTCGACAGGGTGATGCCGTGGCGGTCGAGAATCTCCATCCGGTAGTGCATCAGCTTGTCGTAGTCGGGTTCGTCGCGGGTGGTGCGGCGCAATTCGGGCAGGCCGGTGCGCTCGGCGACGGCGATCCAGATCTCCGGGGTGAGGACGCCCTCCATGTCGAGGGTAACGATGGTTTGCTTCATGATTGGGCTGGAAAAAGGAATTGAGTCACAAAATCCGGGTTTGGTTAACCACTGATGGGCACTGATTGCCACTGATGACCAACCAAGGCATTTTGCACAGAAGGCAACAAAGGGAACGAAGAGCAGCAAGGTTGGCGATGTCTTTCCCTCTCTTGGTTAACTTCGTTATCTTCTGTAAAACCTCATAGGTATTTTATCAGTGTCCATAAGTGGTAATCAGTGGTTCACAAGCTTCGCTGGTTATCCGTGTCTATCGGTGTAATCCGTGGTGAATCCGGGCTCATGGTGTGGATTTCGCCCAGGTGTCCCTCAGCGTGATGGTGCGGTTGAAAATGAGGCGAGGGGCGAGGGGCGAGACCCGTTCGACAGGCTCAGGGCAGGGGCTAGAGTCTTTGGGATCGAGCGCGAAGTAGCCGAGGCGTTCAAATTGAAAGCGCTGGTCGGCGCGTGCCTCCTGGAGGGAGGGTTCCAGCTTCGCGGTCACGACTTCGAGCGAATGGGGATTGATGTGCTCCTTGAAATCGCCGTCGGCATCCGGCTCGGGCACGGTGAAGAGGCGGTCGTAAAGGCGGACCTCGGCCTCGATGGCGTGGGTGGCGCTGACCCAGTGGATGGTACCTTTGACTTTCTTGGCGGCGGTGGGGCCGCCGGTGCGCGAGTCGAGGTCGGCGGTGCAGTGCAGCTCGATGATTTTACCCGCGGCGTCTTTGACCATCTCGTCGCACTTGATGATGCAGGCGTACTTGAGCCGCACTTCGCCGCCGGGTTTCAGGCGGAAATATTTTGGCGCGGGGATTTCCATGAAATCATCGCTGTCGATGAAGATCTCGCGGGTCAGCGCGAGCTTGCGCGTGCCGGCACTTTCGTCGCCGGGATTGTTCACCGCGGTGCACTCGATTTCAGTGCCGGCGGGGATGTTGGTCAGCACGAGTTTCACCGGGCGCAGCACGGCGAGGCGGCGCAGGGCCGTCGCATTTAAATCTTCGCGGATGGCGTGTTCGAGCACGGCGACGTCGGTGAGGCCGTTGAACTTGGTCACGCCGATGTGGTAGGCGAAATTTCGCAGGGCGGCGGCGGGCACGCCGCGGCGGCGCAGGCCGGAGATGGTGGGCATGCGGGGATCGTCCCAGCCGGTGACGATTTTTTCCTGCACGAGCTGGAGGAGCTTGCGCTTGCTCATCACGGTGTAGCCGAGGCTGAGGCGGGCGAATTCGTACTGGTGCGGAAGCGCGCGGGGCAGGTCGAGTCCCTCGAGGATCCAGTCGTAGAGCGGCCGGTGCACTTCGAACTCGAGCGTGCAAATGCTGTGGGTGACGCCTTCGATGTAGTCGCTCAGGCAATGGGCGAAATCATACAGCGGGTAGATGCACCATTTGCCGCCGGTGTGGTGATGCTCGGCGTGGCGGATGCGGTAGATGAGTGGGTCGCGCAGCCAGATGTTGGGCGCGGCCATGTCGATCTTGGCCCGGAGTGTGCGCGCGCCATCGGGAAACTCGCCGGCTTTCATCCGCTGGAAAAGGTCGAGGCTTTCCGCGACGGTGCGGTTGCGGAACGGGCTGTCCCGGCCGGGTTTGTCGGGCGAGCCGCGGTATTCGTCGGTTTCCTTGGGTGAAAGGTCGCAGACGTAGGCCTTGCCCTTCTTGATCAGGGTGACGGCGTACTCGTAAATCTGGTCGAAGTAGTCGCTAGCGAAAAAAGGCTCGAGGCCAGAGGCAAGAGGCGAGAGGTCGGAATCTGAAATTTGAGATCTGAGATTTGAGATCGGCGAGCCGGAGGCCGCCAGATGGAAGTCCGGCTTGCCGTTGACGGTCTGCGCTTCGGGGGTTTTGCCCTTGGGTTTGAAGCCGAGGCAGTGGTCGGCCCAGCCGCCGATCAGCCAGTTTACGTCGGCGATGATGGAATCGACGTACTCGACGTCTTCCTTCGTCGGGTTGGTGTCGTCCATGCGAAGGTTGCACTGGCCGGCATTTTCATGGGCGATGCCGAAATTGAGGCAGATGGACTTGGCGTGGCCAATGTGCAGGTAGCCGTTGGGCTCGGGCGGGAAACGCGTGACGATCTTGGCGTAACGCTTTTCCGCGACATGCTGCGCGACGATGTCGCGGATGAAATCGCTCGGGGCCGGCGCGGTGGGCGCGGTGTTCTCAACGGTCATAACGCGGCAAATTGCGGAACTGGCGGGCGCGAGGCAACGATGCATTTAGATGGGCCGGATTTTTCAGTTGTGGGCGGGGTGACCTCACCCCGCATGGAGCGACGACGGGTGAGGGCACCCGTCCCACATCAAGCCCGCCCGCCGTTCGGCCATGCCACGGGCCAGGTGGATTGACCGGGAGGTTTTATACGGCTGTGCTGGCGATGGGTGCGGACGGCCGGGAGGGTGGTGGCGTCGAGGCGGGCATGGCGCCATCGGCCTGCATTTCCTTGAGCAGGCTGCTGAAGTAGGGAATGAGCTGTTTTTTGCGGCTGACGATGCCGGGGAGGTCGAAAATTTCGTCCTTTTCCACGTGGGCGTAGTGAATGCGGCTGATCAGCTCGGCGTCACCTTTGACGAGGAGGAGCGAGTTTTGCGTGTTGATGTCAGTGACAAGAAGGGCGGCAAAGGCGAGGCGGTCGGCCTCGCAGAGTTGCTGGAGCGCGGCGGCGAGTTTCTTGGCGTGCTGCCAGAAGTTGCCGAAGCCAAGTTCCTCGACCTGGGAGACGGTAAAGCGGACGCCTTCCTCTTCGTAGAGCTTGAAGTCGGAGCGGATGACTTTTTCCGGCGGGTTGGCGATAATGACGGAGCCGGAATTGAAGATGGTGTCGGCCAGCGCGCGGGAATCGACGCCGGCAATTTTGGACAGCCAGGAAAGAACCAGGGAGTCCTTCTCGGTCGAGGTGGGCGAGTTGAGATGGAGCGTGTCGGAGATAATGCCGCCCATCATGATGCCGGCGATTTCCGGCGAGGGGGTGAGCCCTTCGCGACGAAAAAGGTCAGCAATGATGGTGCAGGTGGAACCGACCGGCTCGTTGATAAAAAGGATGGGCTGCGGGGTGTTGAGCGAGCCAAGGCGGTGGTGATCGATGATCTCAGTGATCGTGACCTCGTTGGCGCCGGCGACCGCCTGGGTCATTTCGTTGTGGTCGACGAGCACGAGGCGCGTCTTCACGGGCCGGAGCAGGTCGGTCTTGGTCAGAATACCCTGGAGCCGGCCTTCGTCGGAGAGGACCACAAAGGCGCGGGAAGGCGAGAGGGCGATTCTTTTGCGAAGATCGGCGATGCGGGTGTCGGCGTTGACGGAGGCAAAGGCGTGATCGACGATCCGCTCGATCGTCGAGGCCGTGCGAATGACCCAGGCCGTGGTGGCGGAGTCGTAAGGGCTGACGAGGATCGATACGTTGTTATCCTTGGCGAGCTGGACGACGTCATCATCGACCGGAAGGTTGCCCGTGATGACGAGTGCCCGGACACCGAGCTGGATGGAGCGTTGCTGGATGTCCCAGCGGTCGCCGACGATGATGATCGATTGCGACGAGGGAATGTTGTCGTCCGAGGAAACTTTTCCAAACGAGCGGATGTCCATCGCACCGACGCGGATGAAAAGGTCCTCCTCGCGGGCTGGCTCAAAGGTGTGGAGAACGCGGGCCTTGAGGGCGCGGCCAATGTGCGCAAGGCTGCTGGTGACCTGGCGCATGAGGCGCGGCTCGTTGATGCGTGGAAGAAAAAAGCTCCCAAGCTGCGCGATGGTTACGGTGCCAAGCACATGGCGGTCGGCGGCGGTGACGGGCAGCACGTTCACGCCGTGGCGGTCGATGAGCTCGAGGGCTTCGGCGCAGGTGGCGGTCGGCGGCACATCGATGACCTCACTGACCATGATGTCGCGCACGCGCGGCGTGACATCGTTGACATAAAGCGGCAGCGGCTGATGAAAGCGCTTGAGGATGGTGTCGATGCGGACGTTGGAGTTGCCACAGCGGGCGGCAATATAACCGTGCTCGCCTCGCGCTTCCTTGAAGGCGGCGTAGGCAATGGCAGAGCAGATGGAGTCGGCATCGGGATTGCGGTGCCCAATAATGTAGGTGGTGTCAGGGGGGGTCATATCAGGTTCGGCATGTGGATAAGCATGCAGCGAAGGAACGTTTTTTCTAAAGATGGTTCCATCCAAAGCAAGATTGTTGCCACGGATCCGGGCAGGGTTTCCAACCTACCCGCAGGCTGGACAAATGTTTTCTCGGCCCGTTACGCTGGGGGGATGAAGATTTACCTCGATGGAAAGTTTGTCGATGCAGCCGACGCGAAAGTCTCCGTGTTCGACCACGGCCTGCTTTACGGCGACGGCGTTTTCGAGGGCATCCGGCTCTATGGCGGCAATGTCTTCCGTCTCGACGAGCACTTGGAGCGTTTGGAGTATTCCGCCAAGGCCATCATGATGCAGATGCCGCTTACGCGCTCCGAGTTGTCCGCCGCGGTGTGCGAAGCCTGCCGCCAAAACGGCCTGCGCGATGGTTACATCCGCCTCGTGCTCACGCGCGGGGTGGGCGACCTCGGCCTGTCCCCGTGGCTGTGCCCGAAGCCGACAATCTTCATCATTGCCGACAAGATCGCGCTCTATCCCAAGGAATATTACGAGAAAGGCCTGGAGATCGTCACGGTGCCGACGCGGCGCATCAGCCCGGGCGCGCTGCCGTCGACGGTCAAGTCGTTGAATTATCTCAATAACATCCTGGGCAAGATCGAAGCCCGGCAGGCCGGCGCGCTCGAGGGCATCATGCTCAACGAGCAGGGTTATGTGGCTGAGTGCACGGGGGATAACATCTTTATCGTCCACAAGGGCGCCATTCTCACGCCGGCCGCCTCGCAGGGCGCGCTCAAGGGCATCACCCGCGATGCGGTTTTTGCCATCGCCCAGGAACTCGGCGTGCCGATCCGCGAAAGCAACCTCACGCGCTACGATGTGTGGTGCGCCGACGAATGCTTCCTCACCGGCACCGGCGCCGAAGTCATTGCGGTGGTGAAACTCGACGGCCGTGTGATCGGCTCGGGCCAGCCCGGCCCCGTCACCCAGCGCGTATTGACGGCGTTCCATCGTCACGCCCTGACCGAGGGCACGAAGATCTAAGACACGCCCCGGGCGTGATGCAGTAGGTTTGCACGCTGGGCCAAGGCTGCGCACTCGCCGCGCCATTTGGCGCACCGGTGTCGCAGTGCGTTGCGCGCTTGCCAGCGCGCAACGGCATGGCATGATTAGTGCATAAAATCGAAGCGTGTTTCATGTTGCATCAAAAAATTTCATCAGCTCAGTCGATAATTAAGGCTAGTCTGTTATAATTTCTCCATGGCCAACCCGCTCAAATGTGACCTCTGCTCCAAGCCCGCCACGGTGCACCTCACGCAAATCGTGAATAACAAGGTGCACAAGGTGGACCTGTGCGAAGCTTGTGCGCAGGCCAAGGGCGTGACCGACCCAAGCGGGTTCTCGCTCGCGGACCTGCTGCTCAAGACCTCGCTCAACTCCGAGCCCGCCGGCAACCTGCGCTGCGAGCAATGCGGGTTCACCTCGGCAGATTTTAAAAAGCACGGCCGCTTCGGCTGCCCCGCCTGCTACGATTATTTCAAGGGCCTCATCGAGCCCATGCTCGACAACATGCACAAGGGCAGCACCCACGTCGGCAAGGTCCCCCGGCGCATGCTTGAGCGCAAATCCCTTTACGATCGCCTCACGCGGCTCGAGACCGATCTCGACACCGCGATCAAGGCCGAGCGCTACGAGGATGCCGCCCGTTTTCGCGACGAAATCCACCAGGTCAAGCAAACCTTCGAGCACAAACCGGCGCGCTGACCCATGACCATCTCCTCCCTCATCGATTCCCATTCCGAGCTGACCGACACCGCGAGCAGCAAGTGCGCGATCGTCCTCATGACGCGCATCCGCCTGGCCCGCAACCTCGCGGGCCAGCCGTTCCCCGGTTGGGCCAAACCCGCGCAGCGCGCCTCCATTCTGGAGTCCTGCCGCGAGGCCGTCGCCGCCGCGCCGCAGATGAAACGCGGCCTCAATATCGCGGTCGGCGAACTCAGCGACCTGGAGAAACAAATCCTCGTCGAACGCCACCTCATCAGCCGCGAGCTCAGCGGGGCCAAGGCCGGCGCCGGCATCGTCATCAGCAAGGAGCAGACGCTCTCGGTCATGGTCAACGAGGAGGACCACCTGCGCATCCAGACCCTGCGCGCCGGCTTCCAGTTGAAAAAAGCCTGGAACGCCATCAACGAGCTCGACACCACGCTCGAGGAATCCCTCGACTTTGCCTTTTCCCCGACGATCGGCTACCTCACCGCGTGCCCCACCAACCTCGGCACCGCCATGCGCGCCTCCGCCATGATGCACCTGCCCGCGCTCGTCATTTCCAGCCAGATGGAAAAAGTCGTCCGCGCCGTGAACCAGCTCGGCATGGTCGTGCGCGGCCTTTTCGGCGAGGGCTCCGACGCGAGCGGCAGCATTTTCCAGATTTCCAACCAGACCACGCTCGGCGAATCCGAGGAGGACATCATCAAGCGCCTCACCACTGTGCTCAATTCCATTATCGAGCACGAACGCAACGCCCGCGAGAAACTCCTCGAGGCCGACGCCGGCAAGCTCCACGACAAAATCGGCCGCGCCTTCGGCATCCTGCAAAATTCCCACCTGCTCACCTCCAGCGAGGCCATGAACCTGCTTTCGCTCATCCGCCTGGGCATCGACTTCGGCGCGTTTCCCGACGCCGCCCGCGCCACGGTGGACCGCCTCCTCATTGAGGCGCAGCCTGGCCACATCCAGCACCTCTCCAAGCACGACCTCGAGGCCGGCGCCCGCGACTTCGCCCGCGCGATCAGACTGCGCGATGAGTTTGCAAAATTGTCCCCACCCAACTTTAGTATCAACGGAAAGAACTAAATCCCATGGCCGACGCACCCGAACCGATGAACAATTTCACGCCTCGCGCGCAGCAGGTGCTTGCACTCGCGCGCAAGGAAGCCGACCGCTTTCATCACAACTACGTCGGCACCGAGCACATCCTCCTCGGCCTGATCAAGCTTGGCCAGGGCGTCGCCGTCAGCGTGCTCCAGAAAATGGGCCTCGACCTCGAGACCGTGCGCTCCGCCGTTGAGAAACAAGTCGGCACCGGCCAGGAAACCAAGGCCGCCGGCAGCATCCCTTACACGCCCCGCGTGAAGAAAGTCCTTGCGCTGGCCGGCAAGGAAGCCAAGGCGCTCAACCATTCTTACGTTGGCACCGAGCACATCCTCCTCGGCCTGCTCCGCGAAGGCGAGGGCGTGGCCGCCCGCGTCCTCAAGTCACTCGACGTGGACATCGAGCGCACCCGCAACGAAATTCTCCGCGAACTCGACCCGCAATTCTCCGGTGGCGAGGGCGGCGAGGAAGCCTCCACGCCCGCGCCCCGTGGCAGCGGCGCAGCCGGCGACGAGAAGAAGGAGGTCAAGACGCCTGCGCTCAAGGCCTTTGGCCGCGACCTCACCGAGCTCGCCCGCCGCGGCGAACTCGATCCTGTGGTCGGCCGCAAGACCGAGATCCGCCGCGTCGTCCAGATTCTCTGCCGCCGCACGAAGAACAATCCCGTGCTCATCGGCGAGGCCGGCGTGGGCAAGACCGCCATCGTCGAGGGCCTCGCGCAGGAAATCGCCAGCGGCATCGTGCCCGAGATCCTGATCGACCGGAAGGTCATCACCCTCGACCTCGCGCTCATGGTCGCCGGCACCAAGTACCGCGGCCAGTTTGAGGAGCGCATCAAGGCCGTGATGGACGAGATCAAGCGCGCCAAGAACATCATTCTCTTCATCGACGAGCTCCACACCATCGTCGGCGCCGGCGCCGCTGAGGGCGCGATGGACGCGTCCAATATCTTCAAGCCCGCCCTCTCGCGCGGCGAGCTCCAGTGCATCGGCGCGACCACCCTCAACGAGTACCGCAAGTACATCGAGAAGGACAGCGCCCTCGACCGCCGCTTCCAGTCCGTGAAGGTCGAGGCGCCCTCGGTCGACGACACCATCCTGATCCTCAAGGGCATCCGCAGCAAATATGAGGATCACCACAAGGCCATCTTCACCGACAAGGCCCTCGAGGCCGCGGCCAAGCTCTCCGACCGCTACATCACTGGGCGCTTCCTGCCCGACAAAGCCATCGACGTCATGGACGAGGCCGGCTCGCGCGCCCGCATCGCCGCGCTCAACCGCCCGCCCGACATCGAGGCGCTGGCCAAGGAGATCGAGACCGTCTGCGCGCTCAAGGAAGAGGCCATCAGTAAACAACATTTTGAAGAAGCCGCCCGGCATCGCGACACCGAGAAACATCTTCGCGCGAAGCAGGAGCTGATCACGGAACAATGGAAAAAGGCGCGCGAGGAAAAGCGCGTCACCATCGACGAGGACCTCATGATGCAGGTCACCGCCGACTGGACCGGCATTCCGCTCAGCCGCATGGAGAAAAAGGACAACGAGAAGCTCCTCGCGCTTGAATCCGAGATCCAAAAGACCGTCATCGGCCAGGAACTCGCCGCCGGCGCCATTGCCCGCGCCCTGCGCCGCTCGCGCACCGATTTGAAGGATCCGCGCCGCCCCATCGGCTCGTTCATGTTCGTCGGCCCGACCGGCGTCGGCAAGACCGAGACTGCCAAGCAGCTGGCCGCGCAGATGTTCGGCAACCAGGACGCGCTCATCCAGATCGACATGAGCGAATACATGGAGAAATTTTCCGTGTCGCGCCTCGTCGGCTCGCCTCCCGGCTACGTCGGCTACGAGGAGGGCGGCCAGCTCACCGAGGCCGTCCGCCGCAAGCCC
>DATMLS010000039.1:0-51419 GCA_035569995.1 Opitutaceae bacterium | reverse complement strand
GGGGAGATCGCCCGCTTCGTCCTTCAAGATGCGCCGGATCAGTTCATCTTCGACAAAATCCAAGATAGGTTCCTTGTGGTTCGCCTTGAGCTGCGCGTAGAGGGTGTCGAGCGCGGATTCGAGCCCCGGGTCGCTGGCCGTGGGCACGGCGGCCGGTTCGGCCGCCGACGCCGCCGGTTCACCGACGGCGTCGCGGATTTCCTGCGGCAGATCCTTCAATAAAATCGTGTCGCCCTGGGCGATGACAGCTGCGCGGTAAATGACGTTTTCCAGTTCGCGGACATTGCCCGGCCAGCGGTGGCGCGCGAGCAGCGCCAGCGCCTCGGGCGAAACTTTTTTCAGGCGGGCCTTCTTGGTTTTCTCCAGCGTCTGCAGCATGTAGTCGACGATCGGGGGGATGTCGTCGGCGCGTTCGCGCAGCGCCGGCATGCGGATGCGGACCACGTTGAGCCGGTAGTAAAGGTCCTCGCGAAAGGTTTTTTCGCGCACCATGTCCTCGATGTTCTTGTTGGTTGCGGCGAGGACGCGCACATCCACCCGGATGATCTCCGTGCCGCCCACGCGCTGGATTTCACCCTGCTGGAGCACGCGGAGGATCTTCGTCTGCGTGGCCAGCGCCATGTCGCCGATTTCATCCAGGAAAATCGTGCCGCCATCGCATTGCTCGAACTTGCCGATGCGCTGGACGGTCGCACCGGTGAAGGAACCTTTTTCGTGGCCGAAGAGCTCGCTCTCGATGAGATTGTCCGGGATCGCCGCGCAGTTGACCGCGATGAAAGGTTTGTTGGCGCGATGGCTGTGTTTCCAGATGGAGCGGGCGACGAGTTCCTTGCCCGTGCCGCTCTCGCCGGTGATCATGACGGTAACGTCGCTGGCGGTGACCTGGCCGATGATTTTAAAGACCTCCTGCATCACGGGCGAGCTGCCGACGATGCCTTCCTTGTAATCCTCGGTATTGATGGCCGGTTTGTAATCGCCGACCGCGCGCATGTCCGCATGGGCCTTGAGGGCGGTCTCGGCGACCGTGAGCACCTTCTGCGGATCGAAGGGCTTCATGATGTAGTCGAACGCCCCGTATTTCATCGCCTCGATCGCGGTCTGCGCGGTGCCAAAGGCCGTCATGAGGACCACCATCTGCCGGGGATTGATGGAGCGGATATGCTGCAGCGTCTCCAGTCCGTTCATGCCGCCCATGCGGATGTCGAGAAAGACGAGGTCGGGCGCGCTCTTTTTGACGAGCGCGATGCCCTGTTCGCCGCTCGCCGCTTCCGTCACCTGGTATTTGCGCGACGAAAGCACCCGGGAGAGGGAGTAACGGATTTCGGTATCATCATCGATCACAAGGATGATGGGTGGTTTGGATGGATCAGACATTGCAATATGCGGCTCGCGGTTAACTTGTCTATTGGCTGGCTAACCGCGCTAAATACGCATTCCTTGTTTCAAATGCTCCGTTGGTCAATGAACTTGTTCCGCATCCGCGGCATTCAGCTCGCGCTGCACTGGCTTTTCCCCGCCGCACTGGCCTACTACGCCTGGCAGGGATGGACGGCCGCGGGCGCCGCGGGCGCCGCGTGGAGTGTCGCCATGGTGTTGGCGTTCTTTGGCTGCGTGGTCCTGCACGAACTCGGCCACTCGTTCACGGCGCAAAGTTTTGGGGTCAACGTGCGGCGCATCCTGCTTACGCCCATCGGCGGCATGGCGGAGTTCGATTCGATTCCACGCAGCCCGCGCAGCGAACTGCTGATCACCCTGGCGGGACCGGCCGTGAATTTTCTCATCGCCGCGTTGCTGGCCATTTTTGTGCGCTTTCCCGGCGGAATTTCGCAATGGAATCCCGCGGGGTTCCCGCTTGGGGTGGGCGAGCTCGGTCGTTACCTGCTCGTCGCCAACCTCGTGATGGGCTGCTTCAACCTGCTGCCGATTTTTCCCATGGACGGCGGACGCATCTTGCGGGCGTTGCTGGCGACCCGCTTTTCGTATGTGAATGCAACGTTTTGGGCCATGAGCATCGGCAAGGTTCTCGCCGCATTGGCGGTCATCGCGGCGCTTTATTATGAGTCATATCTGGTCGCCAGTTTATTCACGGTCATTCTTGTCATCGGCGATGCCGAATACCGCCACGTGAAGCGAAGTGACGCGGCCAGGGCCAATTGGGCGGAAACCATGCGCCGTCTCTACCAGGAGCCGCCGCTGCTGCATCCGTAATGCAGCAAGTAACAAGTAACAGGTGGCAAGTAACAAGAGCGCCTCTTCTCCTGATACTTGAAAACTTGATACCTGACACTTACTGCCCGTGAGGTTGCCGGCCATTATTGGCCGGCAACCTCACGGGCAGTAATGTGGGCAAATGCAACATCCGCGCCGGGCGAACCCCCGCCACCGGTCGTAAACACCCCGACCCACACGGCTTTTTTCATGGGTACGTCGGCCTCACTGATTTCAAGCCAGATTCTTCCGTCCATCGATTTATAGCTGGTGAAATGATTGCCCTGGCGGGCAATTTTCAACCAGGTGGGAGGAGTGCAATCGGCGCAGTTTTCCTGCGTCGCGACCGCGGCAGACTCCGCGGTGCGCATAAAATTCTGGATGCCATGCCCGCGGGTGCAGGCGGCGGCAAAAAACTTGGATCCCGCGCTGAAATTTTCACGGAGCATAACCCCGCCCGCCGCCCAGTCCTGTTTGCCCGCAGAAATACCCGCCACTTGGACCACAATCTCACAATCACCCTTCAGCTTGGCCGGGGCGGAAGCAAAGCCAAGGTCGTCCGTTTTATCAGCCAGCGGAGCACCCGTCGCACTGAGGGTAAAATTCAGCGTGCCATCCGGCTTATCCAAGGGGGTGATTTGAATCTGAACCCCGACATCCCCGCCAATGTTACACGCTGTCCAGTCTGCCCAAAGGGGCACCGTTAAAAACTGGAGTATAATGCTGGCAAAAATGATGCGGGTTTTCATCTGCACTTGCCTAGGCGTCATTCGTTATAAAAACGTAATAACGAAGGGCGCGTCTTGGGAGAACAACGTATAGTATTAGTCCCCGGTGACTTTTGTAAAGCTAAGATTGCCGATAGATTTGCAGTGTTTTTGCAAGGCCTTGCGGGATGAAGAAAAGGCCGGGCATACGGGTAGGAATTAAGACCCGCAGGGATGCCCCACTCCGTCCCGTAGAACGGGACGACGAAGGGCATTCTTCGCAATGTGCAGATGATAACTTCCAGTTATCGCCTCCCTAAAGGATGGCCGTGCCATTCGTAGCTCCGAAGGAGCGAAGAATGGTGGACCCGATCAGGTTCGAACTGACGACCTCCTCAATGCCATTGAGGCGCTCTTCCAACTGAGCTACGAGCCCATTAACAACTGCAAGGGGTTAATCAAATTCCTGCCCGGTTTAACGCAAGGACTTTTTCAATTGGTGTTTCCAGGTTCGTTCATGAGAAAGGGAATAGTCTGTATTTCCGAAAGACCCTCAGGCCTCTCACCCAGCGGTCCCACCCGTCGCACTGCTTCAAGCGCCGCTTGGTCAAATTCACTATTGCCTGAAGATTTTACGATCTGCGCGTCGGCCAGCGTGCCGTCAGACAGGATGTGCAATTCAACTTCCGCTTCAAGTTGATCACTCACGTCGGTCGGTTTTACCGCATCGAAAGAAATCTTCAATTGCTGCCGCACAAAGGCCGTATAACTGCCCAACAGGCTTTGCTCCTCGCGCTGGAGCGCCTTGCCGCCGGCGCCACCGGTCGTGTTCGCGGTGGAGCCGCCCACCACCCCCCGGGCGATGCCCTGGGCGTCGATGCGGGGGACGTTGACGGTGTGAGCCGAGGCCGAGGCGGTTTTCGGCGTGGCGGATTTTCCATGCAGGCGGTCAAACTCCGCCTTGCTCAGGCGCTTTTTTTCGGCGGCCTGCTCGGCTTTGATCTGGGCCTCGACCTTTTTCAGGGCGCGCGCATCGGCGCGTTTGAGCTTCTTGCTGAAATCGGGCACTTGGATCGTCGCCGGCTGCGTGGGTGCCTCTTCAACTTCAACCACCTTTGGCGCGGCTGGGACCGGCGCCGGCACGGTTTGGGTCAGGGAAAGTTTCGCCAGCCCACCCGGTGAACCGAGCGCGGGCGCCTCCGTCGCCATGTAGTTATTGCCCTCGCCCGCCACCAACTCGAACACCACCGGCCGCTCAGGGGCGTGCTGTTGCGAATAAAATATCGCCAGCAACACCACCACCGCCACGCTGGCATGAAGCAGCGCGGAAAGCGCGAAGGCGCTGGGTGAACGGGCGGTCATGGCGCATCAGAAGCTTCCGTGTCGAAGGTGATTTTTGTCAGGTTACGCCGTTTTAACTCGGACACAAGCGTGATGACCTGTTGCCACGCGAGTCCTCCATCCGCACGAATGCGGATGACCGGCTCCTTTTCCCCGGCGGCCAGCCCGCCCAGCCGGGTTTTGAGCTCGGCGAAACTCACCTTCTGGCCGTTGTAATAATAGGCGCCGCTCTTGTCAATCGACACCGACACGAACACCGTGTCCGGTGCCGGCTTCGTTTGCGCGCTCTTGGCTTCCTTCGGCAAATTCATCGGGATCGTCTGCTCCTGCTGGATGAGCGGCGTCGCGATCATGAAGATGATGAGCAGCGTGAACCCCAGGTCGATGAGGTTCGTCAGGTTCAACTCGGCGATCGGATGGGACTGCCGGGGCCGGCGAAAGGTGCGTGCCATGTTATTTGGCCTCCAGTTCGATGCGGTCGGCGAGCGAGCTCGCGTAATTTTCCAGCTCGGTGACCAGCTGCTTGTTTTTGGCGAAAAGAAAATTGTAGCCGAAGACCGACGGGATGGCCACGACGAGGCCGGAGATGGTCGTGAGCAGCGCGGCCGACACGCCGGGCGCGAGCGTCTGGATGCTGGCCGTTTGCTGCACCGACACCGCGCTGAAGGCCGTCATCACACCCCACACCGTGCCGAGCAACCCCATGAACGGCGCGCCGGAAACGACCGTGGCGAGAAAAATCATGCTCGATTCGTAGCGCAGGGCCTGCCGCGCCAGCGCGCGCTGCAAGGCGTTTTCCGCATGTTCGAGCGGCGCCCGGATGTTCTGCTCGCCCCTCTCCTTGCCGACGGCCTTGGCCCGCCAGTAGCCTTCAATGGCATCCGCAAAAAGATCCGCATACGGGATCGAGCGACGGTCGCGAAAAGTCTCCGGCAGTTCGAGCAGGGACCGCTCATTCCGCAGCTGCGCCTCGAACGTGAGGTTGAGCAGGCGCAGGCGCTTCAGCTCAAAATGTTTTCCAATCATCACGGTCCAGGCCATCAGGCTGAACACCGCCAGGCCGCAGGTGATGACCTGGCCGACGGGATCGCAGCGTGAAAAAACCTCGATGACATTGACGGTGGCAAGGACAGGGATCATGAGAAAAAAATCTGGCGCAGTGTGGGCGACTTTACATGGTGCAATCAATGGAAAACCTCCGGCCCGGGATGGAACAAAAAAATCTCTTCACCCCAAAACCTTCCTCGCCAACCGGAAATAATTCCACCAGGATTCTTTCATGCCTCTGAAACAAAAAACGACGGGCAAGCTCATCTCCTTCGAGGGATCCGAGGGCAGCGGCAAGTCCACGCAGCTGATCCGCCTCGCCGCGCACCTGCAAAAGCTGAAGCGCGAGGTCATCACCGTGCGCGAGCCCGGCGGCACCGAGATCGGCGAACAAATCCGCAACATTATCGTCCACAACTCGCGCGGTGACGAAATGTGCCCCGAGACCGAGCTGCTTTTGTTCACGGCGGCCCGCGCCCAGCTCGTGCGGGAAATCATCGCCCCCGCGCTCATCGCCGGAAAAATCGTCCTCAGCGACCGCTTCCTCGACTCGTCCACGGTCTACCAGGGCATCGGCCGCAACCTCGCGCTCGACCCCGTGAACCAGATCAACCGCTTCGCCGTGGGCAATGTCATGCCCGACCTGACGGTCGTGATCGACGTGCCCAGTGAAATCGGCCTCGCCCGCATCCGCCAGCGCGCCACCGACCTGCCCGACCGCATGGAACGCGAAAATCTCGATTTCTACAAAAAAGTCCGCGAAGGCTACCTCGTCCTCGCCAAGGGCCTCCCCGAGCGATTTGTGGTGGTCGATGGCACGCTGAACGAGTCCGCGCTCGAGAAAAAGATTTGGGCCGCCATCGCCGAACGCGTGGCCGGCCTCAATCACAACGGCAAGCACTGAGGTACCGCATGGTCTTTTGCGCCATTGTAGGAGCCTGCTTGCAGGCGACATCGCTTGATGAATTTTCTGCGACACGTAAACAGTCGCCTGCAAGCAGGCTCCTACAAGTGGAATCGGACGAGCGCTCATTCGTCATTCGCCATTCGGCATTCGGCATTGGCGGCGGCGGCGCAACTCGCCCCGCACACACCTTATGACTTCGTCCGCCGCCGCCACAACCTGGCCCCCTGCCCTTGTCGGCACGCCCGCGGTCGCCGTCATCGAGCGCGCCCTTGAGCGCCAGCGCCTCGCGCACAGCCTGCTCCTGCATGGCGACGACCACGACACGTTGGTTGCCATCGCCCACGCCATCGCCGACCGCCTGCTCAACGGCCCGGATGCCGCCGCCAGATTTTCACCCGAGGCGCATCCCGACTGTTTCAACCTTCGCCCGGCCGGAAAAATGCGCCTGATCGGCGCCGAGGCGATGCGCGAACTGATTGGAAAAGTGCAGGTCTCGCCCGCGGTCGCCCCGCGCAAAGTCGCCATTCTCCACGAGGCCGACCGCCTCAACCTCGCCGCCGCGAATATTTTCCTGAAAACCCTGGAGGAGCCGCCGCCGCATACCACGCTGCTCCTGCTCACCACCCGGCCCTACGCGCTGCTGCCCACCATCCGCAGCCGTGTGCTGCATTTTCGATTCCCCGCCGCCACCACGCTCGTCACCTCCACCGGCTGGCCGGCGTGGCTCGACGATTACCGCGCCTGGCTCGGCCGCCTGGCCGACAACGTGACCGACAAACGCGCCGCCACCGGCCACGTTCTCACGCTCTATGGTTTGCTAGCGCGATTCGGAAAAATCCTCGACGACGCCACCGACACGGCCCTGGCCGCGCAAAAGGAAAAATTTCCCGCCGAGCTCGACGAAGACGAACAAGTTGCCCTCGAAACCGGCCTGGCCAATGGCCTGCGCGCCCGCCTCCTCGCCGAAATCGAAACCGCCACCCGTAATTTCGCCCTACCCCGCTTGTCGGCCAGTGAGGCCGACAACCCCGAGCCGAAGGTGGTGAGCCTGTCGAACCACAGCCGAGGGGCCTCGCGTTCGCTTACTGCCGCCGTGGAAAACCTCGAACACGCGGCCGGCCTGCTCCGCCTCAATCTCAATGAATCCGCCGCGCTCGAGGAATTCCTGCTCACCTCGCTGCGGCTGTGGGCGAGGCGCTAGCGCGCCATCTCAAATTTCAGATCTCAGATTTGAGATCCTTGTGCTCCTTTGTGGCTAGAGCCTCAGAATTTTTGGCCACAAAAGAACACAAAAATCACATAGAGTCGGCTCTCAAACGGTTTGGAATCAATATCCGCGATCATCCGCGTAATCCGCGGTTAAAAAAGGATCGTTTCAGTTCAGAATCACCCGGACAAATGCTTCCCGATCATCCATGTGCGGATTGTGGCCGGCCTCGGCGATGGTTTCGATGCGAGCCGACGGAAAGTACTCGCGGATTTTTTCGTGATCCTGCGCGTCCACAAAGCGAGATTTTCCTCCGAGAACAAACAAAGTCGGGCCGGCATAACGGTCGCCGGGCGCGAGCGAATTTTTTTCCACTTCCGGCAGCGCCCGCGTGAGTACCGGCAGGTTGATCTGCCAGCGCCAGCGACCGTCCGCGTCGCGTTCGAGGTTAGTCACCAGAAATTTCCGCATCGCCCATTTTGGCACGCGCATCTCGAATTGCTGTTCGGCCTCGGCACGCGAAGTCAGGCGGCTGAGATCGAGCTCATTCATGGCGGTAAATTCCTCATGATGCGCCGGCAGGGCATACGACTTCGGCGCGATATCCACGACGATGAGCCGCGCCACCCGGCCGGGATGGCGGCACGCCAGCAGCATGGCGACTTTCCCCCCGAGGCTATGCCCGAGGAACGCGGCCTTCGTTATCCCCTGGGCATCCAGCCAGGCGAGCACGTCGTCCATCATCGCCGCGTAAGTCATCTCCTCCGCATGCGGCGAACGGCCGTGATTGCGCAAATCGAGCGCATAGACGTGGAATTTCGCCACCAAGTCGGCGCCGGCCGTCTGCCAGTTGCGCGACGAGCCGAGCAACCCGTGCAGGATGACCAGCGGCGGATGGCCCGCCCCACCTAAATCTCGATGGAATAATTTAACCACAAAGGCACGAAGCACACGAAGCGGTCTCAAAGCAATCAAGAGTGTGTTTCAAAGCGACATGAAGCTTTGACATGAAAATCGATCCAGGACTTTAACCACCAAATGTATATGGATTGTCTCCTCACTTCTCTGCGATCTTTGTGATCTCTTGTGGCAAAATCATCAGGTATTGTGGATCGTTATCCGATCTCGACCCTTTTTTGCCACAAAGGATCACAAAGAGCTCAAAAAATATTCGTGCGCTTCGTGCCTTCGTGGTTAATCACAACTCTGTATGTCCGATCCCGAGAAAACCACCCCGATGATGCAGCAATACTTCGAGGTGAAGCGCGGGCTGCCGCCCGAGACGATGCTGCTTTTCCGCCTGGGCGATTTCTTCGAGATGTTTTTCGACGACGCCGTCACCGCCTCGCGCCTGCTCGGCCTCACCCTGACCAAGCGGCAGGAAACCCCGATGGCCGGGCTGCCCGCGCATGCGCTCGATAATTACGTGGGCAAGCTCCTCGCCGCCGGGAAAAAAGTCGCCATCTGCGACCAGCAGGAAGCCGCGCGGCCCGGCAAACTCGTCAAGCGCCAGCTCACGCGCATCCTCACGCCCGGCACGACCCTCGCCGCCAGCCAGCTCGACGCCCAGCGCAACCATTACCTCGCCGCGCTCAGCCTCGACAAACACGGCCTGCACACGGCCTGGCTCGACCTCTCGACCGGGGAATTTCGCGTGGCCACCGACGCGCACCTGGAAAACTTGCTCCCCGTCCTTTCCGCGCTGAATCCCGCCGAAATCCTTCTGCCGGAAGACGAGCTCGCGCGCTGGCAGGCCGCCCCGCACGAGCAGATCGCCTTGCACGCGCTGCATCATTTCTGCTCCGCGCGCCTGTGCACCGGGCTGCCCGCCTATCATTTTGAAACTTCGGCCGGCGCGCGCACCGTCGCCGATGCGCTCGGCGTGCTCAACCTGCAGGGGTTCGGCCTCGCCGCCAGCCACCCTGCCCTCGGCCCGGCCGGTGCGCTGGTCTACTACGCCACGGAAAACCTCTGCGCGAAACCGGAAAATCTCCGCAGCCTGCAGGAATACCGCAGCGCGCGCACGCTGCTGCTCGACCCGGCCACCCTGCGCAACCTGGAGATTTTCCAATCGGTCCGCGGCACGCGCGAAGGCTCGCTGCTCGGCGCCATCGACCGCACCGCCACGGCCACCGGCGCACGCTTGCTTGAACGCTGGCTCGCCGCGCCCACTCTCGAGCTCGCTGAAATCCAGCGCCGGCAGGCGCTCGTCGCCGAACTGCTCGCCCAGCCCACGCGCCTCGCCGCGCTGCGAGCATCGATGGCGAACATCCGCGACATCCCCCGCATCCTCGGCCGCCTGCAAAACCGCCTCCGCAATCCCCGCGAGCTCGGCGGCGTGCGCGATACGCTGGCGCAGCTCCCGGCCATTGGCGCCGAGTTGTCGGGTTTTGGCGGCGAACTCGCCGCCGGCTACCTGCCGAAACTCGGCGATTTTTCACTCTTACGCGAACTCCTGGCCCGCGCGCTGGCCGACGAATTGCCCGCCGATTTGCAGGAAGGCAATTTCATCCGCGCCGGGCACGATACCGAACTCGACGGCATGCGCGCCCTCACCAGCGGCAACAAGACCTGGCTCTCCGATCTCGAAACCGCCGAGCAGCAACGCACCGGAATCAAGAGCCTGAAGGTGCGCTTCAATTCCGTCTTCGGCTACTACATCGAGGTCACCAAGGCCAACCTGCATCTCGTGCCGATCGGCTACGTGCGGAAACAGACGACCGCGAACGGCGAGCGTTTCATCACCGACGCGCTCAAGCAGAAGGAAAAGGAAATTTTCCACGCCGAGGAAAACTCCCTCTCGCGCGAGCTGGAGTTGTTCAATGCGCTGGTCGCCGCCGTGCTCGCCGAATCCGCGGCGTTGTCGCAGGCTGCCGAGGCCCTCGCGGAACTCGACGTGCTCGCCGGCTGGGCCGGGCTTGCCCGCGAGTGGAATTACTGCCAGCCCTCGCTCGACGAAAACAATATGCTCGAAATCGCCGAAGGCCGCCACCCGGTCGTCGAGCAGATGATGAAGATCGAGCGCAACGGCCTCGCCGGCACGCAGGCGTTCGTGCCCAATGACACGCTGCTCGCGTGCGGCGACGCGCAAATTCTCCTGCTCACCGGCCCAAACATGGCGGGCAAATCGACCTACATCCGGCAAGTGGCGTTGATCACGTTCATGGCCCAAATCGGCTGCTGGGTTCCGGCCCAAGCCTGCCGCGTCGGCCTGGTGGACCGGATTTTTTCCCGCGTGGGAGCGAGCGACGACCTCGCGCGCGGCAATTCGACCTTCATGGTCGAGATGAACGAAACGGCCAACATCCTCAACAACGCCACCGACCGCTCGCTCATCATCCTCGACGAAATCGGCCGCGGCACCTCGACCTACGACGGCCTCAGCATCGCCTGGGCGGTTGTCGAGCATCTGCACCGCGGTGCCGAGCTTGGGCCGCGCACGCTCTTCGCCACGCACTACCAGGAGCTCACCCAACTCGACAAGCACCTGCCCCGCCTGCGCAATTTCTCCGTCGCGGTGAAGGAATGGAATGACGACATCGTCTTCGTCCGCCGCGTCGTGCCCGGCGCGGCCGACCGCAGCTACGGCATCCAGGTGGCGCGCCTGGCCGGCCTGCCGCCGAGCGTCCTCGACCGCGCAAAAACTATTTTGGCCCGGCTCGAGAGCGACGACACCTCGGTCGAGCTGCCCGCGCCCCAAGCCCGTCCGAAGAAAAAAATCTCCGTGAAGCCCGCGGACGATGCGCAGCTCAATCTGCTCTGAAAGCGCCAAGTTCCAGGTGCCAAGTATCAAGTATCAAGATTGGGGTTGGCGCGTGGTTCTTGGCACCTTGATACCTGTTACTTGGCGGTCAGCTTCAGCGGTGGTAACCACAAAGACTCGAAGGGTACAAAGCTCGATCCAAAGTTTTAAACTCCGGATCGAGCTTCGTGTTCTTAGTGTCTTTGTGGTTAAAGTTCATGGCCTGCCCCCTTCCGATTGCCTTTACGCAGCCGTTATCGAGGTAAAGCGAGCGCTCATGCATCCCCCACTCTAGCGAGGTTTCCAGCCCGGCTCGTTTTAAAATTTAACTCTTAGAAACCCGACCCCGTTGGCTTGTATCTTGGATCTGCCATTTTTATTCTTTCTTCGGGCTATTTTGGGCACGCTTTAATTTGCACGAGCTGCAAAACAGGGAAATAGCTGTGAACCAAATGCAAACGGCTGCAACCGATAATTCGACTGTTGGCCATATCTCTCGGTCTTTCGCACACATATAGCTTGCCCACGACAGCATAAGCGCGGACACAACTGCGACCACTCCCAAGGCTCGCCAATAAATAATCCTATCATTGCTATTCATGGGCAATCCTAGGGACGATTATATTGATCTTCCGATTTCCCCGTCACTCCTGCGGATAAACGAGCACGCGGTCGTGCACGAGGAGGATGAGGTCGTTCTTGCCGTTGCCGGTCACGGGTGCGATGAGCGTCTCGCGCGGTTCCTCGGGCGTGCCGTGGCGGCCTTGGTAGTGCGCGTCCTTTTCAAAAACCTTGAAATGCATCCGGCTCTGCCACACGCCGGCCGCATCCTGGCTCAAGATTTCGATGACATTCTTGTCGGGATCGATGCAGGCGAGATCGAGCCGGCCGTCGCCGTTGAGATCGCCCGCCTCCACGTCGCTGTACGAAATGTCGGGCAGATCCGTCGTATGGGTGGCCACTACGTGGATGCTGAAATCCGGCTGACCGATGGGCAGCCACCAAAAGCGATCCTTGCCGAGCATGAAGACATCGATCTGCCCGGTTTTCGGATCGCGCCGGGTTTCCACCCCGACGAGGTCGATTTTTCCCACGGGCATGGCCTGGGCAAATTGATAGACCCCGTGATCGTCCGCATGGAGAAATTGCAGCAATTGTCCGTCGCTGTCATAGAGCACGATCACCGGCTTCTTATCGGTTCCGCTCGCCGGCAGCGCAAAGGCGCCGGCTATGGTCGACGAGGGATCCTTGGCATTGAATTGGTCGCGCACCTCTAGTTCGCCACCCGGCTTGAGCCGCAGGGCGCGCGCATAGCCGGAGCCGCTGACCAGCATCTCCGCTTTGCCGTCCCCCACGGTGTCGGTGACGGTGAGCGCGGCGGATTCGAGGTTATCCACGAGACCGGTCCGGAAGCCATTGTCCGGCGTGGCCTCGGTGAAGGAAAGTTTTTCGCCCTGAACAAAAAGACGCATCGGCTCGAACGGGGTGAAGACCGCAATATCCATCTTGCCGTCCTGGTTGGCGTCGAACACGCGCACGGCCCGTGGGTCGTTTTTTTGATCGGGCATATCGATGGTCTTAAGGAGCTGGGGCTTGCCACCCTTGGCGCCCGCCCAGATTTCCAACGCGTATTTGCCGGCTTTGTCGCTGCGGACGACGACGAGTTGGTCGTGGCCCGTGCCGGCGAGGTCGCCCGTGGCCACGGCGAAGGGCTTGCCGGTCACCGGCAGCGGCTGCGGATAAGTCAACCGGCCTTCCGGCGTGATCGTGGCCACACCGACGATCTCTTCCTTCGGGCTGGCCACGAAAATCGAGGCGCGGCCGCTGCCATCCCAGTCACCGGCGGCGATGCTGCGGCCGTCGGACAGCGAGGGAAACCGTTTGGCGATGGTAAAGCCGCCATCGGGTTGCCGGAAATAAATGAAGATCTGCGCGCCTTCGGGATCGCTCACCGCGATGTCTTCGCGGCCATCGCCATCGAAGTCGCCAAAGGCATAACTTGCCGGGCTGGTGCTGCCGGCCCGTGGGGTGAAAATGCGCGGGCGCGGGACGGGAAACTTGTCGGGATCCGAGTCGCTTTTCGGATCCAGCGTAAAGACGACGAGCTGCCCGGTCGGGTCCTGGATCACAGCGAACTGCGCCGGCCCGTTCTTGCCCGCGGCGTTGAACACCTGCAGCGTGCTGCGCAAGGCCTTGAGCGGATAGGATTGCTCGGGCCCAAACTGGCCGCTGGCCGACTGGAGGCGCACGCGCAACGTATCCGTGCCTGAGGAGCTGAGATAAACCAGATCGGGCCGGCCGTCGCCATTCACATCGCAGACCTCCAGGCCGTAGCAATTTTCATCCGACAGGGCGTAGCGTTCGGGTGCGCCGAGTTCGCCTTTTTCGTCCTGATAAAAAATCGCGAGCTCTTTTTTGCCGAGCATGACCAGGTCGTTGCGGCCGTTGCCGGTGAGGTCGGCGATTTTAAGGCTGGAAACGAGCTGGCTCGGCTCGGGCGCATCGTCGATTTTTTTCTCCGTCCAGTCGCCGTTTTTTTGCTGGTAGCGGATCGTCAGCGCCTGCGGGTCGCCGGTATAGACGAGATCGGGCAGGCCGTCGCCATTGAGATCGCCGATCGCGAGGTCGAACATCGTGATGCCCGTCGTCAGGCTGATTTTTTTAAAGTGCGCATCGGCGACGACCGGCTCCCAGCGATTGATACTGACGGAAGGCGGCACGGGCGGCGGCGGGGTCCCGGGCTTCAGTTGATAAAGCAGGTCGATTTGCGCGCGGTCGTTATTGAGCACCACCAGGTCGGTCAGGCCGATGCCCCGCAAATCGCAAGGGGTGATCGCGCGGGTATTCCAGTCGAGCTTGACGACCTCGGGCGCGCCCAGGGCGATGCTCTCCACGAGGGGCTTATCCGTGGCAAAAAGCGTGGCGACACCGGCGGCGCCCGCCGCCAAAAAAATTATAAAAAACTTCACGGATTATTGGGATAAATGATGCGGCCCGTGCTGTAGGTGCCATGGGCGTCTTGATAGCCATAGGAGCGGGTGTAGCCCCAGTATTTTGCCAGCGTGGCCGCATCGGGTTTGGCCGTGTCATCAACCAAGGGTTTATCTGAGTCGGCCGGCTCCGATTGCCCGGTGCCGTCGTCTGGTTGATTTCTCTGCGCGCGCGCGGCCGCCATTTTCCGGCTGGTTTCCATGGCACGCACGATCGTATCAAAATACACCGGCATGATTTTTCCGAGATCCACATAACTGAGGCAGCGGGTGTTGTCGGGCATATCGGCGAGCAGGTTGCGCTTCACGTCATCCTTGTCCCAAAATGACGCCTGTTTGCCCTCGAGCCCCTGCAAAGCGTCTTCCACCAGCGCCGGGGAACCGATGCCAAGGAAAACCCAGTGGTTGGCCACGGCGTAGGAAAAGCCCCGGCCGGCCGGCCGCGGAGGGGCACCTTCAGCCGCGGGCGGTTGCGGCGGGGCGTAGGTGTAGATATCGTGGCCAAGGTAGGCTCGTTTTTCAAAAACCTTGTCCACCGCTTCACCATAAAGGCCGTGCTTCATCGACTCGACCGCCGCGGTGAACGCCGGGTCGTTTTCAAGCGAGATGGCCCAGAGCTGGTTGAGGCGCTGATCGAGCGGCGCATCGGCCGGCGCCGCATCGTCCAGCGCGCTGGCCAGGATCAACTGGTCGCCCAAATTGCCGATCAGGTCCCGCTTGAGATCGATGCCAAGCCGATCATTGAAGCTTTTGAGATAGCTTTGGTACATGCCGTAAAAAATCGGGCTGATATCGTTCAACATATCCTCAAGGGTGGTATAAAAGTTTTTGACGCTGCCGCGCGCCGACACCATCGAGAAGCACTTTTCCGGCACAAACTGCGGCCGCGGTGGCGCCCCATCCGTATACTCAAACAGCTTGGTCAGGCCGCGGCGCTCATTGTAAGTGAACCCGGAATTGATATCCGTGGAAGTTTCGCCGACCTGGGCGGTGAGATAAAACTCATTCGCGGCATCGAGACCCAGCGCATGAAGGATCGTGGTCGGGTCGAAGGGAGACATGGTCGGTGGTTGCCCGGCAGCCTGCGCCGCTTTTTGGTCGGCGATCGCTTTTTGGGCCGCCGGAACCATGGCTTTGATATTGGCGTAGAGAATAAGCTGGGCGTTGCCGGCGCGCTGACGCATTTGCATGAACCCGTCCGATTTTCCGAGCGCGTTGTCGTGGCCGCCCTGCTTGGCTGCCGCCAGCGTCTGCTGGAGAAAATCCTTGGACGGACTGACATAAAAAACGCCGCCGGCGATCGCCCAGACCCCGGGATGCTGCGGCTCGGTCGCAGTGGGAGCCGCCACCCCCATGATGTGCAGGGTGACACCATCGAAGTCCTCCGTGGTTTCCGTGAATTTCTTTTCCTTATCCTTGGCTTCTTCGTCGGCGATCAGTTTTTCAACCTTGGATCCGTTGCCGCCGATTTCGACGGCGACCAGCAGCGGGAGGTCGGTCTTGTTTTTTGTGGCCGCGATGACAGGGCCCAGGTCGGGCAGGACAAAAATCGCCTCGCCGGTGGCAAAATCGAGCAGGCCCGCCAGGGTGTAGCCCGTATTGGCTTTGCAGCGATCATCCCATTCATCGACCTTCATCTGCGCGCGCAACGGCGCAAAATATTTCTGCACCTGGTCGTCGCGCCACATTTTCACCCACGGCGTGCCCGGCCAGGTTTTCACGAGGGCCGGCAGGTCGGTGACATAAACGACCAGCGACGTGTCGTCGCCCACCAGGTTGACCAGCGGAACGGTGGCGGCATCCGCCGAGGTGCGGCCGGCGAACAGCGCAAGCGCTGTGACGATGACGGGGAGAAGGATTTTCTTCATGGAAGTTTGAGGGGCGCAGGCAGGCTTTTGACCGGTTGGGGTGGCTCGAGGTAGCGATAACCGGCGTTGGGGTTGCGCGGGTCGAAGGAAAAGGCGTCGCGGTTTTGCAGGAAGCTTTTTATGATCGACGAGGGGATGGCGAAGTTGAGCCCCTCGATGCCGATCATCATGGCCTTCATGTTGGTGATCCCGATGACCTCGCCGCGGAGATTGAAGAGCGGCCCGCCGGAATTGCCGGGGTTCACCTGCGCGGTGGTCTGGATATAGAGCTGGCCGTCAAGCGGGCGGTTTTTCTGGGCGATAATGCCTTGCGAGACGCTGCGATCGAGGCCGAGCGGGCTGCCGATGTTAAAAACCGTCTGGCCCTCGGTGAGCGTGTCGGAATCGCCGATGGGCACGAAGGGGAAAGCCGTGGTGCCCGCATCCTCGATTTTCAGCAGCGCGAGATCGAGGCGGGAATCGAAGGCGACGATGCGAACCTTGCTGAACTGCACGCGTTCAAGCTCGGTCGCGCCGCGGCGAAATTGCGTGATGGAAATTTGGTATTCCCCGGAAATGACGTGCTCATTGGTCAGGACATAGCCCGAGGGATGGATGATAAAACCGGAGCCGAGGCCGATCGGCGTGCGCACCTCGACGACGGCATCGCCACAGCGGTCGACGTTTTCCTTCACCGTCAGGATGGGCTGGCCCGGGTTGCTGAAATAGATGTCGGAGATGCTGCCCGCGGCGCCGGCCGCCGGCGCTTTTTCGTCAACGACGTGGTCGATTTCATCGCGTGGCACCGTGACGACGGTGAAGCCGAGGTCGACGATGAGATGGTCGGCCTTTTCGCTGAGGATGTCGCCCTTGATCTCCGCCCCGTTCTTGAGGCGCAGCTCGGTCATGGCCGAACCCGGGACGCCGGAAAACAGGAACGCGAATGCGACCAGGCAGGAACTAAAAAAAGTTTTCCGGGAGTTGTTTGCCGCTGTCATAAAAATTATTTCAGGCTGTTTTAACGGAGTGCCGCAGCGCCCACAGTTGCCTGGCCTGGGCAACGGTATCGGCCAGCACGGCGGGCGCAAGTGCCTGCTTCGGATCGTCGCCGATGCCCTTGGCCGGCTCGACGTGCGCCTCGATGCACAAGCCGTCGGCGCCGTAGGCCACGGCCGCGAGCGCGCAGGCCGGGACGTAGGCCGCCTTGCCCACCGAGTGCGAGGGATCGACCACGACGGGAGCCCAGGTTTTTTCCTTCAACAACGGCGTGATCGATTCGTCGGGATGATTGCGGTAGCCATCGAGCGCGGGCGCGGTGCCGCGCGGGCACAGGATGATGTTGGGATTGCCAAATGACGCGATGTATTCCGCCGCGGAAATAAACTCGCTGAGCGAGCCCATGTGCAGGCCGCGCTTGAGCAAGACCACGGTGTCGCGTTCGGCCACGGCGCGGCCGATGGCCCGGAGCAGCGAATAATTGAGGGCATTGCGCGCGCCGACTTGCAGCAGGTGCACGCCGGCATCGAGCGCGAGGGTCACGTGATGCTCGTCCATCACCTCGGCATCGACGGGCAGGCCGGTGCGGCGGTGCGCCTCCATGAGGATGTCGAGCGACTTGGTGTCGCCCTGAAAGGTGTAGGGATTGGTGCGCGGTTTCCAGACGCCGCCGCGCAAGGCCTGCGCCCCCGCCTCTTTCACCGCTTCGGCCGTCTCATAAAAATAATTGGGGTTCTTCGGGTCGATCGTGCACTGGCCGGCGATCACGAACAGTTCCTCGCCGAGCGTCACGCCGCCGACCACGATGCGGTGGCTCGCGAGATCGGAGCGCTTGTCCATGAGCTTGAACTGCGACTGGATGCGGTCGATGCGCTCAACGTAGGCCAGGCCCTCGAGCCGGTTGATCATGAGCTCGTCGCGCTCATCGCCGACGATGGCATAAATCGTCCGCACCGCGCCGACGATGGGTTGGATCTTGCAGCCAAATTCAGCCACAATCTGCGTGATTTCCGCCACTTGCTCGGCGGTCAGGCGGTTGGATTTCGGTAAAATCATAGAGGGACGTTTCCGGAATTAAACTCTATACCGTATTAACCACTAATACACACTAACGGTCACTAATACATCCACGCAGGCAGAAAACCGACTTAACCGCTGATGTACACTTATAGTCACTGATATATGAGGTTGGGTTCGAACTCATTTTTTATCTTTTTCTTCCGGATCAGTGATCATCAGTGTGCATCAGTGGTTAAAATGCTCTAGCCGACTGCCAGCATATTCCGTGCATTTTATCGCCGCTGTCAAAGGAACTCCTCGAATTCGGGCGGCATGGGCGAACGCGCGGAAAACGAAAATTTCCGCCCGCCCAATTCGTAGTCGATGCTCGTTTCAAACGAATGCAAAAACAGCCGCTTGCAGCCGGTGCGGCGCTTGAATTCGCGGTTGCGCTTGAACTCGCCGTAGGTCGCGTCGCCCACGATGGGCAGGCCGCGCCGGGCGCATTGCACGCGCAATTGATGGCTGCGGCCCGTGTGCGGTTCGAGCTCGAGCAACGACAGGCGCGGTTCCTTGCGGGTCTCGCGGACAAGCCGCATGGTACACTCGGCGGGGATGTTGCCCCCGTCCATCGTGCGGATATGGCCGCCCTGCTTGCGAATGAGCAACAGGTCGCGCCATTCTTCCTTGGGCTTGGGCACGATGCCAAAAACCAGCGCGCGGTAGGTTTTGCGCACTTCCTCGCGCTTGAAGCGCCCGCGGATTTCGCGCGCGAGCGCCTCGTTGGCCGTCGCGAGGATGACGCCCGAGGTGTAGGCATCGAGCCGGTTGAGCAGCCAGATGCGCGGCAGGTACGCGGGATCCCGCATGCCTTCCGCCCGGTCGTGCCAGTAATAAAACTCGCCGATCTCGTCGTAGTGGCAGATGAGCAGCGAGCGCCGTTCATCCTCCCGCGAATTCGGGTGTGAAAGCACGCCCATCGGCTTGTCGAACGCGATGAGGTGGTTGGGATCGCGGGCCAGGATGCGCACGCCCAGACCGAAGGGCATCTTCGACCAGAAACTTTCCGGCAGGGCATTCACCTATTGATAGTAAAATGTGAACGTTATCTCCGTGTCCTGCCCCAACATCGCCACCATGTCGTCCGTCCATTTGCCATAGGATCCGCGGTCGGTGATGGCGCTGACGCAATATTTCTGGCCGAGATCGCCGGCGTTGCCCTCAACCTTCACGACTTGTGAAACCGTTCCGTCCGATTTGAGGCGGAACGTCACGAGAACTTGTGTGTCACTGGGCGGAAGAGCGCCGCTGTTAGAGAGAAGATTATCCCATTCGGCCTGGACCGTCTCGATCATGCGTTGCTGATATTCGCCGTAGTTACTCCAGTGAGCATCCCACCCGGCAACGCCAATATTGCTGGTGCCGGGATTATTCGCGAAAAGCGCCGGCCGCACGTTCTGCGCGAGTTGACGGCGCGGCTGCGGGTGCTGGGGATCGATCTGCGGGGTGTTGGCACTGGGGTTCTCGACGAGTGGCGCGTCCTTCGGTCCCTCTATTTTCTTCGGCACGTCTTTCATGTTATCGGCCACCTTGGCGACATCGGTGCCAAAGGCCTCCTTGTTTTCACCCACGTTTTTGTCGAAACCGTTCAGCGGGTTTTGTTCGCGGGTCGGCGTCGCTTGCGAAGCCGTGGATGGCGCCGGCGTCGGCACAGGCGGCGTGGGTTTTTCCGGGTTGAGGTGCCCGTCCACGATTTGCGTGGACTCGGCCGCCTTGCCTTGCGTGGCGGCGTGGTCGCCATGAGCATTGGGATTGGGCTTTTCCTGCGCGGCCTGCTGGTTTTGCGCGGCAAAGTTGCGCGTCTTGTCGGGAATGTTCGCCGGCGCGTCTGGGTTGGTTTCCACAAACCGGTTCGGCGGTGGGGGCGGTTGTTTCACCGCCTGCGGCGCGAGCTCGATATTGAACTGCCGGCCGTGCGTCGGACCCGTAAACTTCACCTCGTATTTGCCGTGGATATGATTGAGCGCCCAACCGAAGAGCAGAAGCGACGGCCACCAAAGAATGAAGGTGAGAATGAGGCCGACGATGACCGATTGCTTTTCCTCATCCTGCCAAAAACGCGGCCCGCGCCGGCGTTCCATGGGAGGGTTTTCTGGTTCGAGCAGTCGGTTCATTGAAGTGATATTGAATTCAGGAGACCCACCCGCGTCAAAATTTGTTTCGTTTCTTCGACCGGCAGGCCCATAATATTTGTAAACGACCCCCGCCAGCCGGCGATGATCAGCTCGCGGCCTTCCTGAATGCCATAGGCGCCGGCCTTGTCGAGGGGGTTGACGAGGCCGAAGTAGGCATCGATGACCGCATCGTCGAAATTCTTGAACGTCACCTCGCTGGTGACGCCTTCATCGAACTGCAGCCGGTCGCAAGCCCGGCGCAGCGCGAGGCCGGTGAAAACCGTGTGCGTACGGCCGGCGAGGCGCTTGAGCATGGCGCGCGCATCCGCCAGGTCGCGGGGCTTGTTGAGCACGGTCTGGTCGATGAACACAGTCGTGTCCGCGCCGAGCACAAATGCCGTGGGGTGGCGCGCGGCGACCCAATCGGCCTTGAGCGCGGCGTTGTGGGCCACCATCGCGCGCGGGTCGGCATCCGGCGCCTCATGTTCGATAACCTCCGCCGGCACCACGTCGAAGGGCAGTCCCATCCCGGCCAGGAGCTGCTGGCGGCGGGGCGAAGCGGAAGCGAGGACCAGGCGAGCTTCGGTCACGGCGCCTTCTCCTGCAGAATCTCCCTCACCTCGCCCTTGGCGCGCGCCAGTTCGACGCGGCTCAGGTTGTATTGATAGATGGCGTCGTTAAGGCCGTCCCCGGCGACGGCGAGGCCGTTTTGCGCATCGATGACTTCCTGGTTGTCGGCCACGCCCTGTTTGAAACGCAGGCTGGCCAGGCGCAACTGCTCATCGGCGAGCTGGAAACTTTTTTGGGCGAGGGCGATTTGCGCAAAACGCGAACGCGCATCCTGGATCGCGAGTCGGACTTCCGATGAAACCTGGGTGGTGAGATCGCGCAGGCTGCGCTCCTGCGCGCGCAAATGGGAAAGCGCCGCCCGCCGGTCGGCCCGGGCCTTGAGGCCGTCGAAGATGGGCAGGTCAAATTCCACGCCGGCCAGCCACTCTTCCTTCGCCTTGCCATCGAATGCGCGCAGCTGGGCCTGGCCGTAATCGCCCACCAGGCTGAGCGTGGGCAGGTTCTCGTATTTTGCGGCCAGCACATCCTGCTGGTTTTGCTTCAGCAGGCTTTTTCCACTCAGGTAATCGGGACGCACCGCGAAGGCATGCTGTTCCGTGCCCACATCAAACTCCGTCGTGTCCGCCTGCTGCACGGGAAAATCGGCCAGCTTGAGCGGCTGTCCCAGGTCGAGATCGAGCAGACGCTTGAACTGCAGCTCGCTCTGGTAAACGGTCGTGTCCTGTTGCAGGCGCGCCTGCTCGTCGGTGGCGAGTTCGGCCTCGGCGCGGGTGACGTCAATCTGCGTGGCCACGCCGGCGTGCAACTGGGCCTGCGCGAGGTCGAGCAACGATTTGTCGCGCGCAAGGTTGGAATCGAGCACATCGATGCGATGCAGATCGTGCAAATAGGTGAAATATGCATTCGCCACCACCGCGAGCACGGATTGCAACGTGGCCTGATAATTGAGCTGGGCCCCCTTCACGGCCGTGCGCGCCGAGCGGTAGTTTTCAATCTGCGACGAATCGAGCAGGTTATAGTTGGCCGTGAGCAGGCCATTGAAGCGATTACCCGGGCCGCTCTGCACGAGCACGGCACTCTGGGTGCTGACGATGAGCGCGCGCTGCTGGCTCGCCGTGAAGGCGATCTGCGGCAGGAGATTCACCCGTTGCTGGTTCGCGGCTTCAACAGCCTGCGCCACGGCCTCGCGACTGAGCAAGGTGGTGACGTTGGCGTGCTCGACCGCCGCCAGGGCCTGGTCGAGCGTGAGGCCGACGGGTGCATCCGCGCGGACAATCGCCACGGCGGCAACCCATGGCAGCATAAACTTTAACAACTTCATGGAACGCATGACGTAGAATCTGTGAAAAAAGCTCAAACGCCAAATCCCAAATAGATCCTATGGCACCGGAAAAATATCAGGTGTCAGGTTTTCAAGTATCAGGAGTCCATCTGCGTCCACCAGCGGTTAAGAAATATTAGTGCTCATCAGTGCTCATCAGTGGTTAAAAATCGGCTCAATGGTTGTCAGCGCACTTTTTTTCCTTCACGGTCGCCAACTTACCGCATGCGCCTCGGCCTCGCCCAACTCAACACCACCGTCGGTGACCTCGCCGGCAACCGCCGCAAGATCCTCGACGCCTATGCCGCGCTCGTGGCGCAAGGCGCGGAACTCGTCGTTTTTCCCGAACTCGCCGTGTGCGGTTATCCGCCCCGCGACTTGCTCTTCAAGCGCCGCTTCGTGCCGGACGTAGAATCCTCGCTCGCCGAGATCGCCGCCGCCGTGGGCGACGTACCCGCGCTCGTGGGCTTTGTTGAAACCAACACGAGCGGCCAGGGCCGTCCGTTCTCCAACGCCGCCGCGTTCTGTCACCGCGGCGAAATCGCCCTGATTACGCGCAAATGTCTCCTGCCGACCTACGATGTGTTCGACGAAGACCGCTATTTCGAGCCCGCCGCCGCGCCACGCACCATCGCCTTCGCCGGGAAAAAAATCGGCGTCACGATCTGCGAGGACATTTGGACGCATCCGACCATTGCCACCCGCCGGCTCTACCACGGCCTTGATCCCGTCAAACTGCTCGCGGCGGAAGGCTGCGACCTGATGGTGAACCTTTCGGCGAGCCCCTGGCACCACGGCAAGGGCCACTTGCGCCAGACGCTCGTCACCGACGCCGCCCGCGCCCTCGGCTGCCCGGTCGCCTACGTCAACGCCATCGGCGGCAACGACGAACTCATTTTCGACGGACGCAGCCTCGTGGCCGATGCGCAAGGCCGGATTTGCGCGGAACTCGCCGCCTTCTCCGAGGAACTGCGCGTGGTCGACACGGCCTCTCGCCCATCGCCCCTCGCCTCTCCGCCCCACAATGACGACAGCCCGGCCGATATTTCCTCCGCCCTCGTCCTCGGCCTGCGCGACTATGCGGACAAAAGCGGTTTCAAGAGCGCGCTCGTCGCCCTCAGCGGCGGCATCGACTCCGCCGTCGTCGGCGTGATCGCCGCCGCAGCCTTCGGCCCGAAAAACGTCATTGGCGTTTCCCTGCCCTCGACGATCTCATCGCAGCACTCGCGCGACGATGCCCGCGTGCTCGCCGAAAACCTTGGCGTCCGCTTCGAGACCATCGCCATTGCCGAGGCCGTGACCGCGTGCGAGGCCGCGCTCGCGCCGATTTTCACCGGGCGCCCGCGCGACGTCACCGAGGAAAACATCCAGGCCCGCGTGCGCGGCGTGCTCATGATGGCGCTCTCGAACAAATTCGGCGCGCTGCTCCTCACCACCGGCAACAAAAGCGAAGTCGCCGTCGGTTATTGCACGCTTTACGGCGACATGGCCGGCGGCCTCGCCGTCATCAGCGACGTGTTCAAGACGCAGGTTTACGCCCTCGCCCGCTGGATCAATGACGACGCGCGCCGCGACGGCCGGCGGCCGCCCATCCCGCAATCGAGCATCGACAAGCCGCCCAGCGCCGAACTGCGCCCCGACCAGACCGACCAGGACAGCCTGCCGCCCTACGACCTGCTCGATACCATCCTTCGCGGCTACGTCGAGGAAGGCCTTTCGCGCCGCGATCTCATCGCGCAGGGCTTTGCCGAGGCCGTCGTCAACGACGTCGTGCGCAAAGTCGATTTGAACGAATACAAACGCAAACAAGCGGCACCCGGCCTGCGCATCACTCCCCTCGCCTTCGGCATCGGCCGCCGCATTCCCATCGTGCAGAAATATGTGAATTGAAACCGCTAATCGTCGCTAAATCGCGCTATAATGTGAGTGAGTTTTTTTAACCACTGATGAACACTTATGCGCACTGATGATCCCATCCCTGAACTGAAATTAAACCGCTAATCGTCGCTAATTCACGCTAATATGGTGATATGAATACCGAACCATTGCAGCAGGAAGGCTACGATTTCATGGCCACAGCTTTCGAGGTTTATAACGAGCTTGGTCATGGCTTCACGGAGGACATCTATCAGGAAGCCTTGGAACAAGAGTTGGCTGCTCACAAAATTCCATTTCTACCTCAAGCTGAGCTCACAATAACCTACAAAGGTCAGCCATTGCGTAAAAAGCTTCGGCCCGATTTGCTTGTATCCGAACACATCGTGGTTGAACTCAAAACGGCTTCCTCGCTTACCTCTGAGCACGAAGCTCAATTGCTCAATTACCTCAAAGCCACCGGCAATCCGGTCGGTTATCTTGTTAATTTTGGTTGTCCCGAAAAACTTGAGTGGAAACGATTCGCCCGTACCAAACAAAAAAATTAGCGCCGATTAGCGAAAATTAGCGGTTAAAAAATGCCTTCTCCTATCTCCGACCAACTCTTCGCCCGGGCGCTGCAGCTCATGCCCGGCGGCGTCAACTCCCCCGTCCGCGCCTTTCGCTCCGTCGGCGGCACACCGTTCTTCGTCAAGGCCGCGCGCGGCGCGACGCTAGTCACGGCCGACGACCGCGAGTTGATCGACTTTGTCTGCACCTGGGGCCCGGCCATCCACGGGCACAACCATCCGAAGATCAAGGCCGCCATTGCCGCCGCGCTGGAAAACGGCACGTCGTTCGGCACGCCCAATCCCTACGAGGTCGAGATGGCCGAGCTCATCACGAGTTTCGTGCCGTCGATCGAGAAAGTACGCATGTGCAACAGCGGCACCGAGGCCACCATGTCGGCCATCCGCCTCGCACGCGGATTCACCGGCCGCGATAAAATCGTCAAGTTTTCCGGCTGCTACCACGGCCACTCCGACTCGCTGCTGGTCAAGGCCGGTTCCGGCGCGCTCACGCACGGCCATCCCGACAGCGCCGGCGTGCCGGATGCGTTCACCGAGGAAACCATCGTGCTGCCATTCAACGAACATGCCGCGCTCGCCATGGCCTTCGCCCGATACCCCGGGCAAATCGCCGCGGTCATCGTCGAACCTTACATGGGCAATGTCGGATTCGTTCCCGCGGTGCCCGACTATTTAAAGCACATTCGCGCCGCCTGCACCGCCCAGGACACCCTGCTGATCTTTGACGAAGTGATGACCGGCTTCCGCCTCGCGCTGGGCGGCGTGCAGGAACTGGAAAAAGTCACACCCGACCTCACCTGCCTGGGCAAGATCATCGGCGGTGGCCTGCCCGTCGGCGCCTTCGGCGGCCGCGCCAGCATCATGGACCAGCTTGCGCCGCTCGGCCCGGTCTACCAGGCCGGCACGCTCAGCGGCAACCCGCTCGCGATGGCGGCGGGCATCGCCGCATTAAAACTCCTGAAGGAAGAAGATCCTTACGAGCGGCTCCATGCGCTCGGCCGGCAGATGCGCGACGCCCTGCAAGACGCCGCCAAAAAGAAAGGCCTGCCGGCGCAAGTGCCGCAGGTCGGGTCGATGCTTTCCCTGTTTTTCACGAATCTGCCGGTGCGTGACTACGCCACCGCGCTCACTAGCGACGCCAAACTCTTCGCGAAATTTTTCCACACCTGCCTCGACCGTGGCGTTTACCTGCCGCCCAGCGCGTACGAAAGCTGGTTCCTCAGCACCGCGCACGAAGGCGCGGCGATCGACAAGGCCTGTGAAGTGATGAGCGAGGCCATTGCCTCGCTATGATTACAGATTACAAATCACAGATTGCAGATTAAATATTCCGACCTGCGATCTGTAATCTGTAATTTTTAATCTGTAATCCATCGTTTCACGCCCGCGGGTGGGCCTTGTCATAAACTTCCTTCAGCCGCGCCACGCTCGTGTGGGTGTAGATTTGCGTGGTGGACAGGCTGGCGTGGCCGAGCAGCTCCTGCACCAGCCGCAGGTCGGCACCGGCATTGAGCAGATGCGTCGCGTAACTGTGCCGCAGCTTGTGCGGCGAAAGGTCCATCGGCAGGTCGGCCAGCGCGAGGTACTTTTTCACGATGAGCTGCACGGCGCGCACATTGAGCCGCTGGTAGTGCGCATTGACCACGACCGGCGCGGCGAAGCCCGCGTCGCGCGCAAACTCATTTTTCCATTTCGTGAGCACAGCCATTGCCACCTGACCGAGCGGGCAAAGCCGTTCCTTGTGCCCCTTGCCGAGCACGCGCGCCACCCCGCGGTCGAACTCGACCTGCCCGTAATCGAGGCCGACCAGCTCGCTCACGCGCAGGCCGCCGCCGTAAAGCAGTTCCAGCACGAGCCGGTCGCGCCAGGCGGTGAAAGCATCGAGGCTTTTGTTCTCGAGCAGCCGCAGCGGCCCGGCCAGCAGGTCGACCATTTGTTTCTCGGTCAGGAATTTCGGCAGCGCCTTCTCGAGTTTTGGCAGGGCCAGGCCAACGAACGGATTCGCGCCGAGCCGGCCCCGCTTGATCCAGAATTTGAAAAACGCGCGCAAGCCCGACACATGGTTGTGCAGCGTGCGCCGGCCGAAGCGCGCTTGCGCTTCGATGACGAAGTCGCGCACGTCGCGCGGCCCGAGGCGGTCGATCCCGCGCGTCCACAGGCCGGCGGCATCGAGCCAGCGCCAGAAATCCTCAAAGGCCTGCCGGTAATTGCGCACCGTGTAGTCAGAATAGCGCCGCTCCTTCTGCAGGAACTCCAGGAACGGCGCCAGCCAGTCGGCGGCGATCTTGGGCGGCAGAGGCGCGGAGTTTGTGGAGCCCATTACAGATTTCAAATTCTCTATCATTCGCGGCCATCGATCCATCTGAAATCTGTAATTTGTAATCTGTAATTCAAGACAACGCCTTGGCTTCCACTTCGCGCATGACCCGCGCCGTCTCGAGCCGCAGCGCGCTTTCGGGATCGATGCCGTTGGCCCGGCAGGCCGCGGCCAGCTCAAACAAACGCCGGCCGGCTTCAGCCTCGGTCAGCTTTCCGCCCAGGGCTTGCACACGCGCCGCATCCACCGCGCCGTTGACGGGCAGGTTCTTTTTCTGGATCTGTTTCCAAACCGCTTCCGCAAACATGAGCGCCGGCAGGCGCGGTGGCAGCTCCTTGAAAAGCTTCGGTTCACCTTCGGCTTTGCCCGCCGCCTTTTTTTCGCCGGCCTTGATTTGCTCCCACAGCGTCATGACCTGGTCGGAGGTGTCGAGCTTGCCCTCGCCAAAGACGTGCGGATGGCGGCGGATAAGCTTGTCGTTGATGTCACGCGCCACGGCTTCGAAGTCGAACTCGCCGCGCTCGGCGGCGAGCTGGGCATGGAACACCACCTGTACGAGCACGTCGCCCAGCTCCTCGCGCATATGCGGCGAGTCCATGCGGTCGATCGTGTCGAGCAACTCGCTGCATTCGTCGATCAGGCAGCGCGTGAGCGTCTGGTGCGTCTGTTCGCGATCCCACGGGCAGCCGTCGGGCGCGCGCAGCCGGGCGATGGTGGAACAAAGGTCTTCGATCGCACTCATGTTAAAACCACGCAATACAGGAGGACGACAAAGACAAAGGCTAATTTTAACCGCGGATGGACGCAGATGGACGCGGATTTTTTCACACAACGAAAGCAAGAACGTAAAGATAGCCGTGTAGAGCATGAATAATAAACGCGAGCATCAAGCCCCCCGTGCTTATTCGTGCTCTCCACGATTAAGCTTTTTGTCCGCTTCTCTTTGATTGAATCTGCGTTTATCTGCGTCCATCCGCGGTTTAAAACAAATTTTTCTTCTTACCTTTCCTTTATTCTCCTGTTTTCTCGATAATTTAGCATGTCCGACAAACTTACCGAGATCATGGCCCATAAGCGCCGCGAGATCGCCCCGCTCGTGCGGCCGGTTTCCGAGGGCGAACTCGCGCGCCTCGATGTCACGCTGCCCCGACCGCCGTCGTTCGCCACCGCGTTGCGCCGCGCCGATCGCCGCCTCGCGGTCATTGCCGAGATCAAGCGCCGCTCTCCGTCGGCCGGCGAGATCAAGCAAAACGCCGATGCCATCACGCAGGCGCTGGCCTATCGCGCGGCCGGCGCCGACGCCCTTTCGATTCTCACCGATGAAAAGTATTTTGGCGGCTCGCTCGCCGACCTGCGCGACGTGACCAGCCGTTTCCGCGATGGGCAAGGCACGGGTGGATCCAATCCACCTGGGGTGAGCTTGTCGAATCCCCCGCCCTGCCTGCGGAAGGATTTTTTTGTCCATCCCATCCAGGTTCTCCAGGCCCGTGAAGCCGGGGCCAGCGCGATCCTCATCATTGTGCGCGCGTTGACCGATGAAGAAATAAAAACCCTGCATGGCGCCGCAGATGCGGCGGGCCTCGATGCATTGTTTGAGATCCACAATGAGGCCGACCTCGCCCGGGCCGTCGCACAGGGCGCGAAAATCATCGGCGTGAACAACCGCGACCTCGCCATCTTCAAGACCGATCTGGCGCTCAGCGAGCGGCTCATTCCGCAATTCCCCAAGGATGTCATCGCCGTGAGCGAAAGCGGCATCTTCACTGGCGCCGATGCCGCCCGGGTGCGGGCCGCCGGAGCCCACGCCGTGCTCGTCGGCGAAGCGCTGATGAAAGCCGCCGACCCCGCCCGGCTCGTCGCAGATTTCCGCCGCGCCTAAAGCATTTTAAATAAAACCGTAACTATATCACCTTAACCACAGCGAGGATGTCGTTCCCTCCGCTTGGACTCTTAATAAGCAGTTAACCGGATTTTTTGCCACGAAAGATCGCATAGAGCTGAAAGAAAGGTTGTTCTCTGTGTTCTTTGTGATCCTTCGTGGCTAAACTAATTTTAAAACGCTCTAGAAACTGACCCTGACATGCCCCTCACGCCTTCCGCCACGCGCGAGCTGCTCACCGGCCTCGGCCACACGCCACGGCGCTCGCTCGGGCAGAATTTCCTGATCGACGGCAACATCGTCCGAAAATCGCTCGAACTCGCGCAAATCGCACCGGGCGACGACGTGATCGAAATCGGCCCCGGCCTCGGCACGCTCACCTCGGCCCTGCTCGAAGCTGGCGCAAGGGTCTGGGCGGTGGAAAAAGATCCCCTGCTGGCGACCCATCTTCGCCAAACGCTCGGGACGCAGCATCCGCAGACGCTTCACCTGCTCGAAGGCGATGCCGTCGAGCATCCGCTGGCCGCGCTGCCGGGAAAACACGCCACCACCGGGACTTTCAAAATCGTCGCCAACCTGCCCTACGCCATTGCCACGCCGTGGATGGACGCCGTGCTGGGCGGCCCGCTGCCCGCACGCCTGGTGCTCATGGTGCAGCAGGAAGCGGCCCAGCGTTACGCCGCCCAACCGGGAACCAAGCAATTTGGCGCCATCTCGATCTTTTTGCAGGCGGCCTTCGATCTCGCACCCGGACATCGCGTATCGGCGAGCTGTTTTTACCCGCGGCCCGAAATTGAATCCCAATTGTTGCACCTGGTGCGCAAACCCGCGCCCTTTGTCTTCTCCCCGGAAATAAAGCTTTTTATCCGTGGACTCTTCCAGCATCGCCGCAAACAGCTCGGTTCGCTCCTGCGCGGGCGACTGGCGGACGACGGGGCCGCCTGGCTCGCCCAGCTGGCCCGGCACGGGCTCTCGCCCCAATCGCGGCCGGAAGACATTCCCCCGGCCAGTTGGATGGAACTGCCGGCACTGGCATGCGTCCAACCTTGACAGCTTGCTGAAACTTAAATCTCTCCAGCCCTACCGCCAGCCTTCCATTTTATCGCCCGTGAACCCGCGATTTTTTGCCATCATCTTTTTTTTGCTCCCGGCCCTCCTGTGCGCGCAAACCGTCGATTCTCCGCCCGTGCTGCACGGAAAAATCGAGGGCCGAACTTATTTTTCTGCGACCGGGGTTTTCCACATGACCATCCCCGTGCTGCCGGAGTTGGGCGGCACAATAAATGATACGGAAAATGTCGTCACGTTCGGGGACGACTTCAAAACCCACGTCAGCGTGGCGGTCTTCGCCCAGGACACCACGCAGCACTGGGAAAACGAAACGCGCGGGCGCCAGGATTACCTGGTCTATTTTTTCAGCTCTTATGTGATGCCTGATTTTCAACAGCGCGCGCCCGGCGCCAAAATCGAAAGCGCCCGGTTCCTACCCGGCATCGAGGACGGCGCGCTCATCGTTTATACGCTGCTGCCCGGCGGCTCGATGTTTGCCGACCGCATTTCCCTGAGCGGGGAGCCCGACCCGACCCTCGTGGCCAAGCGCGGCAACCTGCTCTTCGTGAAAAACGACCACGTCTTCGTCATCAGCACGGAGCTCGCCGAGCGCGTGCTCGAACACAGCACCTACCATAAAACCACGGCCGAGGAGGATGCGCTGCTGCGCACCCGCCTGCTCGGCCTGCTGGGCAGCATGGAGTTTTCCAACCCGCCTGCCTCAACGGACAATAAATAAATTTCCGCTCGCTCACCGGTGACCGACGCGCCATGCCGGAACCATGACTCTCCAAGAATTCATCATTTTTCTCCTCGTCGGCGCCGTGGCCGGCTGGCTCAGCGGGCTCATTACCAAAGGCTCCGGTTTCGGCCTGGCCGGCAATGTCATCGTTGGCATCATCGGCGCGTTCCTGGGCAACCTGCTCTTCGGCCTGGTCGGCATCGCGGCCTACGGTTTGCTCGGGCACATTATTTTCGCGGTCGTGGGTGCGCTTCTCTTTGTGTACCTGCTTCGTTTCATCAAAAAATAACCGGCCATGCCCGCTCCCTCGCGCGACCTGCGGCGATTCGCGCCCGTGCTCGCCGCCCTCTGCCTGCTGCTGGGCGGCTGTGTTTACCTGCGGCTGTGGGAGCTGAAACGCCAGCTCGCCGACTTCGACCACTACTTCGCCGTCGATGAAACCAACGGCCTGACTTTCACCATGCAAAAGCCCGTGTTGCTGGTGGACGACATGGCCTTTTTTAAACTGGGACCGGAATCGACCGAGCAGATCGGCGCGGCCCTGCGCTGGCACCTGCGCTGGATCAAGGACTACGCCGCTCCCGGCGAACATCCGACGGACTACGAAGTCGAGGCCGACTTCACATTTGTGGACGGCAAGATGACGCGCGTCCACCTGCCCGAGCGCATTTTTTCCTTCGTGCAAAAATCGTTCGTGCTGCAGGTGCTGCGCTCGCTCGGGCATGCCAGCGTCGACAAATCGAACCTCAGCGCCCGCACCACCCTCGACACACCCGGCCTCGCGCCCCTCACCCACACCGATCTCTTGCATTTCCTCGGCGCTCCGCTCGATACGCGCAACGAAGACGGCCACCTTATGCTGCATTACCGCTATACCGGCGTTTGTGCATCACAGGTTCCCGGCAAAATCGACTTCACTTACACGCTCGACGCGACCACGCAGTCGGTCGTGCACCTGGAGGGCAAACTGTATGACAAGGAGGTGCAGTTCGACTGGCCCGTGACCCAACCCCAAACGCCTGCGACCACCGACAACAAATGACACTTCGTGACGCTACCGACGCCGATCTCCCAACCATCGTGGAGATTTATAATTCAATCGTTCCCGGCCACATGATCACGGCCGACCTCGAGCCAGTCAGCATCGAAAGCCGCGTGCCATGGTTTCGTGCGCACAACCCCCGTACCCGCCCGATTTGGGTTGTCGACGATCCTGTGAATGGCCGGGTCATCGCTTGGCTCAGTTTCTCGTCATTCTATGGCCGGCCCGCTTACAACCCCACCGCTGAAATCAGTATCTATGTCGCCGAGATGGCCCGCCGCCAGGGCCTCGGAAAATATCTCCTCGGCGAAGCCATCGCTCGCGCGCCGGCCTGCGACGTACACACGCTGCTTGGGTTCATCTTTGCCCACAACGATCCGAGCCTACAGCTTTTTGAAAAATTTGGCTTTGCACGCTGGGGGCATCTGCCGCGCGTCGCCGTGCTCGACACCGTGGAAAGAGACCTTGTCATCGTGGGCCGCCGCACCGCGACCTGAACGCCGGCCTTGCCCGCGGGCATCCGACCGGGCAGACCTGAACGTTTATGCACTGGATTGTCGCCACGCTCGTGTCCGCCTTGTTTCTCGGATGCTACGAGCTTTTCACCAAGCAGGCCGTGCGCGACAACGCCGTGCTGCCGGTGCTCTTTTTCAGCAATGTCTGCAGCACGGCCGTGTGGTCATTGCTGATGGGCCTGCATGCGCTGCATCCGGCGGCCCTGCCCGCCAGCCTCGTGGTTGCATCGCTCACGCCCTTCCAGCACCTGCTCCTCGCGCTCAAATCGGCCATCGTGGCCGCGTCGTGGACCTGCACCTATTTTGCCGTCAAGCACCTGCCCGTCTCGATCTCCTCGCCCATCCGCGCGACCGGCCCGCTGTGGACGCTCCTCGGCGCGCTCCTTATTCTCGCGGAACGCCCGACCGGCCTGCAGATGCTCGGGATCGCGACCACGCTGGCCTCATTTATCGGGCTCTCCTTCGCCGGCGAGCTCGAGGGGATCAATTTTCGCCGTAACCAATGGATCGGCTGGCTGGTGGCGGGCACCATGCTCAACGGCGTCAGTTCCCTCTACGACAAATACCTGATCGGCCAATATGGCTTCTCGGCCGCGACCGTACAGTCGTGGTTTTCAATCTATCTTGCCCTGCTTTTCCTGCCGCTGGCCATCGGCTGGAAACGGCGGTGGTGGCCGCGCCACGAATTTCACTGGCGCTGGGGCATCCCGCTGCTCTCGGGCGCTCTGCTGGTGTCGGATTTCGTTTATTTTCGGGCGCTGCGCGACCCCCATGCGCTCATCTCGCTCGTGGCCAGCCTGCGGCGCAGCAGCATGCTCGTGGCTTTCACGGGCGGGATGCTTTTCTTTGGCGAAAAGAATGGCCGGCGAAAACTTCCCGCCATCCTCGGCGTGCTCGCCGGCATCGTGCTGACCGTGCTGGGATAAGCCGCCCTAGTCGTTGCGCAGGCGGGAAACTTCTTCCTGGGCGTAATTGAGTTTGTCCAACGCTTCCACGATGGCATAGCCGGCTTCCCCGGAAAAATGGTGCACGTCGCCCGCGATGGTTGCGAGCGTGGCCCGCACCATCTGCAGATCCTCGTCGAGGGCCTGCACTCTCATTAAAGTTTGCTCTTCCATGCTGTGGTCAGACGCGCGCTTCGAAAAATAGTTTCCTATTTTGTTTAAATTTTAATTCCTGTGGTTCGACTGACTACAATAACTTCAAAATCTTCGCTATCGCTTGGCGTAATTCTGCAAATCGCGGCGCGGGCAATACGCCGAGTTTACGATCCAAGCGCGCCAAGGAGACCGGCTGGATTTGCTGCAAATGAAACACACCTGGCTTTAGAAACGACAAATTGACTGAGAACTCCCATCGGTTGCCTCGCACAGCAGTCGTATGCGGGACAATGATAATCAAGGCCAGTTCGTCGTCCGCCGGAAAGTCGCTCAGAATCAGGCAGGGCCGCACTTTTGCCGCCAACCCAAGATCTATCATCCAGATTTCACTGGGACTGGTAACGACTGCCATCGTCCTCAGCCTCCATCACATCAAGCATCTTAAGGTTGGCATCCGCCCGGCGATCGGAATCGGCAAGCAATTGCGCCTCCTTTTCCAATTCGATGATGCGACGGGCCACCGCGCGGCGCTCCTTGTGCGTCAGCTTTGGCAATTGTGCAATGATCTCGGCCGAACTCATACCCTAATTATAGCAGCGAAACCGACGGTTGCCAGAAAGAAACCGTGCTTTGCCCGATCTCCGCTTATGCTTTCTAGCTAATCATCCGCACCACGTTACATGTGGTCGATGATATTTGTCCCGAACTCACTGCACTTGATCTCGGTCGCGCCGTCCATCTGGCGGGCGAAGTCGTAGGTGACTTTCTTCGATCCGATGGCGCCGTTGAGGCCTTTGAGGAGCAGATCCGCCGCCTCGGCCCAGCCGAGGTAGCGCAGCATCATTTCTCCGGAGAGCACGACGGAGCCGGGATTGACCATGTCCTTGTTGGCATACTTCGGCGCGGTGCCGTGCGTGGCCTCGAAAATGGCGTGGCCGGTCAGGTAATTGATATTGCCGCCCGGCGCGATGCCGATGCCGCCGACCTGCGCCGCGAGCGCGTCGGACAGGTAGTCGCCGTTGAGGTTGAGCGTGGCAATGACGTCGAAGTCCGTCGGGCGCGTGAGCACCTGCTGGAGCGCGATGTCGGCAATGGCGTCCTTGATGACGAGGCCGGCGCCGGGTTTGCCGTCGGGAATCTTGCACCACGGGCCGCCGTCGATCTCGACCGCGCCGAATTCGCTTTTCGCCAATTCGTAACCCCAGTCGCGAAATGCGCCCTCGGTGAACTTCATGATGTTGCCCTTGTGGACAATCGTCAGGGATTTCTTCTTCTGCGCGATGGCGTACTCGAGGGCGGAGCGCACGAGGCGCTGCGTGCCGGTCTTCGACACGGGCTTGATGCCAATGCCGACGAGGTCGGGCGCATCGCCAAAGCGGATTTTTTTGAAATCCTTGGGAAAATTGGCCTTGAGGAACTCGATGGTCTTGAGCGCAGCTTCCTTGCCCGCCTCGAAGTCGATGCCGGCGTAGATGTCCTCGGTGTTCTCACGGAAGATCACCATGTTGACTTTCTCCGGGTGCTTCACGGGCGACGGGACGCCGGTGAACCATTGCACGGGCCGCAGGCAGACGTAGAGGTCGAGCATCTGGCGAAGCGCGACGTTGAGCGAGCGGATGCCACCGCCGATGGGCGTGGTCAGCGGGCCCTTGATGCCGACGAGGTAATCCTTGAACGCCTCGACCGTGTCGTCGGGCAGCCAGTTGTTGAAGCGTTTGAAGCTCTCTTCGCCCGCAAAGACCTCGAACCAGGAAATTTTCCTTTTCCCGCCGTAGGCTTTCTGCACCGCGGCGTCGAAAACGCGCACGGATGCGGCCCAGATGTCGGGGCCGGTGCCATCGCCACGAATAAACGGAATGACGGGCTGGTCAGGAACGGTGAGTTTGCCACCGGCAATGGTGATTTTGCCGCCGGCGGGAGGGGTGACGTCTTTGTAAGGCATTGAGATGAATTGAATGTTTAAAGTTGAAAGTTGAAAGCTCCGAAGACGCTCATTTTTTCAAATCGGCACAGAATTTCGCCAGGCGCGTGACGCCCTTGGCAATGATTTCGTCGCTGGTGGCATAGCTGAGGCGCATGTAGCCCTCGGCGCCAAAGGCGCTGCCGGGAACCGCGGCCACTTTTTCCTTTTCGAGCAGGCGCGCGCAGAACTCCTGGTCCTTGAGGCCAAGCTTTGCGATGTTCGGGAAAAGATAAAATGCGCCCTGCGCGAGCAGGCAGGAGATGCCGGGAATTTTGTTGAGCTCGGCGTGCAAAAACTTCCGGCGGCGGTCGAAGGCCGTGAGCATGCCGGCCAGTGCGGCGCGGGCCTGGTCCTTTTCGCGCAGCGCGGCGAGGGCACCGTATTGCCCGAACGTCGTGGCGTTGGACGTCATCTGGCTCTGCAGTTCGGCCACGGCCTTGGCGATGGGCGCGGCCGCCACCAGCGTGCCGAGCCGCCAGCCGGTCATCGAATAGGTCTTGCTGAAACCGGACACGACAATGGTGCGCGCGGCGGCATCCGGACCCAGCGTGGCGAGGCAGGTCGGCTGCGCGCCGTCGTAAATAAGGTGCTCATAGATTTCGTCCGACAAAATATACAAATTGCGCTTCAACGCGACGGCAGTGAGCGCCTCGAGTTCGGCGCGCGTGTAAACCGCGCCGGTCGGGTTCGACGGCGAGTTGAGGATGACCAGCTTCGTGCGCGGCGTGAGCGCGGCCTCGAGCTGCTCGGGCGTCAGCTTGAAACCCGTGGCGTCGCTGGCCAGGACGGCGCGCGGCACCGCACCGGCGAGTTTCACCATCTCGGGATAACTCACCCAATACGGCGCGGGAATGATGACCTCGTCGCCGGGCGAGCAGACTGCCAGGATGGCAAGATAACAGGAAAATTTTCCGCCCGGGCTGACAACGACCTGGGCGGGCGTAATTTTCAAGCCGTAGCTGGTGGCATATTTGTCCGCGAGCGCGGAGCGCAGCTCATCGATGCCGGGGGTCGGGGCATACTTCGTCTTGCCCGCGAGGAGCGCGGCGGCACAGGCCTCCTTGATGAAGTCAGGCGTGTCGAAATCCGGCTCGCCGGCGGCGAAGCTGCACACGTCTTCACCAAAGCCCTTGAGCGCCTTCGCTTTTGCATCAATGGCAAGCGTCGGCGACGGCGCGATATTCTGGGCCCAGGTCGAGAGAGGCAAAGGCGAAGTGCTCATGCGGTAAAGTTCATGACTAAAGGGGTGCGCTTGCGGAAATCAAGCCCGCGCATCCGCCTTCGCCCCATTCGACAGGCTCAGGGCTACGGCGGACAAGTGGGCGGAAGTAACAAGTATCAAGTAACAGGTGACAAGAGCCCTGAATATCCAACTCCGACCTGCTCGCTACTCGCTACCCACTACTCGCTACCGGGCTAGCGCTTTGATTTCTTCCCGCTGCTTTTTTTCACCGGCTTGCCCATGAACTGAACCAGCGCCGAGCGGACGAGCTCGCCGGTGCTCACGCTCTTTTTGCGTGCCTGACGGGACAGCATTGCTTTCTGCTCTTCCGGCAAACGCACGGAGATTTGCCGGTGGACGATTCGCGCCGCGCTGTAACGGTTGAAATTAAAATCCGCCAGCGCCTCGCGCACCACTTCGCTGGTCGAGCGCAGGGCGAGCGCCCGGCGGCGGGCCTCGATGCTTCTGATCAGGTCGAGGGGCAGGTCAAACGTGAGCGGCAGGCTGGTGGAGTTTTTTTTGGCCATTGAAGGGGCGGGAAATTACGTCGTACGGCAAGGGAACTAGCCGCGTGCGGTGCGCGGGAGCAACGCAAAAAACTCCAATGCATAAAGCGATCGTAAAATTGAGCATGGACAGCGCGGGACGGTTGACTGATTTTCCGCCCCATCGTGGCCAAGGTCGTCATTGAAAGCCTCCTGAAGATTTATCCCGAAAAAACCGGCCCCGGCGTGCGGGCGGTCAACGGCATCAACCTGACCATTGAGGACCGTGAATTCATGGTGCTGGTGGGGCCTTCCGGCTGCGGCAAAACCACCACGCTGCGCATGATCGCCGGCCTGGAGGAAATTTCCGGTGGCACCATCGCCATCGACGGCCAGACGGTAAACCGCGTCCTGCCCAAGGACCGCGATATCGCCATGGTTTTCCAAAACTACGCGCTCTACCCTCACATGTCGGTTTATGACAACATGGCCTTTGGCCTGAAATTGCGAAAATTTTCCAAGCGCGAGATCGACGCCCGGGTGCACGAGGCCGCCGCCATGCTCGGCTTGGAAAACCACCTCCAGCGCAAGCCCAAGGCCCTCTCCGGCGGCCAGCGCCAGCGCGTCGCCGTGGGCCGAGCCATCGTGCGCAAACCCAAGGTTTTTCTTTTTGACGAACCCCTGTCCAACCTCGACGCCAAGATGCGCGTCTCCACCCGCGCTGAAATTTCCCGGCTCCATGCCCGGCTCGGCGCGACCATGATCTATGTCACCCACGACCAGGTCGAGGCCATGACCATGGGCGACCGCATCTGCGTGATGAAGGACGGCGACATCATGCAGGTGGCCGAGCCGCTCACGCTTTACAACCAGCCGGCCAACCTCTTTGTCGCCGGCTTCATCGGCAGCCCAGCGATGAATTTCTTCAATGGCACCGTCCGCCGCGCGGGCGACGCCCTGAGCTTCGTTGAAGACAATCCCGCCGCCACACCGCTCGCGCTGCCGCTCGGCTCCCAGGCGAAGGCCTATGTCGATCAGCCCATCACCCTAGGCCTGCGACCCGAAGACATCAACGAGGCAACCACCGAGTCCTCCACCACCGCCGAGGTCATGGTTGAGATCACCGAGCCAATGGGGGCCGAGACCTTCGTGCACCTGAACACGGGCGCTACCCCATTTATTGCCCGGGTTCGGCCCACCGCGCATTTCGCCATCGGCCAAAAAGCCAGGGTCGCCTTCCGCACCGAGAAAATCCATCTCTTCGACCCCGCGACGGGGCAGGCGATTCGGTGAGCCAATCGGTTAACCGCGTTTTGCGGGGTGAGGGCACCCCGCCCACAAGAACAGCTTCTACTCCACCGGCACGATTTTCTGCGCGTCGGGTGGGTTGACCGTTTCACCCAATTGCGCCGGCGCAAACATCTCGCCCGGCAGCGTCAAGCCCAACGCCGCGCCTTTGACCAGGAACCTCGTCTTATCCCGCGTCGCCTCATCACGCACGTCGAGGGTTTTCGGGATCCATTGGTCGTTGATGCGTTTCATTTCGAGCAGGCTGATGGTTTTGAGCGTTTGGCCGTCGTGGCCGACGAGCTCCACCTGAACGAGCGCATTAAACTGCGTGTCGAGAAATACGCGCACCCCTTTCAGGGCGGGATATTTTTCCGCAAAATCTTTCGGCGGCTGGAGCAAAAACTGATGGGTCGGCCGGCCGCGCAGCCGGTTCAGTCCCTGGTAATCGAAATCAGGCCAGTACAAAAACGGCATTTGCAGATCGAAGGCCGTCAGGTTGGTGCCGGCCACCGGTGCAAACAGTGCGGCCACGTCGAGCAGTCTGGCCACGTCCGCTCCATCCTGGCTCCACACGGCTGGTGACGGGCCATTCTGCACGAGCAGGTGCAGCTCCGTCTTTTTTGCTGCATCGGTCGCAATCACCACGCGTGAAAGCGGGCCTTGGTCATTGCGCGTGCCCCAGAGCTGGCCGGTCAGCACGCGCTCGTCACCGCGGCGCGGCAGCACGTGCAGTTCGAATTCAAGAAAGTAATCGCCCGCAATGCCCTTGGCGCGAAATTCCTCCATTACGCGACGGCCCTCGGCCTGATCGGGCGCGCCAAACTGGCCGTATTCCGGCTGGGGCACAAAACGTGGCTGAGCTTGTGCCGTCAGCGCCAAGCCGGACAGCAAAAGAAAAAAAATCCGCGAGCCCGACATGGTCGGCCTGCGCATTCGCGCCCTTATGGTTTCGTCGGCGCGGCAGCCGGCGTCGTTGTCGTGGTGCCAGCGGCCGCGGGTGCCGGCTGGGTGGTGACGGTTACCGGGGTGATGGGTTTCGCCGTCGCGGCCGGGGCGACGATGACGTTCGGCAGTGCCTGGCTCCCTCCGTTGGCATGGCTGCGCTGATAAACATTTCCCAGGTAAAGAATAAAGCTGAGCACGAAAAACGCGATGGTCATCTTGATCGTCAGCTTGCTGGTGACGGTGCCGTGGGAGCCGCCCAGCACCGATTCGGCCATGCCGCCGCCGAGGGCCGAACCCATGCCGCCGTCGGACTTCGCCGGCTGGGCCAGCACGAGAAGAACCAGAAAAAGCGAAACGAAGATCAGGATGACAGTGAGAATACCAAGGAGAATGCTCATAGAACCGTACATGACAGCAGACGCGGACAAAGGTTGTCAATGCGCCGTTGAGAAACGTCAAACGGCCCGGTTTGTAGAAGCGGCAGATCGTATAAACCCATCGTTCTCGTTCTCTTACTCATTCTCATTCTCACGATTACATTGATCCGAGAACGATTAAGATAACGAAGAACGAGAACGATGCGGAAAATCCACCACCTAAATCACGTAGTCATCCGGTTTCTTTGCATCTGTGCCCGAGGCCATGCCGGTTTCCGTCGTTTGCGGCTGCTTGCGGTCGTAGAAGATGCGCACATCGGCTTTTTGCGCGCTGCCGCCCTCCTCTTTCAACAACTGCGAGGCACGCTGCAGCGCGCGTTTCGTGCTCATGGTCAGGTTGGCCTCGGCCGGGAAGACATTCGCTTCGCCGATTTTCGCGAGCAAGCCGCTGCGTTTCAACACGCGAAGGACGTCGGCATTGCAGCCGCTGATGAGCAGGTGGCGGCCGGTCTGGCTCAAATAGTCATGCAGCGATTCCATGGCCATGACCGTGGTGGCATCGAGGTGACGCGCATTTTTCATGCGCAGGATAAAGATGCGGATATTCTGGTTTTCTGCCTGCCTCCGGATGTGCTCCTGGAAAAGATCGGCGGCGCCGAAAAACAAATCGCCCTCGATGTGGATGATGGAAATTTGCGGGTTGGCCCGCTTCTCCGGGTCGGCCAGCTCGGCCAGCACCCCGCTTTCATTGAAGGCATATTCAACCAGCGTGGGCGTGCTCGTTTTTTGCAGGAACAACGCGAGGGCCACGCCGATGCCGACGTAGATGGCCGTGTCGAGCCGGAGGAAAAATGCGGCGCCCAGCGTGACGACGAACACCACGGCGTCGGAGCGCGTGGAACGCACGGCGACGCGGATCTGCGACTTATTGATGAGCTTGTAGCCGACGCGCATGAGATGCGCGGCCAGCGCCGCCACCGGGATGTAGTTGAAGACCGGCGTGACGAACAGGAGGATCAACAGCACAACCACGCTACTCAACATCGACGACAGCTGCGTCGCCGCCCCGCTCTGGTAGTTGACGGCCGAGCGCGTAAACGACGAGGAGCCGGGCGTGAGGCCGAAAAGCCCGACGGCGATATTGCCCGCGCCCATGCCGATCAGCTCCTGGTTGGGATCGAGGTGCTGGCCGCTTTTGGCCGCGAGCGATTTTGTAATCGCGGTGGCTTCGAGCATGCCGATGATCGCGACGGCAATGGCCGTGCTCCCGAGCACCGGCAGGATCCGCAACTGCGTGTGCCAGGCCGGCAGGCTGGCAAACTGGGGGAAAACCGCCATCAGCGCACCTTCATCCTGCACGAGACGGAAGGGCATCCGCTTCAGGCCGAAGATGTGGTGGTGGTCGATTAAATAGGAGAAGCCCAGGGCCAGTACACCGAGCGTCGCCAGGCCGATGAGCGCCTCGGGCCAGGTTTTCCGGTAACGCTTGATGCCCTCGAAAATCACCAGCGTGAGCACGCCGATGCCGATGGCCCACATGGAAATATTCACCTGCGCAAGCGCTCCCCATACATCCGTCAAAACGGTGACGAATCGCTGCCCGGCCGGCACGCCAAAACCGAGGAAATTTGGCAGCTGGCTCGTGATGAGCAGAATGCCGATCGCCGCGGTATAGGCGACCACGACCGAGCGCGAAATAAACTTGGTGATTTCGCCAAAGTTGAGCAGCCCCGCGAGAAATTGCACGAGGCCGACCAGGAAGGCCAGGTAGGCGGCGAGCGGCAGCGGGTCGAGGCCGAGGCCCGAGTTGGCCGCGATGGCGGTGGCGGTGATCAGGCTGACCGACGTCGTCGGGCCGAACACGTGATGATGCGACGAGAAGAACAGCGCACTCACAAATCCGCCAATGACGACCGAGAGGATCACGCTGGTCGGCGGCAGTCCGAGGATGAGCGCGAAACCGATAGCCTGCGGAATTGAAACCAAGGTCAGCGTTGAACCGGCGACCAAATCCTTGTAGAATTTGTCCCGCGAGTAATTCCTCAAATCCGCGACAAACGGCAGGCGCAGCCGGAACATTTTCGCGCTCATCGCCGACGCATCCGAGAGCGTCTCCTTTAGCAACGTTTCCGCCGTGCTCATTCTTTAAAGCTATCTCGAAATTGAAAATTCACAGCGCATTTTGAATTTTGCGCAGCTTCTGTCATCAGGTCTCAACGCCGAGTTTTTCAAGAATGCGATGCAAGTCGTCGTTGCCATGGTATTCGATGATGAGGCGGCCTTTTTTTGGCGAGTGCTTGAGTGAAACGCGCGCGCCGAGGTGGGAAGTGAGTTTCTTCTCGATGTTGGCAACCGCCGCAGCCTCCACCGGCGGTGTCGCGCGGCCCGTGGACGAAGCCGGGGCGGATGAGCCGGCCTTTTTCGCCTGCACGAGCTTTTCCGTCGCCCGCACGCTCCAGCCTTCCTCGATGACGCGCCGCGCGAGCAACGCGCGCTGCGCCGGCTCCTCCACTCCCAGCAACACCTTGGCGTGGCCGACGCTCAGCAGGTTTTTCGCAATGAAGCCCTGGATTTCGCTTTCGAGCGTGAGCAGGCGCAGGGCATTCGCCACCGTGGCGCGGCCCTTGCCTACCCGCTCGGCCGCGGATTCCTGCGTGAGGTCAAAATCGCGGACCAGGCTCGCGTAGCCGTAGGCCTCCTCGATGGGATTCAATCCCTCGCGCTGCAAATTCTCGATCAAGCCGATCGCGGCCGACGACGCATTGCTGGCCTCGACGACCCGCGCCGGGATCGACTTCAACTTGAGCAGGTGAAACGCCCGCCAGCGGCGCTCGCCCGCGATCAGCTGGAATTTTTCGCCATGCCGGCGCACCACCACCGGTTGCAACAGGCCCTCGGCCCGGATGCTGTCGGCCAGCTCCCTCAGCTGCTCCGCGGGAATTTCCCGCCGTGCCTGGTACGGGCTGGGCTCGATGAGATCGACCGCGATCTCCTGGAACCCGGGGGCGGCCACCGGCGCCGCCGCCGGGCTGCTGGTATTGGCGTGAGGGGCGGCGTGGGCGTCCGCTTTTGAGGCGGCGGCAATGAGTCCGCCGAGTCCGCGGCCGAGGCGTGATTTGGATGCAGCCATGTCAGTTTTGTGGAGCTTGTGCAGGCGCTTGGGCTTGCGGGATAAAAAGAGTCTGGCCAACCATCAACCTGGTCGGGTCGACGATCTTGTTGGCGTTGGTGATGTCGCGCAGGCTGGCGTGGTTTTTCTTGGCGATGCCGGCGAGCGTGTCGCCCTTTTGCACCGTATAGCTGAAACCTTCCTTCGGATAATTATCCGTGAAACTGGGTGGTGTCACCGCCGGCCGGGTGGCCTGGCCTTTGGCGAGCGCGTCAATCGCCGCCTGCGTTTGCCTGGCGAGTTTTTCCAGCTGCACACTGACCTTCTCGAGTGTCTCGGTTTTCGTCTCGTCGGTCGCCGCCTTAACCGTGCGATTCAGTTCGGCCACGGCGTCGTTGAGCTGGGCGACGGTCGCATAGGTTTGCGCGGCGTTGCCCGCCTGGTTTTTCAGGTCGGCGTTTTGCCGCTCGAGCTGTTCGACGCGGATTTGCAAATCGCCCATGCGCTGGGTGAGCAGGTTTACATCCTCGCGAAGATTGGCGATGTCGATCGATCCCGCCCCGGATTGCGCGCGCGCCGGGCTTAAAGCCACGCCCAGTCCGAGTAACGCGCATCCTACGCGAAAAAATTTCATGGGGCGATGCTTGTGAAAATCATCGGCAAAAACAAGAGCAGTGTGTGAAGAAGTATCAAGTGTCAGGTTTTCAAGTATCAGGATTAGGAGTCAGGATGCGGGATTCAGGAGTGGTCGGCTATCTTGGAACTTAGTACCTGATACTTGGAACTTCGCGTCCAACGCGCACTTGTCACCTGTTACTTGTTACTTCAGCTCGCCCTTGGATGTTGGACGTTGAATGTTGGGTGTTGAATGTTCAAGGAGCGGCCTCATTGGCCGCGATATGATCACCGTGCCGGTTACGACAGGAAATCCGCGCAGAAACTCGGGGGCCGGCAGCATTTTCCCGCCCGGCCGCTGCAACCGGAGCAGCCGCAGGACGCCCTGGCCTGTCGCCATGCGCAACGATTCCGCTTCAGCACCCAGCACCGTGCCGGCTCCACCTGGCGCAAAGGCCGTCTCAAAATCGGCCAGCCCAAGTTTAATCGGCTGGCCGGAAATCTCCACCACACAACCGGGCCAGGGAAAAAGGCCGTTGATGCGCGCGGCCAGCACCGCCGCGGGCGCGGCAAAATCGAGGACGCCATCTTCCTTCGTCAGGCGCCGGCAGTAAGTCGCCTGCGTTTCGTCCTGCGGAGTGAAAGCAACATTTCCATCGTGCAGGTTCGGCAGAACCCGCGCCACCAGCGGCCAGCAGGCCGCGGCCAGCTTGGCTTCGATGTCGGTCGCCGTGTCGCGCGCGTGGATGGGCACGCGTTCGGCATCGGCCATGGGTCCAGCGTCGAGTTTGCGGACAATGCGCATCAGCGTGACGCCGGTCTCGCGTTCGCCGCAGGCGATGGCCGTCTGGATCGGCGAGGCCCCGCGGTATTTTGGCAGCAGCGAAGTATGCAGGTTCAGCAGGCCAAGCCGCGGCGTCGCAATGAAATCGTCGCGCAGCAAATGCCCGTAAGCCATGACGAGCCCGACATCGGCCGCGAGCGCCGCGAGCTGGGTGCGGGCGGCTTCGTCGGGTTTCTCCGGCTGGAAAACCGGCAGGTTCCGCGCGAAGGCCCAGCGCTTGATCGCATTGGGTTCGGTTTTTTGTCCACGGCCGGACGGACGGTCGGGCTGGGTGAAAACCGCCACCACTTGCGCAAGCGCGCTCCCCTCGCCTGCCAGCTGATCGAGCAGCGGTAGCGCGATGGCATCGGAACCGAAAAAAACCAGGCGGAGCGGAGTCATTACCGGAAAAGTATCAGGTGTCAGGTTTCAAGTATCAGGAATGAGTGCATATGCACGCACTTGTTACTTGCCCTCACCAATCTGCGGTAAAAAATGCCCGCCTTACCAGATCGTTGAAACAACTGATGCATCCGTGATCGTGGTATCCTTGGTGATGAGCGGCAACCGATGGACTTTCGCGGTGGCCCGTAATGATCCGGTCAAACTGATCGCCATGCGGCAAGACCAAGGCGGGGGCGGCAATGGTTTCTAGGATTAGTTTCTCGTTTTTCATAACCCAGCTTTCGCCAACAGAGCCGAGGGTTTTGATTTAAAAGCCTTAGCCACCCGGAGAACGTTGCTAAACGAGATGTTCTTTTCGCCCCGTTCAACCTGCCCGATATAAGTCCTGTGTAAGTCACAAAGCTCGGCGAAATCCTCTTGGCTGATGCCCAATTTCTTCCGTTGGGCGCGGATCGAGTCACCCAAAGACTTTAGCTCGGATTTGGCTTCTTTGACCATTTACGGCGTAAATCATACCGATTTCACCGCCTTTGAATCGACAGCCGTTAGATAGCATTTTTATTGACCAGATTATGCAAAATTGCGAAATCAGCGTCATGAAATCTGTGGCCATTTTAGTTTTCTTCTTTGGGTTGGCGGGGGTTATTTTTTACTATGGGAAGCATTCTAAAAAAGAACCGGTGCAGGTTGTTGTGTTACCCTCGCCTCCGGCAGCACCATTACCCGCACCAAAAGCGGAACTCATTATCCCCGACCTTAAAGAAATTCACGTCAAGAACGGACGGATAATCACAAATGCACGGGTGCAAACGATAAACTCTGACGGAATTGTTTTTATTTGTGATCGTGGAATGGTGGAAGCATTATTCGATGATCTTCCGCCCGAATTTAGGACTTATTACGCCGGAAAAGCAGAGCCCGTTTATACGCCGGAACAGCCCATGCCAGCGAAACAAGCTCGCCAACAATCTCCGATACAATCTTCTTCCGGGCCATCTCAGGTAGAAATCGAAATACAAAGGGCGCAAGATAAAGCAAACTCCGCTCGGTTAAGAAAAACATTAGAGAACTGGATAGCTGACAACGAAGAGACTATTCACCGCTACGAAACCCAATCTTCTTTCAGCGATCCCCATCACACGAATGTTACCGATAGCGAATACGAATTAGCTAAAGCCCATTTAGAGGAAGATAAATTACAGTTACAACAGTTAGAAAATAGTTCTCAAAATTAATTAATTATGGAACGCATCCTAGTCACTGTCCAAAACGCTAATCTAAATCAAAGTGTTTTAAAGATTCTTGAGAAAGAAAATGATGGGCGTCCGTTTATCGAATGGAAACCGCCTTACGAGAAGGAAGGAAAATGGGTTCACGAAGTCATTTTTTTGAAGGGCGATAAAATTCAACCCAATCCTCAAAGCCCGGAGGGACATCTGTTTTATCAAGAATTAGTACGCCACTCGGAAACTGTGATCCGAGTGATTTGACCCATTCGCGAATATCCGCCTTTTCTTCTTCCGAGTCATCAAATTTAACCACTATGCACACTGATGGTCACTGATCCGGAAAAAACAGATAAAGAACCAGTTCGAACCCAATTTCATATTATCAGTGACGATAAGTGTGCATCAGTGGTTAATCGGTCTTCTGCCCGCTTGAAAGTATTAGTGGTTAAAGTGCTGTAAGCTCGTATCCGTGCTTATCCGCGTCATCCGCGGCAAAAAATGTCTTACCAGACAATTGAAACGACCGATGCATTCGTGATCGTGGTATCCTTGGTGATGAGCGGCAACCGATGGACTTTCGCGGTGGCCGTAATGATCCGGTCGAACTGATCGCCATGCGGCAAAGCCAAAGCCGGGGCGGCAATGGCAATATCCAGGGTGATCGGGAGCACGGTCACGTAGTTGAGCAGGTTACCCAGGACGGTCGCCGGCGAGCCTTTGAATGAGATGCGCGCCGAATGCAGCAGGAGACCGATTTCCTGCAGCGTCACGTCAGCAATGGCCAGCTGCTCGTAAGGAGTGGTCACGATCGCGCGTGTCGCCTTGGCGCTCAACCGATCCTCGTCGGTGGCCACCCAGAGGAAGGCGTGCGTGTCCAAAAGATATTTCAAACGCGGCCTCACAACGACGGCTTCCAGCTATCATTCGGCAAGGTGGGCTTGGTCAGGTCGTCATGGAAGGCGATTTTTCCCTTCGCCGCTCCGAGCAGGGACTTTCTTGGGGTGGCGGCCGTAAAGAGAAAACATCCCGCCTTGTCCTGGACGCGAACCGTCTCCCCCTTGCGCGCCTTCGCCTTGAACGCGGTGAAGTTCCGAAGGAAATTGCGGGTGTTCGTTTCCATGGATCGAGGATGTCTGACATTTCACTGTTTGTCAAACAATGTGGCCCATACCTTTTAAGTATCAAGTATCAGGTTTCAAGTATCAGGAGTAAGTGCGTATGAGCGCACTTGTTACTTGTCACTTGCCACCTGTTACTTCTACTGCGGTCTCAAAACTCGCTTGGCGGTTCTTGGTAGGTCTTCTTGTTGCCGGTTCGTTCCGCGGCGGTGGTGCGCGGCTTGCCCACGAGTTCGAAATGCACGGGGCAGCCCGCGAGGTCGAACTCCTCGACCAGCCCGGCCTCGAGGTAGCGGCGGTAACTCTCGGTCAGCTTTTCCTCGCGGTTGCAAAACAGCTTGATGCGAAACGGGCGGTTGCCCGTCTGCACCGCGTAATAAATGCGGAAGCGCCGGCCGGCGATCGACGGCGGCGGCGTGCGCTCGGCCAGGCGGATGAGCGCGTCGTTGAGGCGGCCGGTGGGAAGTTTTTTGTCGAGCGTGCGATGGAGCTTCACCGCCGAGTTGAGCATGCGGTCGATTTCGTAGCCGCTCATCGCGGAAACGAAAACCACCGGCGCGCCCGGGGTGAAAAACAGCCGGTTGAACAGCTCCTTCTCGTATTTCTTCCGGTAGTCGCGCTCGCTGTCGTAGCCCTGGATGCCCTCGGGTTTCTTGAAGGCGTCATGCACGAGATCCCATTTATTAACGACGATGACGACGGGTTTGCGCTCCTTGATGGATTCGCCGGCGATGGCCTTGTCCTGCTGCGTGACGCCTTCGAGCGCGTCGAGCACGAGGAACACCACGTCGGTGCGCTGGATGGCGTCGAGTGAGCGCAGCCGCGAAAAATATTCGACCGGCGATGCCACCTTGGTCGAGGCCTTGATGCCGGCGGTGTCGATCAGGCGGAACGGGTAATATTCTCCGTCGCGGCCCTTGAACTTGAACGGCACTTCGACCGCGTCGCGCGTCGTTCCGGGGATCGCGCTCACGATGAGCCGGTCGCTTTTCAACAGGTTGTTGCCGAGCGAGGATTTGCCGACGTTGGGCCGGCCGATAAAGCAGATGCAGAGCGGGTCCGTGGAGGTTTTCGAGGCGGATGTTTCATCCGCGGTCGGCGGCCCGAGTTTCTCCAGGATGGCGTCGCGCACAAACGACTCGCCGCGCCCGTGTTCGGCAGAGACGGAGATCGGGGCGCCCAAGCCGAACCGAAAGACGGCCGACATATCGACTTTTTCCTCGTCGAAGTCGGCCTTGTTGACGACGACCTGCACTTTTTTTCCGCCGCGGCGAAGCCGGGCGGCAATGCGCTCGTCGAGCTCGGTGATGCCCTCGAGCCCGTCGATGATAAAAAGAATCAGCGAGGCCGATGCGATGGCGAACTCGACCTGCTGCTCCGACGCGGCGATGAGCTGCGCCGGGGTGTCCCCGCCCTTCAAGCCGAGGCCGCCGGTGTCGAGCAGCGTGTAGGCGCCGTCCTCGATGTCGGTGGAAATGACGTCGCGCGTGATGCCCGGCTGGTCATGCACGATGGCAATGCGCTTCCGGGCCAGCCGGTTGAAAAGGCGGCTTTTACCGACGTTGGGCCGGCCGACGATGGCGACAATTCGAGACATAAGGTTAGAGGCTAGAGGCTGGAGGCCGAAGGGAAAGGATTGTTTTCCTCTCGCCTCACGCCCCTCGCCTCTGGCCTGCGCTTTGCACGAAGCGTTCGATCCGGTCGCAGGCTTCGACAATCTGTTCGTAGCTGGTGGCAAAGCTCGCGCGCACGAAGCCGCGCCCGTTTTCACCGAAGGCCGAGCCGGGCACGACCGCCACGCGCTCCTTCTCAAGCAGGCCGTAGGCGAAATCGCGTTCGCTCAGCCCCGTCGCCGCCACGCTGGGAAACGCATAGAACGCACCGCCGGGCGAGTGACACTTCAGCCCCGCCTCGTTGAAACGGCGTACAATGAGGTCGCGGCGGCGGTGATACTGCTCGCGCATCTGCGCGACGCTCTCCGCGCCGTGCTGCAACGCCTCGAGCGCCGCTTCCTGCGAAAGGATCGGCGCACAGAGCATCGAGTATTGGTGCACCTTCATCATCGCCTCGATGAGCTCGGCCGGGCCGCACGCATAGCCAATGCGAAATCCGGTCATCGCGAAGGCCTTGGAAAAACCGTGCAGGAAAATCGTGCGCTCCTTCATGCCCGGCAACGAGGCGATGCTCGTATGCACATCGTCGTAAACCAGCTCCGAGTAAATCTCGTCGCTCAGGACGATGAGGTCTTTTTCCACGGCGAACTTCGCGATCTTCTCAAGCCGCGCGCGGTCGCAGACGCCGCCGGTGGGATTGCACGGCAGGTTCATCATGAGAACCTTGCAGCCGGGCGACCACGCGCGGGCGATATCCTCGGCATTGAGCGCAAAGCCGTCCTCCGCCCGCGTCGGCACCGGCACGGCGATGCCGTGCGTGAGCGTGACGCTCGGGTGATACGACACATAGCAGGGCTGGTGAAACAGCACTTTCTCGCCGGGATTGATCAGCGCGCGCAGGGCGAGGTCGATCGCCTCGCTCACGCCGACCGCCACGAGGACCTGGTCCTCGGGCCGGTAGCCCACCCCGTAGTGCTTTTCAACATACGTGCTGATGGCGCGGCGCAGCTCGATCAGGCCGAGGTTCGACGTGTAGTGGGTCTTGCCCTTTTCCAGCGCGTAGATCGCGGCTTCGCGGATGTGCCAGGGCGTGTCGAAGTCCGGCTCGCCGATGCCGAGCGAGATGACGTCCTTCATCTTCGAGACGATTTCAAAAAAATCGCGGATGCCCGATTTGGGCAGGTCGACGACGTGGTGGGCGATAAAACGTTTGGTGTCCATGGCGGGGGCGCGGAAACGAAAATCAGCGCGGGTATTCCCGCTTTCCCGATTTTCCGATTTCCGCCTTTGGTTTACGGCGTGACGTTCAGCCGGCCGTTTTCCTCCATCGGCACGTCGATGAGGAAACCGCCTTCCTTGTAGGAGCGCAGCATGAAATGCGTGCTCGTGGAAAGCACGCCGCCGAGCGTGGAAAGTTTTTCCGACACGAAGGCCGCGACTTTTTGCAGGCTCGGCCCCGTCACAAAAATCAGCAGGTCGTAGGCGCCCGACATGAGGTAGCATGACTCGACCTCGTCGAACCGGCCGATGCGATCGGCCAGGCGGTTGAATCCGCCCCCGCGCTCCGGCGTCAGCTTGACCTCGATGACGGCGCGCACGGCGACGGCGGCGGTGGCCTCCCGCGAAAGATCGAGCACCGGGCGCCAGCCGAGGAAGATTTTGTCTTTCTTCAACTGCTCCAGATGCTGGTTAACCTGGGATTCGGACAAGCCCGCGACCTGCGCCATTTGCGCGGTCGTGAGGCTCCCGCCTTCGATCAACAGCTTGAGAACAGGGTTCATAAGGAGGTCTAGTCTCTCAGAAAGTGTGACCACTAATCCACACTAATCTTTAACCACGGATTACACGGATTTTCACCCCGGAACCAATCCATCCATACATTTACAGAAGGAAACAAAGGTAACGGAGAGACGAGCCCATCGAACTGAAGACTCTTCGTTCTCTTGGTTATCTTCTGTTCAAAGTCCGGATTCAGGGACGATTGAATTATCCATGTCCATCCGTGTCATCCGTGGTAAATGGCTTTATGGATTGCGTATGCTCACACGTCCGTTTTCCGACCACTCATTGTGGCCGCCCGGGATCAAAGTGAATTTTGCCGAGGGAATCGCGTCCGCCAGGGCTTTCGCATGAACCGCCGGGATGACGATGTCAGCCTCAGCCGCGAACATGTCAATCGGTCCTTTGTAATGCGACAAGGCCTCCACGTTGTCCCAATCATCCCTCAACAACAGGCTGACGAGAAAGGCGGGAAAATGATCCCTCGCCACCAACGAAAGCTTTTCAAACGGAACGATCAGAACGAATTTATCCGGCGGCGGGGTCAGCGCGGCGAGGGTGCACGCGGGCCCGTTCCCGATCGATTCGGCCACGACACAAACCGGAATTTTTGGATAAGTGTTCCGAAGCAACAGGTACGCCTCTTTGGCCGCCTGATTGAAGGCTTTTTTGGACGGAACGCCTTTGCGCATTCCATATCCGGGATATTCCAGGACGAAGACCGAGTCGTCCGGTGAAAAACAGGGAAGCGCGTAAACCCGGTCAGACGCTTGCCCACCATTTCCGTGGATCATCAGCCAGACGTTCCTGGGCGACTCCACGATTCGCGCATAGCCGATGATCTCCCCGTTATTGGTCCATGGCACCAATCCGTTATTACCGGCCTCGTGACTCGGAAAATAGAGCAGCTTTCTCTGAATGCAGGACGAACAACCGACGGTCAGGAGCAGGACGCCGGCTATTACTAAGAGACCCACGTTTAAAAATTTCTTCCGAACCATATTTTGCCGAATGCTGGTTCCCGTGAGCAGATTGGCACATCCTACCCTGTCACGCAAATAACCGTTTCTGTTCCGCCTGAAATCCGGGCTTCCTGGTTTTCTTCTTCACAAAACCTGATTTCCTGGGTTCCACATCAAATTTAGCGTGGATTAGCGTCGATTAGCGGTTTCAATACGCTTTCCCATGTTCGAATCACTCACCGAAAAACTCGGCTCGGCCCTGCGCAACCTCCGCGGCGTCGGCAAGCTCACCGAGGAAAACATGGCCGACGCGCTCAAGGAAGTGCGCACGGCCCTGCT
>DATMLS010000038.1:0-2953 GCA_035569995.1 Opitutaceae bacterium | reverse complement strand
GTAAATGTTCCATTCCTCGAGTCCGTTTGGCTCATGGACGAAGCTCTAAAGAAACACAAAGGCGATTTGATCTCCTTCATGATCTATCCCGGCGAGTTTCACTACTTCACACGCGAGCACGTCCTGCTAGACGCATGGCATCGCGTCGACAATTTCTTCGACCTGTATTTGCGCGCTCCCGTCAAGCCGCCAGCTCATTGACCTGCGCAGCGAGTGTCGCGAGCAAAATCAATGACTCGGCTCGAGAATTAGTTTCTGCACGCGCCAATTCAGGATTTCGCTCACATACAACTCGCTTTCGGACGGGCAGGCGATTTCGTGAATCCATCCGAATTGCCCGAGCTGTTTGCCCGCTTTGCCAAACATACCGAGCACTTTCCCGTCGAGGCTCAGTTTGTAGATCCGCCCCGGAAACGCGTCCGACGTGTACAACACCTGTTTCGGTCCCGGCGTGATGCAAACCGTCCACGGCGCCCCCGGCGCCATCGTGCCAGTCGTCGTGGTTGGCTTGGCACCGATGGCCGCGTGCGCGTCCGGAGGCGCCGGCACATCAATCGTCATCTGCCGCAGGAATTTTCCGTCGCCACTAAACACCTGAATGCGGCGATTGCCGCGGTCCGCCACGTACACATTCCCCGCGGCATCCACAGCAATGCTGTGCGGCACGTTGAACTGGCCGGGTTGGTCGCCCGGCTCGCCCCAGGACTTCAACCAATTCCCATCCTTGTCGACCTTCGCCACGCGCGAATTGATGTACCCGTCGCTGATGAAGGCGTTTCCCGCAGCGTCCCAAGCCACGTCGGTCACTTGCCGGAACAAGCCATCCACAGGCGGCAGTGGCGGCTTTACATGCTTCAGAGGGCCAGTCCCTTCATCGGAAGCCTCCTGTTTCCGCCCAAACACCATCACCACGCGCCCTTCCGGGTTGAACTTGATCACCATGTCCGACCCTTTGTCCGTCACCCAAATGTTGTCTTGTGGATCGACCTTCACGGCGTGCGCAAACGACCAGGCATACAAATTGTGCCCAATTTCCCGCAAAAATTTCCCGCCGGCATCAAACTCCAGAAGTTGCGCACCGGAAGCTCCGTACGCCGGCCCCGTGCTATTGCCCCGCGACAAAACAAATACATGCCCCTTCGAATTCACCGCCACGCCGGCCACTTCTCCCAAATAAATGTCCGGCGGCAATTTCAGCAAATCCGGCACCGAGGTATACCGAATTTCCGGCGGCTGCTGAGCGAAAAGCTGCCCAGCCCCAAACCAGCCCAAACCAAAAACCCACACCAAAATGGCGCGTCTCATAAGAGTCACCTCGCAACATCGCGCCCCGCATCATACTCGCATCGCCCCGGCGCGCCAATCACGCCGAAAATCCAGACACGACCGTCGCCGAGAATTCTGCTTCTCTGAATCTAGCTCTTGGGCCGAGCCAATGGGCCACGGCCCCCCGTCAGCCAGCCTCGAACGCAACCAAGCGAGCGCCATCGTTCTCCCCGTGATGATCGGAGATTGACAGGAGCAGGGCGACCGCCCTAAGGTCTTGCCTAGAGATAAGGCCAGAATCGAGAGCCCGGCCCCGAGCTGGGCGAAAGCGCAGAAGCGGAGGAAGTGGAGGTGACCCGCCCGTCTGTTCGACTTTTCCCGACCAGGCATGTCCCGGAACCCGCATTTTAAGGGGGTGCGAGTAAACACCCCACCGGCCAGCCTGAATCCGATAGGAGAATTCCAATGCAGAGAAATGGGATCACACTGGTGGCTGTTCTTATTCTCATCGGGGCTGCGCTGATTGCATCGTGCGCGCAACCCTACCACGAGGAAAACGAACGTTACGTTTTCGTGGCCACGAACATTAACTTGCCTTACTGGCAGGAGGCCCAGGCAGGTTTCTTGGACGCGGCCAGAGCCCTCGGCGTAAAGGCAGAACTCGTCGGTCCTACGACGTACGACCCGGACGCAGAGGTGGGAATGTTCCGCCAGATCGTCGAACAGCATCCCGCCGGAATCTGCGTCTCCGCGGCGCGCCACGTGATTTTCCAGGCCGAGATTGACAAGGCCGTGACCCAGGGCATCCCGGTGATCTGCGTGGATTCGGATGTGCCGAATTCCAACCGCATCCTTTACATCGGAACGGACAACTTCAAGGCCGGCAGAGAGAGCCTCAAGCGCATTGCCACCCTCCTCTCAAGCAAAGGAAACATTGCGGTGATCACGATTTCGGGACAAGGCAACATCGACGATCGGGTCGCGGGCGTAGCAGACGCGCTGAAGAATTTTCCTGCTCTCAAGCTGACCAAAATTCTGGATGACAAGGGCGACGCGCGAAGCGCGTTCGACCAAGTCTCCGAGCTGATCCAGAAGAAAGAAAAAATCGACGGCATTATCTGCCTTGAAGCCACAGGGGGTTCCGGCGCCGCAGGGGCCGTGCACCGCTTCAACATGGACGGCAAGCTGCCCATCGTGGCCTTCGACAACGATCCGGAAACCCTGGATTGGATCGATCGAGGAGTCATTACCGCAACCATCACACAAAAACCGTACGTCATGAGTTACTACGGCCTGAAGTTCCTCGACGACTTGCATCATAACGCGGTCCACCAATTCAAAGACTGGCGCACCGCCCTCGCGCCGCCCATGCCTAGTTCGGTGGACACAGGCACCGTGGTTGTCGACAAAAGTAATCTCAAGATCTACCGCGAGGCCCTAGCCGAGCACCCCAAACCGCTGTAGAAATTGAAAATCCCGTGCGCTTGGCTGTTCGCACAGCGTACGCAGGATGCGGTTCCCCGGATGATTCGCGGAATCAGTTGCCCGTTAACGCCGCATATTGTGCTTTGGTGAGGGGCACGACCGATAGCCTTCCTATGCGCACCAGCGGTGAATCGGTGAACAGTTTGTTGGCTTTGATCTCCATCAGCGATACCGGCTTCGCAATCGCTTTCGCCGCTTTGAT
>DATMLS010000037.1:0-18268 GCA_035569995.1 Opitutaceae bacterium | reverse complement strand
GTTCGGCCTCGTCCTCGCGATCGGCTTGGTGGTGGACGACGCCATCGTGGTCGTCGAGGCGGTCGAGCACCACATCGAAGAGGGAATGTCGCCGAAAGATGCGACCTTGAAGGCGATGGAGGAGGTCTCGGGCCCGGTGGTCGCAATCGCCATCATCCTTGCCGCGGTCTTTCTGCCGACGGTGTTCATCCCGGGTATCACGGGGCGGCTCTACCAGCAATTCGCGTTGACCATAGCCATTTCCGTTCTCATCTCAGCCTTCAACGCCTTGACATTGAGTCCGGCCTTGTCGGCGCTGCTCTTGCGGCCCAAGGAGAAAACGAAAGGCCCGCTCGGAAGGTTTTTTGGGTGGTTTAACCGCGGTTATGAGCGCCTCACCGGCGGCTATGTCGGTGTGTGCCGGGCCCTCATTCGAAAATCCACGGTCAGCCTTGTCTTCCTCGCGGGTGTGGCGCTGCTGGTTGGTCTGCTCGGAAAAAAACTCCCGACGGGATTCCTGCCCGATGAAGACCAGGGCTATCTCTTCGTCAACGTTCAGCTTCCCCTCGCGGCTTCCCTGGATCGCACCGAGGCCGTTTGCAAGCAAGTGGAAGACATCACGCTGGCCACACCCGGAGTCAAGGATTGCGTCACGGTGGGTGGCTTCAGTCTCCTTAGTTCCGCGCGCAACACCTACAGCGCCTTCATCTGGATTACCCTGAAGGACTGGAACGAGCGCAAGACGCCGCAGGAAAGCTACGAGGCCATCAAGGCCCATCTTAACCAAAAGCTATCCCAGTTGCCGGGAGCGGTCGCTTTCGCCTTTCCGCCTCCGGCCATCCAGGGAGTCGGCACCGCCGGCGGATTCACCTTCATGTTGGAAGACCGGGCCGGCAAAGACATTTCCTTTTTGGCCGGCAACGTCGCCAAATTTATGGAGGCAGCGCGCAAGCGGCCCGAAATCGCCAGCATCAGCACCACTTTTCTCCCCTCCACGCCGCAACTCCTGGTGGATGTGGACCGGGACAAGGCCATCAAGCAGGGCGTGGACCTGGCGGACGTTTACAAGACGCTGCAAGCTTTCATGGGCGGGTATTTCATCGACTATTTCAACCGTTTCGGCCGGCAGTGGCAGGTTTACCTTGAAGCCGACGGCGACTTTCGCACCCGCGCCGAGAACCTGGGCTTGTTTTACGTGAGCAATCGCAACGGGGAATCGGTCCCGCTCTCGGCCCTGACTTCCACGAAGTCGATCGCCGGGCCCGAGTTCACCATGCGCTACAACCTCTATCGGAGCGCCCAGATCAACGGCTCGGCCGCCCCCGGCTACAGTTCCGCGCAAGCCATGAAAGCCCTGGAGGAGGTCTTCGCCCAAACGATGCCGGCGGAAATGGGCTATGACTATCTTGGCATGTCGTTTCAGGAAAAGAAGGCGCAGCAAGGCGTTTCGCCGGTCGCGATTTTCGGGCTCTCCTTCTTCTTCGTGTTTTTAATCCTCGCCGCGTTATATGAAAGCTGGTCGCTGCCGTTCAGCGTTTTGCTTGGTACGCCGATCGCGGTTCTCGGAGCTTTCGCTGCTTTGTTTTTCCGCCAGATGACAAACAATGTCTACGCGCAGATCGGGTTGGTCATGCTCATCGGCCTGGCGGCCAAGAACGCCATCCTCATCGTCGAGTTCGCGCGCCTGGAATATGAAAAAGGGAAGCCGCTGATGGACGCTGCCTTGACGGGAGCGCGCACGCGTTTGCGTCCGATTTTGATGACGTCCTTCGCCTTCATCCTCGGCTCGGCGCCCCTGTGGTTCGCGACTGGGGCCGGGGCGGTTTCGCGGCGCATTCTGGGCACGGTTGTCATCGGCGGCATGCTGGCGGCCACCTGCATCGCGGTCTGCCTGATTCCGGTGACGTTTTATGTCGTGGAAACCTTGGCCAGTCGCCGCCGAACGAAAGAGCCGGATACGGTCGCGGCGCCGGGCGATGAAGCGGCGGGAGGAACGCCGTCATGAAATGTCGATGCGCAAAATCTCCCGGGTGCGCCGGCCCTCTCCTGGCGCTATCTTTTGCCTGGTTGGCGGGCTGCGCCGTTGGCCCCAACTACGAGCGACCGACGGTCAATGCCCCGGGAACTTTCCGCGACCAGCCCGCAGCCACCAGCACATCGATTGCCGACCTGAATTGGTGGCAGGTTTACCAGGACGCCGCTTTGCAAGGATTGATCCGCGAAGCATTGACGAACAATTATGACCTGCGCATCGCCGTGACGCGCGTGGAACAGGCCCGGGCGGTCGCCATGCAAGCCCGCTCCCAGTTTGTGCCGAATATAGGCTACAGCGGCGTGGTCAGCCGCGGCCGGAACGAGTTGTTTGATTCGCCCATTTCGAATGGCGGCGCCACCGTCAACTCGGCGTCGACGACGCTGAATGCTTTATGGGAGGTGGATTTTTGGGGCCGGATTCGCCGTCTCAACGAATCCGCCCGGGCCCAATTCCTGGCCACGGAGGAGGCGCGTCGTGGAGTCCGGTTGAGCCTGCTGAGTGAAGTCGCCACCGACTACTTCCGGCTGCTGGAATTGGACCAGGAGTTGGAAATTGCCAGCAGCACCACCACTTCGTTCGCCGAGAGTTTGAAAATCTTTACGCAGCGTCTGAATGGCGGCACGGGATCGGCCTTGGAAACGTCGCGGGCCGAAGCCGCCCTTGACGATGCCGCGGGTGCGATCCCGGCCATTAAGGAAGAGATCGCCATCACGGAAAATGAACTTTCCATTTTGCTGGGACGCAATCCCGGGCGAATTGAACGCACCACCACGTCCTTCGCCGACATGCTGCCGCCGCAGGTTCCGGCCGGTTTGCCGTCCGCATTATTGGAACGAAGGCCGGATGTGCTGGAATCGGAGCAATTGCTCCGCTCTGCCAACGCGCAAGTCGGGGAATCGGTGGCGGAATTTTTTCCCAGGATCGGACTGACTACGTTCCTCGGAAAAATCAGCCCGCAATTGTCCACCTTCAGGCAGGGAGCCGCCAATGCGTGGGGGGTTGGGGCTGAAGCGACCGGCCCTCTTTTCGAAGGCGGCCGGTTGGTTGGACAATACCGTGCGGCCAAGGCCGCCCGGGATGCCGCCCGGCTTGGTTACCAGCAAACTGTGCTCAATGCCCTTGGCGAGGTATCCGATGCCCTCATAACGCGCGAAAGACTGGAAGAAATTCGCGATCAGCAAGCGCACGAGGTAACCGCGCTGGAGCGGGCAACCCGCCTTTCCACCGAGCGATATCGCGCGGGCGAGTCCAGCTATTACGAGGTTCTCGAAGCCCAACAAGAACTGTTTCCCGCCCAGCTTAACCTGGCCCGCACCCAGCGCGACCAAATGCTGAATATCGTCACCCTTTACCAAGCGCTCGGCGGCGGCTGGCAGGAGGAACCGAAATCAGCCGGGCCCTTCTCCGAAAACAAACCGCAATGAACCTTTTGGGACAAAACATCGGTTAAGCGCAGCGCCCAAGAAACCTTGGGTTCAAAAACAAAAGGATAGTAACTCATGAACGCCTCCTCCAAAAAACTTGCTGGCAAGATCGCCGTCATCACCGCCGCGACTAATGGCATGGCTCTAGCCGCGGCGAAACTCTTCGTTGAAGAGGGCGCCTACGTCTACATCACGGGTCGTCGCGAGGACAAGCTTGACCAAGCCGTCAAAGCCATCGGTCGCAATGTCACTGGCATCCGCGCCGATTCCTCCAACCTCACCGACCTCGATCGGCTCTTCGAAACCGTAAAGAAGGAGAAGGGCCATATCGACATCCTCTACGCCAGTGCGGGCTACGGTGAGTTCAACGTCCCTATCGGCAAAATCCCCGAGGAAAATTACGACAAGACCTTCGGCACAAACGTCCGCGGCACGCTCTTCACGGTTCAGAAGGCGCTTCCTCTCCTGAAAGACGGAAGCTCGATCATCATGACCGGCTCAATTGCAAGCATCAAGGGGTTCGAAGGCTTTAGCACTTACAACGCAAGCAAGGCCGCTGTCCGCTCGTTTGCCCGCTCGTGGACCAACGACCTCAAAAGCCGGAAGATCCGTGTGAACGTCATTAGCCCTGGTCCGATTGACACCGGTGTTTTCGAGGGCGTTCCACAGGCGGTCAAAGACGGTTTCGTCACACAAATCCCGTTGGGCCGTATCGGGCAACCCGAAGACATCGCCAAGGCGGTTCTCTTCCTGGCGTCAGACGAATCGAGCTTCATCACTGGCATCGAGTTTTTTGTCGATGGTGGCGCGGGCCAAATCTGAGCTGAAGAATCGGCCGTGAATAATGCTCCAAACGACATGAGAGGCGGCCATCTAACGTTAACGGAGGACAATTGAAAACCCTAGCAAATACACCTGGCGGGAGAGTTGTCCCAGTAGGAGGGCGGACCGTTGCTCAGTTGATCGTGCTGGTATTTGTCGCGCTCGCTCTTCCGAGTCTGTGTCTTGCGCAGGAGGTCAAGTTACCGGCCGTGAATCTTGGTGAAACGAGCTTTGAGGACGGCTTTGGATCCCCAGGTTGGCTCATGCAGGAATTCCCCGATGTTTACGTCGCAGACGAACTGCGGGACAGCAATGGGAACAAAGTTCCAGGAACAAACCGCCTGACCACTTATACCACGACAACCCACGTGGCGTATGTGAGTACTCATCGGTTTCTCGGGGGATGGCTGTCGGGAGAGGTCCTGCAGACCCTCGTGGATGTCGATCTAAAGACTAATGGCACTTCTTCCCGGGCAAGGGGATTCGCCGACCTGGAGTTTGGTCCTGGATTGCAATGGGCCCCAAAAAAAATCGGGCCCGGCGTGTTTGTTCACCGCCTCATTTTCGACCTCTCCGTGCCAACCGGCAGCTATAACGACAAGCAGCCGGTAAACATCGGCAATCATTGCGTCGTCTTCAACCCCTACTACGCCGCCACTTACGAACTCGACAAAATTGAGTTCAGCACCCGGCTCCACTATCTGTGGAATTCAACCAATGACGATCCATTTGTCGGGTTCGGCATTAGAAACTCGCAGGCTGGGCAGGCGGTGCATGCCAACTACTCCATTTCCTATGAGGCGTGGGAAAACGTGCGAATTGGTTTCAACGGGTACTGGCTGCAGCAGGTGACCGATGACAAGGTTAACGGAATTGCCGTGCCAAATTCGCGGGAGCGCACGGTCGGCCTCGGCCCTGGTATCCAGATCCAAAGCCGGAATATCTGGTATCACCTGAATGCCTACCAGGAAACGGATGTTCGCAATCGTGCGAGCGGGGTAAAGGTGGTCGCCCGTATTACCATCGCCCTGCCGACGGCGGAGCACTGATCGCATGGCAAAACCTTAAGACGAATTTTTATTCCCAACCCACACGAGCAATCGCCCGCAAAGCAAAAACTCCAACCCAATCCTCGATATGAAAACCGAACAGAATCCGCGTTCAGCAGCAATCACCGGAGCCGGGAGCGGCTTGGGCCGCGACATCGCTTTGGGCTTCGCGCAGAAAGGATACAGGGTCTTTGGAACCGCCTTCACCGAAGCGGAGATTGAGGACCTGAAAGTCAGTTCCGCCGGACGCGTCAGCCTGGTGCTTTGCGACATCACCAAGGAACAGCAGGTAAAGAGTTGGAGCAACCGGGTGTCGGAAGCCTTGGGTGATGGTCGCGGGCTTGACCTGCTGATCAGCAACGCCGGCATCCTGACCCCCGGGCCGATTGAGGTGCTGCCACTCGACGCCATCCGGCGCGAATTCGAAGTCAACATGTTCGGCGCGCTCTCCGTCATCAACGCCTTCCTGCCGGCGCTGCGGCGGGCGCGCGGACGCATCGTCCAGATCAGTACATGGACGGCCAGTCTTCCGCTTCCGTTCAACGGACCGTCCGGCGCATCGAAGGCGGCGATGGAGGTGTTTGCCAACGTCTACCGGGCCGAGTTGAAGCACCTTGGCGTCGACGTCGTTATCGCGGCGGCTGGAAACATGAGAACCGGCGGCCCGGCCAAGACCGCCGCAGGCCTTGCCAAAGTCGCGGAGGGGATGTCCTCCGAGCAGCGTGCGCTTTACGGCCAAACCTTCGGAGCCTTCACCACCGCCCTCAATAAAATGCAAGGCCGCGGGCTGGAATCAACCCTGGCCGCCCAGAAAGTGATCGAGCTGGCCGAGCAGGTGCCCCCACCAAGCCTCGCGCCGGTCGGCGAGGACGCCGACGAAATCCTGCGGCTCGTCCGCAAAAAGCCTTATGCCGAACTGGACATGCTCCGCATGCAAATGGTCGGCCTCAAATAAAAACAACCACTAACGAAAAGGATTCGCCATGATTGAACTGGTTAACCGCAACGATAGCCGTGCCGTTCGCAACAAGGACAATGTCCTTCGCTTGTACGAGATGATGATCAATCAGAAAAAATCGGAGGAAGCCACGGCCAAGTATCTCAGCCCGGCTTACATTCAGCACAACCCGCTCATTGCCGACGGTCCGACCGCACTGGGAAAGTTCTTCGGCAAGATTACCAAGGAGCACGCCCGCGCGCGCGTGGCCGTTCACAAGATCATCGCCGTCGACGACTATGTGTTCGCCCATGTGAATTTTCTGAACCTGTTCAGCGACGATCCGAACGACACGGGACTCGCCGGGGTCGACATCTACAAAATGGATGCCGCCGGCATGTGCATCGAGCATTGGGACTGCCTGCAGTTTGTGGGCGACCCGAAGAACTCTGCTCCGATGCTTGGACCGGATATCCCGCGCGCCAATTCCAACGGAATGTTCTGAATTCCCATGCAAACCGATCCTCAAATCGAAAATAACAAAACCCTGGTCCGGCGTTTTTTCGCTGCCATTGAAAACGCCGACTTCCGCGTGTTCGATGCTATCGTCGCGCCAGACTACGACGACCATTGGTCGGGCCAGACCCGCGGGCGTGAAACGCTGAAGCGATACTTCACGGGGCTTCATGCCGCTTTCGCTGATCTAAAGATGCCGATCACTGCCATCATTGCCGAAGGAAACCTTGTGGCCGTGTTGAGCCGTGTTCGCGGCACGCAAAAGGGAGATTTTGCCGGAATCAAGGCGAAGGGCAACCCCATCGATGCAATGGCGTTTCAACTCTACCGTGTCGCCAATGGGCAGCTGGCCGAGCACTTGGAAGTCGCAGACTTCCTGACGCTGATGACTCAACTGCGAGGCTGACTTATGAAACTTCTTCACCTTGATTCCAGTATTCTTGGCGCCGGCTCGGTCAGCCGGCTTCTTAGCGGTGAGCTCGTCAAAGTTCAGCGCCGCGTCCACCGCGGCCTGGAGGTCATTTACCGGGACCTCGCGGCCAATCCGTTGCAACATCTCTCCGGTGCTCACATGGCGGCCCGTCAAGCGGGGATATCGCCAACCTCCGGACTCGACGTTGAGGCGGGCGGCGAAGCGCTGGCCGAGTTCCTTTCCGCCGAAATCGTCGTCATCGGCCTGCCGATGTATAATTTCGGTGTGCCGAGCCAGTTCAAAGCCTGGATTGATCGGGTATCTGTGGCCGGCATCACCTTCCGCTATACGGCCAAAGGCCCGGAGGGGTTGGCCGGTGACAAGAAAGTGCTTGTGGCCTCATCGCGCGGCGGCGCCTACGCCGATACAAGCAGGGAGTTCCTCGACCATCAGGAGTCCTACGTGAGGTCGGTATTGGGATTCATGGGAATAACCGACATCACCATCATCCGGGCTGAGAATACTTCGATTCCCGATCTTCGCGATAAATCGATCGAATCCGCCCGGACGCAAATCGCCGCATTGTCTGCATAACCCTAACGTGGAGTGCGCTGAATTCTATGAATCCCATCGAAATTGGAATACTCGGGGCCGGCAACATCGGGCAAGCTTTCGCGCGACACCTGGTGAAGGCGGGGCATCGCGTTTTGCTCGCCAACCGTCGTGGGCCGGCCTCCCTCAAGGCATTGGTTGGCGAGTTGGGGCCGAACGCCAGGGCGTCCACCGCCCACGAGGTGGCACGACTCAAAATCGTGCTCGTCGCGATACCGTGGACGGAGCTTCCCGCAGCGATGAGCGAGCTTTCCCCGTGGGACGGTCGCATCGTGATCGATGCCAACAACCACATCCTCGGTTTCGACGGGAAGCAGTTTCAATTGGCCGATCTTCGCGGAAGGACGTCCAGTGAGTTGTTCTCGGAAATGGCGCCGGGAGCGCGAGTCGTTAAAGCGCTCAACACGCTTGCGTCCGCGGTGCTGGCCCAAGAGCCGCGCGTCGGGAGCGGGCGGCGCGTGATCTTCATTTCCGGCGATGACGCCGTCGCAAAAAAGACGGTCGGCGATCTGCTCGAAAGCGTCGGATTCTCACCCATTGACCTCGGTACCCTGGCGGTCGGAGGTCGGCTCCAGCAAGCCGGCGCACCCCTAGCGGTTATCAACTTAGTCAGAATGTCCTGAATAAACACAACCACCACAATATTATGAATACACAAAACAACAAAATCGGGCTTAATGCCCTGCTCACTCCGGAAAACTCCGTCCTCGTCCTGATCGATCACCAAGCGTTCCAGTTCGCCAACACGCGAAACATGGATCCGACGATGATCCTCAACAACACCATCGGCTTGGCCAAGGCGGCCAAGGTGTTCAAGGTTCCGACCATCCTCACCACGGTCACCAGCGATCGCGGCGGCAAGCTTCCGGCGGCGATTCAAGCCGTTTTTCCCGACCAGGTGCCGATTGATCGCACGACGCTCAATAGCTGGGAGGATTCACGCGTGGTCGAAGCCGTAAAGAAGACCGGCCGGAAAAAAATCATCTTCGCCGCGCTTTGGACGGAAATTTGCCTCGCCTATCCGGCGATCCACGCAATGGGCGACGGCTACGATGTCTTTGTCGTGACGGACGCCTCCGGAGGCGTGAGCGTCGAAGCTCACGACCGCGCCATCCAGCGTCTCATCCAAGCCGGCGCGGTGCCTGTCACCTGGATGGGCGTACTGAGCGAGTGGCAACGGGACTGGGCCCGCGAAGCAACCGTACCTGGCGTGGCCGAGATCATGTTTGCCCACGGTGGGGCTACCGGCACCACCATTGCATGGGAATTTCAACTCTTGGGAGCGGGTAAGAAGATGTAGCACACCCGGTTGGCGGGGGCGGTGAAGGTTATTCCGCCCCTCGCTGAACCTCGGATATTTTACCCAGCGTGACACTGATCCGGGACAACACACTATGAATATGAAAATCACCCTGATATTAATCTTAGCCGTCGCGTGCATGCCGATTGTCGGCTTCGCGGACGATCGAGCCCAACCAAAGAACGAACTGGTACTGTTGGGCGGAGTCGCCGACATCCGGCGATCCAATACGCTGCCGTTCGGGGCAATCCAGGCACGTTTCGCGCCAAATTGGTATGGGATTCATCCCTACGCACAGTTCGCCTATGAGAGTGGCGGCAGCATAATCGGAGCCGGAGGGATACTTTACAACCTGCTTTTGCCCGGAAAATTTAACGACCTTCGCCTCACTTTAGGTACGGGGCCCGGACTTTATCACCATGAGGGCGGCTCGACTAACCTCGGAAATGCGATCGAATTCTATTCGTGGGCGGAACTCTCCATGCCTATCTTGGCCCACCGTGTCGGAGTGAGCATCGGCCACATTTCCAACGCCCATATCGGCCATCACAACCCCGGCCTCGATGGCGTAAACGCTTCGGTCGTTGCGCTAACTTGGTGACTAATTTCGGGAGAGCCGAACCATGCCGTTTAACCTAAATCACTCCATGAAAACACCCGCCTTGATTGCTCAAGTCCTTCTTGGACTCCTTTTCCTCGTGGTCGGCCTCAATGGTTTCCTGCACTTCATCTCCACCCCGCAACTTCCAGTCGTCGCCGGTCAGTTTGTTGGCGCAATGGGCATGTCGCACTACCTGGCTATTGTATGGGTGGTTCAGATCGTTGGCGGGACGTTGCTCCTGATCAATCGCTTCGTCGCGGCAGCGCTCGCGCTGCTCGCCCCCGTACTTGGCAATATCGCGCTGTTTCACGTGTTCATGGCGCCCGTAGCCTATGCCCCGGCCGTGATCGCGTTCACTCTTTGGACGATTGTCTTTGTGCGGGAGCGGGCTGCATTTCAGCCGCTGCTGGCGGCAAAGGCGCTCCCCGCTCCCAGCCACGCTACGGAATGAAGGCCGCGACGTAGCCACTTTGACCGCCTGGGTGCACAAAAAAGGAGCCCGCTCGAAAGCGGGCTCCGGAGGAAAAACGAGGATGGATTCAGGAGTGACGTCATATTTTTATTTCTATCGCTGGATTACCAGCCAAAGGCTGGTGGTGTAGTGAACTAACAAAAGAATGCGCCAGCGAATGAAACAGCGGTGCCCGAGTGGAAACACGGATCCGCGCGTGACGGTGCGTGTTGATTCGGGAGAGACCGCCCCTTGGCAACTACTATGGGCGACGCGCACCAAATAAATTAATGAAGGGCGAGGACGTGAGCGCGGTTCTTGCCGAACGTTATTGCCGTCATTTCACTGGTGGATTGGGATTCCTTGATGTCGAGAAAAAGTCGAGCCAGAGCAGCAGCCAAGGCGGCGACAAGTGCAAAAGCCCCGACGACAAGCCGCACCTTGTCGCCTCCCGGGCCAAAGACCTTCCTTGCTCGTTGGGACACCCTGTTGGCCAGCGGCATCGTCGTGCTCGCGGCATTAGCGGCGTATCACAACAGTTTTTCCGGACCGTTCTTCTTCGACGATACGTCGGCAATTACAGCCAACTCAACCATCAGGCATTTTGAAAGCGCCTTTTCACCGTCGCCCAAGAACGCGACCTTTGGTCGGCCATTAATCAACTTAAGTTTTGCTCTCAATTACGCGTTGGGTGGCATGAAAGTATGGGGCTATCACGCTTTAAATCTGCTCATTCACACGCTGGCCGGCCTCACGTTGTTTGGCATTGTGCGGCGGACCCTCGCGTCGCGTCTGGCGACGCGAGGATTTCAGATTTCAAATTTAAAATCCAAGATAGTGGAGAGCCCGGCGACGGCCCAATCTGAAATTTCAAATCTGAGATTTGAAATGCCGCAGGCCACGCTGCTGGCGCTGGCCGTGGCGGTGATCTGGGTGGTGCATCCGCTTCAAACCGAAGCGGTGACATATATTTCGCAACGCGCCGAGTCATTGATGGGACTTTTCTATCTGCTGACGCTGTATTGTTTCGTCCGCTCCACGAAGGTCGAAAAGTCTAAAGTCCAGAGTCTAGAGTCCAAAGGTACTCCGACTTCCAGCTCTCAGCTCTCGACTCTTAGCTCTGGACTTTGGTTGTCCGGCTCCGTGCTCGCCTGCCTGCTTGGCGTGATGAGCAAGGAGATCATCGTTACTGCGCCGGTCATGGTTCTGCTTTATGATCGAACTTTTGTCGCGGGCTCATTTCGCGAGGCTTGGCGGCAGCGCTGGCGATATTATCTTGGATTGGCGGGGACCTGGTTGTTGTTGGCCCGTTTGATGACCGGCCTGACTCAACGGGGCGTTGGGTTCGGCGACGCGGTGCCGTGGTGGAACTACGCGTTGACCTCGTGCCGATCCGTTGGGCTGTACCTCAAATTGGCATTTTGGCCGCATCCCCTCATCTTCGACTATGGCACGAATGCCATTGTTGTTCAGCATGCGACCGAAATCCTACCCTATGCGGTGCTTCTCGCCGTATTGTTGGTGGGCACGGCAATTGCGCTCTGGCGCTGGCCGGCGGTTGGGTTTGCCGGGGTGTGGCTCTTTTTGATCCTCGCCCCGACATCCAGCGTGGTTCCCGTAATCCTATCGCCCATGGCCGAACACCGCATGTATTTGCCGTTGGCGGCAATTGTTGCAGTGGTGGTGCTTGGGCTTCACCGATGGATGGGACGACGCAGCCTGATCTTGTTTGCCGCCATTGCGGTGGGACTGGGCTGCCTTACCATCCATCGAAATAAAGACTATTACACAAAAGTATCGATCTGGCGCGATGATATAACGAAGCGTCCCGGTAACGAGAGAGCACACCTTAATCTTGGGATCGAACTTTCAAAGATCCCCGATCGGATGCCTGACGCCATTGCCGAGTATCAAGCGGCACTTGTAATAAAACCAGACTTTGCCGAGGCACACAGTAACCTGGGCTATGCCCTATCGCAAATCCCGGGCCGTTTGCAGGATGCTGTTCCCGAGTACGAAGCGGCACTACGGATCAAACCTGATTACCTGCAAGCACATCTCGACCTCGGAGTTGTGCTATCAAAAATTCCTGGCCGTTTGCAGGATGCTATCACTCAATACGAGGAGGCGCTTCGAATAAATCCAGAATCCGCAGAAGCTCATCTTAGTCTTGGACTTATTCTGATGAATATTCCTGATCGCCAGCAGGAAGCCATCGTCCATTTAAAAGCAGCATTGCGTGGTGTGACGCACGCGAACTGAGCCATCGGCCAATAAGAGACTGGGCACCCAAACTTTGGTGCAGCCCCGTGTAGCCCCAAAGGCTGGCCGTGCCCTGCGCAGCTCCTTGGCGAAGTTAATGCCCGCCTCCTTTCACTCCGTCGTGGCAGCCTTCGCTCCGTTTGAAAACGCCGGCGCAGTGGCTATGATTTCATTTTGGCTGGCCCGCCAAGCCGTAGCCCGAAGGGCGAAGGCTGGCGCCCTCACGGGGAATCGAACCCCGGTTTGAGCCTTGAGAGGGCTCCGTCCTAGCCGCTAGACGATGAGGGCGGTTGCGCGAGGGCAAAACGAAGCGCACTCGCCACCCGCTCGTCAAGCTCCTTGAGGCCAAAGTGGCAAGTAACAGGTATCAAGAGTAGGCGCACACACTCTTGTCACTTGTTACCTGACACCTGATACTTTTCCCATTCAACAGACTTTTTCAACGGTCTGCTTCGCCGCGAGGATTTCCCCCGGCTTGAAAAAGCGGGCCAGCTCAATCTTGGCGTTTTCCACCGTGTCGGAGGCATGCACGACGTTCTTCATCATCTCTGTGCCAAAATCGCCGCGAATCGTGCCTTTCGCCGCTTTGCGCGAATCGGTCGGGCCGAGCAAGTCCCGCACTTTCTGCACCACCTGGTCGCCTTGCAGCGCCATCACGACGACCGGTTGCGAACTCATGAACGCCTCGATCTCCGGATAAAACGGCTTGTCCGCCACGTGCGCGTAGTGTTCGCGCAGGATCGCCGGCGTGAGCTGCATCAGCTTGCAGCCAACGATGGCGAAGCCGGCCTGCTCAAACCGATTGAGAACGTTGCCCACATGCTGCTGCTGCATGCAATCGGGCTTAAAAATAACCAGTGTCTTCTGCATGAAAGTACAAACATACAGTTCGCACCCCGCTTGGAAAGTCTGATTTTCAGCCTTCATGACGGGTTCGACAGGCTCACCCAAGCAGGCTTCGAACGCTGAACTCTGAACGCCGAAGTAAAAGGCTAACTCACCCATTCCCAACGCAAAACCTGAAAGCCAAGACTTCAGCGTTCGGAGTTCAGAGTTCGGCGCTTTGCGCCGTCCCCGATTACCGCGCCGGGGCAGCCAGGGCGACTTGCACGCTGTTGAGCGTCGTCGCGTAGAGGGCCGGCGCGCTGGTCGAACCGCTCGAGTGGAAGGTCGCATAAACGACCCCGAGCAAATTGCTGGCATTCACGACGGTCGTATCCGCCCGGTCGTTGTTCCAGCCCTTGACCTGCCAGCCACCATCGACGCGCGCGGTCAAACGGTGGGCCACCGTATCGCCGAAGCGATTCGTGTAAACCACCACCATGCCCTCACGCAGCCGGGCCGCATTGATCTTCTTTACAACGAGCACCGAGCCTACGCCAAAATAAGGCAGCATCGAAACACCTTCGATGCGCATCACGCTCATGTTCGCATGATGGGCCGCCAGCGCCCGCGCGTCAGCCAGCGCCGTTTCCAAGGAGATCGGCGAAACCGGCAGTTCGTTTTCCCCCCGAACCAGACCACTGCCCGCCAGCGCAATTACGATTGCGGCGAGGGAGCGGAGCTGGGCGGTGAATTTCATGGGCTCAGCTTACGCGCAACTGAGTCGCTTGGGTATCGGGCCATGTCCTGCATTGATCGCTTTCCTTTACTCAAAGTTTACTTTCCAACCACTCAGCTAGCATTGGGTGTTCCTCCTCGGTCGACTCTAGGGACTTTGTTTTGATAGATTACAATTACCTCTTAAATGGATAGTTACATAATTAATAAATAGGGTCATATTTGATGCAAATAATTGTATTCCGAATCGCAACCAGGCCGCATCCGTAAATTATTTAAATACGCCCGCTCATTTTTCGACCAACCGTAAAAGCACGGTAAAATCCGTGAAAAAAATCGTGTTTTTACCCAAGAAATCAAGCGACTTGCAGGTAAAGATCCCGGCCGAGGTTTCTCCCTGCGCCCAGCCCGGCCAGACTGCCCTGATGTATCCGTTCTGTCAATACATGCCCTGGCTTACAGCGCTTCCTGGTAAAGTTTTTCGTAGGCTTTGGCGGCGGATTGCCAGCTGAAGTCGCGGGCCATGCCGCGTTGCTGGGCGGCCGCATAGCGGGACTGGTCGGCAAAAAGTTTCATCGCACGTGGCAAGGCCTGGCCTAAGCCGTCGGCCGTGGGCAGGCCCATCAGGCCCGTGCCGGTCTTCGGCTGCTCGGTCACATCGATCACCGTGTCCACCAGCCCGCCCACGCGGCTGACGATTGGCACCGTGCCGTAAGCCTGTGAATACATCTGGTTGAGGCCGCACGGTTCGAAGAGCGATGGCATCAGGAAGAAATCGCTGCCGGCTTCGATCAGATGGCTCATGGCCTCGTCGCAACGGGAAGTGAAGGCGATTTTTTTCGAATGGGCCGCCGCCAGGTCGCGCAACGCTTCCTCGTAGCGGCGCTCGCCCGAACCGAGCACGATGAGACGGCAGTTCTGCCCGATAAAGAAATTCCGGTTCGCCAGCACGAGATCGAGGCCCTTCTGCTCGGTGAGTCGGCAAACCATGCCAAAGACCGGGCCGGTGAATTCCGGGTCAAAACCGTGGCGGCGCAGCAGCTCGGCGCGGTCCATCGCCTTGCCGGAGAGATCAGCCGCAGAAAAATTTGACGGCAACAGCGCATCCGTCGCCGGATTCCATTGGGCCGTGTCGATGCCGTTGATCAGGCCCGAGAGATCTTCGGCGCGCGTTTGCACCACTCCGTCAAGGCCACAGCCAAACTCGGGCGTCAGGATTTCCTGGGCATAGCGCGGGCTGACGGTGGTGACCCGGTCGGAAAAGAGGATGCCGCCTTTCATCATGTTCATTTGCCCATAAAACTCGATGCCATCGACGCTCATGAGCTCCTCGGGCAGGTTGGTGCGGTAGAACGAACGCATCGGAAAAACGCCCTGAAACGCGATGTTATGGATGGTAAACACCGTCTTCAGTGCCAGCGTCACGCCATGGCGGCGCTCGGCGTAGCGCAAAAGCAAAGGAATCAGGCCCGTCTGCCAGTCGTGGGCGTGGACGATATCGGCGTGCAGTTCGGCCAGGCGCAGCGTCTCAACCACGCCCTTGCAGAAAAAAATGAACCGGTGATGGTTGTCCTCGTAATCGCGCTCGCCCGTGCCGTAGGGCCCGCGACGGTCGAAGAACTCCTCGCGGCAGATGAGATAGACCGTGAGGTTTTTTTGCGGCGAAAACACCCGCACGTCGCCCGTGTAGAAAACATCGCCCATTTCGATGCGCAGGTGCAGTCGCCGCTCCGCGCGCGCGGCCAGCTCATGCTCGAGCACCGCGCGATAGCCCGGCAAAAACACCGCAACCTCATGGCCATGCCCGGCCAGCGTCGTGGCCAGCGATCCCACGACATCCGCCAGCCCGCCCGTCTTCACATAGGGGAACATCTCGCTGGCCGCATGAACGATTTTCATCGCACCATGGTAAGCCGCGTTGTTGGTTGATTCCAACCAGAAAGCCAGTCTGGTATCTTTTTAATTGCCATGACTCTCCGCGACCGCCTCCTTGCCCGCCTGCACACGCCCGGCTACCTGCCGGCCAGCGAAGCCGAGCTCGCCCAGGCGCTACATCTCAACAAGAAGGATCGCCGCGCCCTCGCCTCCGAAGTGCGCCTCCTCCTCGCCGCCGGCAGCATCGTGCGCATCAAGGGCGACAAGCTGTGCGTGCCCGCCGAGGCCGACCTCGTCACCGGCCGCATTTCCTTCCGCCAAAATGGCAGCGCGCTGGTCATTCCCCTCGCCGAGGCCGGCCCCGACCGCCCGGCGCTGTTCATCGCCGCCGAAGACACCAACGTGGCGCTGCATGGCGACAAAGTCGTCGCCCGTCTTGTCCCCGGCCCGCGCCGCGACGACGGCCGATCCACCGGCTGCGTCATCCGCATCATCGAACGGGCCCGCGAAACCATCGTGGGAAACTTGCAGCGCTCGCGCCACATGTTCCTCGTCGTGCCCGACGATCCGCGTTTCGTGCACAACATCATCGTGGCCGACCCGGCGAAATCGAAACTCTCGCCGCCGCCCGCCATTGGCGACAAGGTCGTCGTGCGCCTCTTCGAGTGGAAACAGCGCAACGTCAATCCCGAGGGCGAAATCGTCTCCCGCCTCGGTCGCACCCACGAGCCGCGCGCCGAGCTGCTTGGCGTTTACGAAAAGTTCGACCTCAGCCCGTCCTTCCCGGCCGAGGTCGAGCGCGAGGCCGCCGCCCTGCCCGACCGCGTGCGCCCGGCCGAAATCACCGGCCGGCTCGATTACCGCGACATTCCCACGTTCACCATCGATCCGGACGACGCCAAGGATTTTGACGACGCGCTCTCGATCGAGGAACTGACCGGCGGCGACGTCCGCATCGGCGTGCACATTGCCGACGTCTCCGCCTACGTTCGCTCCGGCACGGCCCTCGACCGCGAGGCGCAGCGCCGCGGCAACTCCACCTACCTGGTCGGCACCGTCGTGCCCATGCTGCCGGAAAAACTTTCCAACGGGCTCTGCTCCCTCGTCGAGGCTGAGGATCGCCTGACCAAGGCCGCCCTCCTTACTTTCACCAAGAACGGCCATCTCAAGGAAACCAAGTTTGCCAACACCGTCATCCGCAGCCGCAAGCGCCTCACCTACCGCCAGGCCTACGCGCTGCTCTTTAAAAATTCCCTCGACGAAATCCGCGCCCTGCCGCTGCCGGCCGCGCACCAGACCGGCTCGACCGGCCGCGCCCTCTCCTCGCTCAGCGATCTCGAACTCGTCGATTTGCAAAGCTGGGTGCGCCGCCTGTGGAAAATCGGCAAAAAACTCCGCGAGGACCGCATGGCCCACGGCTCGCTCGACCTCGACATGCCCGAGATAAAAATTTTCGTGGACAAGGACGGCTATGCCGACCGCCTCGAACGCATCGAGAATGACGAAAGCCACCAGCTCATCGAGGAATTCATGCTCTCGGCCAACGAAGCCATCGCCCGCCTCACGCGCGAGCAGCACCTGCCCTCGCTCTACCGCGTCCACGACGATCCCGACGAGGAAAAACTCGAGGAGTTCCGCCAGTTCGCCGCCACCTTCGGCATCATCGTCGGCGACCTCTCCCACCGCGCCGAAGCGGTGAAACTTCTCAATGTCCTGCGCACGCACCCGCAGGGCTACGCGCTCCGCACCCAGTTTCTGCGCAGCCTCAAAAAAGCCGTGTATCGCGCCGAAGCCGACGGCCATTACGGCCTCGCGAAAAAAGATTACACCCACTTTACCTCGCCCATCCGCCGCTACTCCGACCTCGTCGTCCACCGCGTGCTGGATTTTTACCTCGTGAAACAAGGCGGCCACAGCAGCGCGCGCTCCGCGCCCGGCTACCAGCTCACCAATGTCCAAAGCCTGGCCGAACATCTCAGCCTGACCGAGGTCAATTCGACCGAGGCCGAGCGCGAATCGCAGAAAATCAAGCTGCTTGAGTTTTTCGAACGTGAAATGACGAAGAAAAAGAAAACCCCCTTCGCCGCCGTCATCACCGACGTACGCAACCACGGGTTCTTTGTCGAACTACCCGAGGCCATGAGCTTCGGCCTCGTGCATGCCTCATCGCTGACCGACGATTTTTACGTGCTCAACAGTGCCGGCACGGCGCTGGTCGGCCGCCGCGCGAAACGCCGCTTCACCCTCGGCGACAAGATCACGGTGTTGGTGGACAAAGTTGACCGCTTCAAGCGCATGATGGACTTCCGGGTGGCGTGAAAGCGCGCGGTGCGCGCAAATCACAAACGCCAACGTCCAAACGCCAAAAAACCTAAAATCAAGAACCCGCAAAGATTGCCACCAATGCTGTCATGGGATTCCTTGGGATTTGGC
>DATMLS010000036.1:0-6538 GCA_035569995.1 Opitutaceae bacterium | reverse complement strand
TTTGGGCGAATTGAGCGCGATAATGATGAAGGGCGCGGAAAAGGATTTCTGGACCGTGACGCCAAAGTTGCGGACGTCGGTGGGAAGTTGGGAGTCCGCCTGGGCATAGCGCAATTGGGTCAGGACGTGATCGATGTTGGGATCGGTTTTGAGATCGAAGTTAACAACGACGCGCATCGAACCATCGTTGGCGTTGATCGAGTACATGTAGTTCATGTTGTCCACGCCGCTCATCTGTTGCTCGATGGGCGTGGCCACCGATTGTTCGATGGTCTGCGCATCCGCTCCCACGTAGGTGGCCTGGACGAGGATTTCCGGAGGGACGACCTTGGGAAATTGCGCGATCGGAAGGCCGGCCATCGTGACCAGCCCGACGACCACCATGATGATCGAAATCACGATCGCGACAATGGGTCGGTTGATGAAGAATTTAGACATGGCCTAGTGGCTGTTCGTCGGATTCACCGTCATGCCGTCGCGGATCTTCTGGAGGCCCTCGACCACGACCTGCTGCCCGGGCGCAAGGCCCGACTCGATAATCCAAAGGTCGCCGTTTCGTTCGCCGACTCGTACCGCCTGGATGTGGACAATCTTGTCCGCATCCACCACCGCCACCTGATAGGCTCCTTGCAGCTCGGAAACGGCCTGTTGCGGCACCATGAGTGCGCCATGCTCCGTTTCGAATTTCACCCGCACGCGGACGAATTGGCCGGGACGAAGCGTGTGGTCGGGATTCGGGAAGATCGCTTCCACCCTGATCGCTCCGGTGGTGGTGCCAATCTGCCGGTCGGGTGCGGAAATGTGGCCGCTGTGGGAATAGATGGTTCCGTCAGCGAGGATCAATTGAACCTCCAACTGCTTGAGGTGCTCAATGCGCTCGTTTTCGTTCGGAAATAGATTCGTGAAGCTGATATAGGCCTGTTCCGTGACGTCATAGTAAGCTTTGATCGGATCGATCGTGGATACGGTGGCCAATTCACCCGTGGTCGGCCCGACCAGGTCGCCGATCTGGGCTGTCGCGATGCCGGCAATGCCATCGATGGGCGAGGTGATTTTGGTGAAGTCCAGATTCAACTGCGCTGTCTCCACCTGTGCTTTCGCCGACAAGACCGCCGCCTTTGCCTGCAAATCGGCCTGGATGGCGTCGTCCAATTCCTCCTGGCTGATCGCCCTGTCCTTGGCCAGCGGAGTATCCCGTTTGACGTCAAGTTCGGCCTTGCCGTATTGGGCTTCCGCCTGCGCAAGTTGGCCGCTGGCTTGGTCGAGCGCGGCTTGGAACGGACGCGGGTCGATCTGAAACAATCGATCGCCTTTTTTGATGGTATCGCCCTCGTGGTAATCTTGCGCGATAAGATAACCGCTGACTTGCGCACGAATGGTGGCGTTCACCAAACCGTCCAGTGTGCCAACCCATTCATGGTAGATCGGGACATCGGCCTGGGTCACGTTCACTACTTGCACCGCGGGAGGAGGCGCCGACGCCGAAGGCGGCTTGCCCTTGCATCCGACCAGGCAGAGCAAAGTTGCGGCCAGGAGCACGTTGACTTCGGATTTCTTAAATGTGTTCATCCGAAAATGTAGGGCAGCGTTAGACTTCAACCTCTTTTCCGGAGGGATCGCTGTGGAACCGTGTGGGGGCCCCGGTTCTGAAAGAGCCCGCCGTGCCATAGCTGTCCTCGATGAACTGCATGTAAGCGACCTTGTCCCCCTCGAAGCGCGCCAAGAGACTAAACGGAGAAGTAATTTCCTTCCCGGTCACGTTTGATTTGTACGTGAAAGAACCGAAGTAGGCGACGCGGTTGCCTTGTTCCATGGTGTCGGTGACCTTGAAATCGAGCGTCTTCCAGTACCGTTGGATTGCCGCAAAGACTTCGGGCAGTGCCTGAGGGCCAGTGTGTGTGCCAGTCCACGGCATGATCTTCTTCAGTTCCGGGTTGTCGAAATTCAGTGACACGTAGGTGGCGTCCGGTGTCATGAGTTGCCTGAGCACCTTAAGATTCGTTGTATTCTGCAAAAGCTGGCCAAGCACGGCGGTGAGATTGGTCGACATAGGATATTCCTCTATTTCATTTGATGGTTTTTGTTCTAGGTGGCTGGAAATTACTTAAAGGGGTCTGCTTAGGTATTAGTGGTTTGAAGGATCCAACCGGCTCGGGCGCCGCTACAGCTTGTAAAGCGCTTTGGCATTGCCATAGGCGATCTTGCGACGGTCAGTCTCGCTGATCGCTACGGTATCGATGAATTCAGCGCCCTCGGCGTAATCCTCGTACGGATAGTCATTCGAGAAGAGGACGCGATCGGCGCCCATGGTAAGGATCGTGCAGTGGAGCGCCTGGGTGTTGAAGTTGCCGCTCGTGGTGACCCAGATGTTCTCCGCGAGATAGTCGACCAGGCGCTTCTTAGTGAAGCGGCCATTCGGGCTGAAGTTGACGCCGTGCTGGATGCGCCAGGCGAGAAACGGCAGGGACTCGCCGAGATGACCGAGCACCAGCTTGGCCGTCGGAAAGCGATCGAAGATGCCGCTATAGACGATGCGCAGCGCATGAGTCGCCGTCTCCGGGGCGAAACCCCAGTTCGCGCCGGTCAGCTCCGGGTGGTTCTCGTACATTACGGCCTTGTACGACGCGCGTGGGTGGAGGTAGAGCGGCACATCAAGCGCCGTCAGCGCTTCCCACAATGGTGTCATCCGCGCATCGTCAAGATAGATCAAATTGTCCGGGCTCTCGACCTGGGTGTACCCGTTTATCATGACCCCTTTGAAGCCGAGCTTGGTAATGCAGCGCTCAAGCTCGCGCACGGCTTGGTCGGGATCCTGAAGCGCGAGGGTTGCCATGCCGATATAACGGGTCGGATGCGCGCGCACTTGTTCGGCGAGAAAGTCGTTCACTTTGCGGGCGGTATTCGTCGCTTCAGCCCGGTCGAGGATGCCCTGCACGCCGAAGGTGCGAAACCCGGCACCAAAGGAGAGGAGCACCTTGTCAACGCCCGCGTCGTCCATGGCTTGGAGACGCGTCGTGTCAAAATCGAGAAGCCGCTCCTGCACGAGGGCAAAATATTCCGGTCCGAGATGGCCCACGTTGGCTTCCTTAAGGGTCTCGAAGCGGCCTTCGCTATCCTTCATGAATACAATGGGGTGGCCGAAGTGCTCCTCCAGCGCGATTTTGCGCAGGGGAGCCGGGGCGGGTGGGGTGCCGACTGTGGGTAGATTGGGAACGGGCATTGAATTTCTCCTTTGAGGGTTAGGCCAGGGTGCCTGAGGACTGAGATGATCCGTCCAAGGCCCTTACGGCATGAAACTGCGTTTTAACTTCCTGAAATTCCTCCATCGCGCGGGCGCCCCGCGCCCGTCCGATGCCGCTGTACTTGAAGCCACCCTCTTCGAAGGCATCGCTAAGCGTGGCCCAGGTGTTGGTCCAAACGGTGCCGGCTTTGATGGCGCGGCCTACTCTGTGTGCGCGATCGAAATCTTTGGTGAAGAGCGCGGCGGCCAAGCCAAAGACGGTCGCATTCGCGCGGGCGATCGCCTCCCCCTCCGTCACAAAAGTCTCGAAGCTCAGCACCGGACCGAAAATTTCCTCCTGAACCAACGGAACGTCCAACGCCTCCGTTTCCAGCATGGCGGGGCGGTAGAATGCGCCTGCCGCCAAAGGGCCGTCCGAAATTGGGCCGCCGCGAACAATGATCCGGGCGTACTTGGATGCATCTTTCACGATGCGATCGATGCGCTCGACGTTGGCTTTATCGATGATTGGCCCCATCTGGGTATTTGGGTCGTCAGCTCGCCCGACCACGACCTTCTCCAAAAGGGTGGCGATTCGTGCCCTCCATGCATCGGCCACACTTCGCTGCACGAGCACGCGCGAGCCGGTCATGCAAAATTCGCCATTGAACTTGATGAGCGCGGTTACGACGAGCGGTGCAAAAGCCTCAATGTCCGCGTCCTCAAAAACGATCATCGGCGTTTTGCCGCCCAATTCCAAGCAGACCCTTTTCAGCGTGTGAGCGCCCTTTTCGGCGACCAGCCGGCCCACTTTGGTGCTGCCGGTATAGTTGATGACGTCGACATCGGGAGATTCGACCAGCAGCGGTGCGCCCTCGTTTCCAACCTCCGTGAAGATATTCACCACGCCCTTCGGCAAAAGCTTGGTCGCCGCCGCCGCTTGCATGATGAGATTGTTAACCAACGCCGTTTGGCCGGGCAGCTTGATCACCGTGGTGCAGCCGGCTGCCAGCGCCGGCCCCAAGGCGCGGAGCAGCAGCGCGAGAGGGGAGTTCCAAGGGACGATGATTCCTGCGACGCCAATCGGCTCGCGCATGGCGGTCGCGAATACGCCCGGCGCGACCTCAGCAGACGTGCCGGTCTGCGACAGCGCGGTTCCGGCGTTGTACCGAAGCGTGGACGGACTCCAGACGGCTTCAAGCGTCGCGTCACCAATCGGCTTGCCCTGCTCGCGGCTGATCATCAGCGCAATCGCATCGGCTCGTTCAACGAGCCGATCGGCGAGTTCAAAAATTGCCCGCGAGCGAAGCTGCGGGTCATGGGACCAGGCTCCGGCGTCAAAGGCTTTTCGCGCGGCGGAGATCGCCGCAGCCGCTTCGATTCGACCGCCTGCAAAGTACTGCCCAAGCATCTCACCGGTGGAAGGGTTTACCGATGCTGCAACCGCTGCCGAGCTGACCCACTCGCCATCGATCCAATGGCGGGCCGGCTCACTCATTGAGGATGTTTTATCTGTATTCATAGTCGTTCTCAAACTGCGCAGGCCGCCAGATTGCGCCATAGGCGAAGATAACGGCGATATTCGGGTGAACTCGTGAACCGTTGCCTCGCGGCGGCGTGGCAGAACTTGCACACCACCGTCCATTGGCCGGCACGGAAATGCGAAACGCGTGTTTCCTCCAGGCCGGGAAACAGCACGACAAAAGCCAGTAGTTCGTGAAGGATAACCGCGAATGTCCCGCTGTTCTCAGGTTCAATGCGGCAATACATGGCCATTAGGGCTGGCCGCCGGTGAGAACGCTCGACCCCGACAGTTGTTATAAACAACGATTTTCTAACTTTTTCGGATAACGAAGGCATGGTCATAAAATGGTTAATTCGCGGCGGCGCCTCGGGATCAGTCCACTCCTTGATCAAGCAGAGACAACGCGCGGAGCGCTTCCCTGGCGTTGGCGATGCGACACTTTACGGTTCCAACGGAAATGGCCAAAGTTGCGGCGATCTCCTCGTAGGATAGTCCGTCGGCGGTTTTCAAAATCAGAATCTCGCGGTGGAAGGGTAGGAGTAGCGTCATTCCCTTTCGAATTCGCTCCATGAAATCTTCGGTCAGCGCGGAGCGGTAAGAAATGTCGGCTGACAGGCCTTGGGTTTGTGCGGATGTAATCATCAAAGTGACGATACTATACACGTCATGTCTTTCGCCGGATATGCCCAGACTGCCTCCTTTTTTCCTGCCCTTTTCCAGTCATCGAATGGCTCCGCAATTCGGTCACAGAGGGGTGGCCAACTTTGGCTATGCGGCAGGACGCATCTGTTGGCGAATCAGCGGGGCGAGCGTAAGCTCGAGGCGGTCTTCATAGGAAGATGCGGGAGGCATCCTACCCGCAAGGGCCCAACCTGGTGGCGGTCTGATGGCCCTTTTCAGTTATCTCACGATAGCTGAAAACGGCGGTTGACGAGCAGCGAAATAATTTTTGCATTGTGCGGCGGTATACCAATCCGCCGCGATCGACCCTGCTATGAGAACACCGATCCTCATGACTACGCTCCTGTGCAGGGCGGCGAGTTGGCGCGCAGTTTGTGGGCTGACATTCGGCCTCCTCCTCGCGGCCGGAAATATATTAGGTCAGTCCGCTCCTTCGCCTGATCTTCCAGCCGCCCAAACGAACCCCTCGGAGGCCGCTTCGCCGGTTACTCTCACGCAGAGCGAGCTTAGCCAGGCTGCGCAGGAGCGCACAGTGCAACTCGAACCGGTTTACGTCAGCGCCGCCATCGGCACCTACCACGAGACCACCTCATCGATGGCGAGCAAGGTGCCGACGAATACGATGGATTTGGCCTCCTCACTGGAGATTCTCAATCACAACGCCATCACTGACCGTAATGCCAACACCCTTCAGGACATCTTCGCCTACGTCGGCGGGGTGAACCAGACGCAGACCAACATCAACGGGTTTACCTTTCGCGGCCTGCCCGTCTCCGGCTCTTTTCTCCAGAACATCGAATTCGACGGGCTGATGGGAACGCCCCTGAAAAAGAGCGCGCAAAGCGCCGCCAACGTCTACGAACTCGAATACCTCAAGGGCCCCAACACCGTCCTTTACGGACAGATGCACCCGGGCGGCCTGATGAACATTGTGAGCAAGAGTCCCGAAGACAAGCAGAGCACCGAATTGCGGGTGAGCGCGTTCACTTATGACGGGGCCTTCAAAACGTTCGGAGACGTCAACGGCGGGGGCATGAGCATCGATGCCACGGGTCCGATCGACTCGGGACACCACTGGCTTTACCGCGTGATCGGCGACCTGGAGTCGACTC
>DATMLS010000035.1:0-7341 GCA_035569995.1 Opitutaceae bacterium | reverse complement strand
ATGGATTTACCAGCTCATCGGCGAACGCCTGCTCATCACGCCCGTGCTGGTTTTTCCCGGCTGGTGGGTCAGCACGACCACCCTGCGGGACTTGAAGGTTTTGAACCCCAAGCAACTCGGCGCCACCATTCACAGCGACGCCCCGCCCGTGCTGACCCCAAAGCAGGTCGAACTCATCATCCGCCAGCTCGACGCCCGCTGCCGGGATGTGGAGTTCTGAGCCGGATTTTTTTAACCGCGGATGGACGCGGATGAACGCGGATTCAGAAACCAAGCACCAAACCTGTTTTTGGTTTTTATGACGGATCGTTCGATATCGCCTCCGGCTCGGCACGGTTACTTGTCCCAATCCTTAAAATCCGTGCCGTCAGTGGTCAGGGTTTTTTATCCGCGTCTATCTGCGTTCATCCGCGGTTAAAAACGGATCGGCTGTTACGGTCCGAGGAGTTTGCGGTTTTCCGCATTGTTCATGCCGTCATCGCCGCTCACCGGCTCCGTCGCCATGACAAACCTCAGCCCGTAGGCAAAACGCCACAGCCAGCAGGCACCGTCGCGCCGGTCGTGCACCAGCAGAAAATCCGGCTCCTTGTTGTGCGATCCGCTGGCGATCGCATATTGCCCGAGCGTCAGGTCTTCCAGCGCCGCGGGCAGGTTCATCACCTGCGGTTCACGATCGAGCGTGACCGTCCAGCTGCCCGACACCGCCACCGGGTCGCCACCCTGGAAATAATAACCAAAAAAACGCGGGGGCAAAAACCGCCCGCTGGCGTGCAGCCTCCGCAATTGCCCATCCACGAGGGAAACGAACTTCACCCGCCACGGGAAATCTTCCGGCAACGTAAACCCTGGAAGAGGTATCAGCACGTTTTCCATATTAGCCGATGTGATTTGGTATAGCAGAATCGCGGCCAAATGCATGGATAATTTTTTGCTCTGCTATGAAAAAAAGAATTCTTTTTGCAAATCTCTTCTACTTTCGACCGCGAATGGGGCGGCCGGGCGCGTTATCAAACAAATCTCCCCATGCCATCAGTACTCATCAGTGATTCAAACGCTTCAAAATGTTTTCCGCGGATAGCAGCACAGCCTCTCATCAGCCCATTCGCGTGCATTAGCGTCCATTCGCGGTTAAAAACCCGATCCAAATCCGCGATCATCCGCGTGATCCGCGGTAGATCGGTTTAGTAAACAATTACAAGAACGAGATTCCTCGCGCGGCTCGGAATGACAATTTAAATGACGGTAGCCTTGGCTTTTCAGTTCTTCAGTTTTTCAGCCCTTCAACGCTGCACTTCCGGCAGCTTCTTTAGTTTTTCAATTTTCGGCGCGATCACGACGCTGCAATAACCTTGGTCGGGGTTCTTCGCAAAATAATCCTGGTGGTAATCCTCCGCCGGCCAGAATTTGGTCAGCGGCACGATCTCGGTCGTGATGGGATCGCGGAAAGCTTTCTGCGCCTCGGCACGCGACTTCTCGGCCGCGAGCTTCTGCGCGTCGTTCGCATACAGGATGATCGAGCGGTACTGCGACCCCTGGTCATGGCCCTGGCCGCCGACCTGCGTGGGATTGTGCACGTGCCAGAAATACTCGAGCAGTTTCCCCAGGGACGTTTGCGTCGGATCGTAATCGATCTTGATCACCTCCGCATGGCCGGTCGTTTCCGTGCACACTTCCTCGTAGCTGGGGTTGGAGACATTGCCGCCGGCATAGCCGCAGGTGATGTGCTGCACGCCGGGCAGGATCTTGTAGGCAGCGTCGGTGCACCAGAAGCAGCCGCCGCCGAGAACGAGGGATTCGGTTTTTGATTCAGCAGCGCGCATGAACAAGGAGCTAAGCGCAAAGACACCAAGAAGCAAAGGCCAGTGTTTCATATTTCATGAGAGCGGCACGTGCGGGAGTTTATTCCCCGCACGTGAACGTCCAACATTCAACGTTCAACATTCAACATTGAACATTCAAGTTTACGACCGGAGCGGTGGATAGCTGTACAGCCGGATCCATGTCCGACTTGAACGTTGAATGTTGAAAGTTGAATGTTCTTTCCTCACCGCGCCAGCCGCCGATACTTGATGCGATGCGGCCGGTCGGCGTCGGCGCCTTTGCGGCGGCGGTAGTCCTCGAGATAGCTCGAATAATTTCCCGGCCACCAGTGCACGGCGCTGTCGCCCTCGAAGGCCAGGATGTGCGTGGCGACGCGGTCGAGAAACCAGCGGTCGTGCGAAACCACGACCGCGCAGCCGGCAAAGTTCTCCAGCGCATCCTCCAGCGCGCGGATGGAGTTCACATCAAGGTCGTTGGTCGGCTCGTCGAAGAGGATCACGTTGGCGCCGCTCTTGAGCAGGCGCGCGAGGTGCACGCGGTTGCGCTCGCCGCCGGACAGCACGCCGACTTTTTTCTGCTGGTCGGCGCCGGTGAAGCCGAATTGCGCGACGTAGCCGCGGGCGTTCACCTCGCGGCCGCCGAGCTTCAGGATTTCCTCGCCGTCACTGATCGCTTGGAAAATCGTTGCGGCACCGGGTAGCGCGTCGCGCGACTGATCGACGTAGGCGAGCTTCACGGTTTCGCCAACACGCAGCGTGCCGGCATCGGGTTTTTCCAGGCCGAGGATGAGCTTGAAGAGCGTGGTCTTGCCCGCGCCGTTGGGGCCGATGACGCCGACGATTCCGCCCGGCGGCAACGAGAAGCCGAGATTTTCGAAAAGCACGTTGTCGCCGTAGCTCTTGGTGAGTCCTTTGGCCTCGACCACGAGCCCACCGAGGCGCGGCCCGGGCGGGATGAGCAACTCGAACTCGCGCTCTTTCTCGGTGACGTTTTCCTTGAGCATGGTTTCGTAGGCAGTGATACGGGCCTGCGACTTCGCCTGGCGGGCCTTGGCGGACTGGCGAATCCACTCCAGCTCGCGCGCCATCGCCTTCTGGCGGCGATCCTCCGTGCGCTGCTCGACGGCGCCGCGGCGCTGCTTCTGCTCGAGCCACGACGAATAATTGCCCTGCCACGGGATGCCGTGGCCGCGGTCGAGCTCGAGGATCCACTGCGCGACGTTGTCCAAAAAATAGCGGTCGTGCGTCACCGCGATGACGGTGCCCTCGTAGCGCGCGAGGTGCTGCTCGAGCCAGTGCACGCTCTCGGTGTCGAGGTGGTTGGTCGGCTCGTCGAGCAGCAGGATGCCCGGCTTTTGCAGGAGCAGCCGCGCGAGCGCGACGCGACGGCGCTCGCCGCCAGACAGGTTGTCCACGATTTGCTCGCCGGACGGGCAGCGCAGCGCATCCATGGCCTGCTCGACCTGAGAGGCGGTGTCCCACGCGCCGAGGCGGTCGATCTCCTCCTGCAGTTCGCCCTGCTGCGCGAGGATTTTTTCCTTCGCGGTCTCGTCCGCCTCGTCGTTTAATTTGTCCCACGTGGCATCGTAGGCCGCGACGAGGTCGGCGAGTTTTTTCACGCCCTCCTCGACGCAGGCGCGCACGGTCACGCCGGCGGGCAGCGACGGTTCCTGCTCGAGCAGGCCGGTGGCATAGCCCGGCTCAAAGTGCACGCGGCCCTCAAAGTCCGTGTCGCGCCCGGACAAAATCCGCAGGAGCGAGGATTTGCCGGAGCCGTTGAGGCCGAGCACGCCGATTTTCGCCCCGAGGTAAAACGACAGCGAGATGTCGCGGAGGATTTCCTTGCGCTCGATTTTTTTCGAGACGCCGAGCATCGAGAATATGATTTTTGGCTCGTCGGGTTTGGCCATGGGTTGGAGAATATTTTATTCAGGCGGTGGAAAACCGCGAATGGACGCAAATCCCATCCGATCCATAAATACTTTTACAGAAGGAAACGAAGGTAACGGAGAGGCGAACCTATCCGCGACAGAGCGCTTCGTTACCTTGGTTATCTTCTGTTAAAGAATCCGTATTCGTGTCCATTCGCGTTTACTCACGGTTCAATTACATGATTCCGGCAACGTTACTTCAACTGCAACGTGACGCGCAGGGCGGAGCCGACGACGGCGTCGGCCAACCCGATGCGTTCGGGCGAAACGCCTCGCGTCACCAGGGCATCCTTCACCTGCTGCGCACGGTCGGCGGCGAGCTGGCTGATTTCGCTGTCCGTGACCTGTTGCCGGGCGGCGAGCCGCGTCACCATGTCCTGCAGCGAAAGCGTGGCCACCGGCGGTGAATTGGATTCGGACGTTGGGGTTTCCGTTTCGGCCTGCGAAACGCTCTTTGTCGTCGGCCCGTAAAATAAATTCGGATTGCGCGGGAACAGCAGGGGGCCTTCCTGCGTGTGGGCCGCCGCGGTTCTCCTCGCGCCTGGCCCCGGGCCGGGCGCGAAGGTGTGGGTATAAAGCGTCACCAGGGCGCGATCGAGTTCATCGCTTGAAATCTGGATCTGGTCGACCGGTGGCAGGCCGGGATCCACATTGTGGCGCGACTCCCAGATTCTGGCGCGGAGCAGCTGCTTGAGTTTTTCCCTTTGCAGCGGAGGCGTGTCGGCATCGACATCGGCATCGCCGGCCACGGCGAGATTCAGGCCGGGGCGCGCGATGAGAGCCCGGGCCATGACATCGAGTTTTTTCATCTCCGCTGTCGCCAGCTCACTGGTGCCGGGCGCGAAGTCGATGTGGTCGAGCGGCTGGTTCGCGCCGCCGAACATGGATCCGAGCAGCGAGAAAGGTTCGGTGGTTGCCTTGATGAGAATGCTCGTAACGGCCTGGAAAGCGACGCGGCCGATCGGAAGGGCGGGGTCGTCGAGGCTGCCTTGGACGGGAAGATTCAGGACGATCCTGCCGCTGGCGTCCTTGAGCAGCGCAACGGCAAAGCGAACCGGAAGGTTGGTGGCATCGGGACTGTTGGTCTTTTCACCAAAGGTAAACTGGTTGAGCGTGACGACATTCTGGCTATCCAGATGGCGTTGCTGGAGGTGGACCTGCAAGTCCAACGACAGGCTGCCGCGTCCGAGGGTATAACCGTCATATTTGCCACAATAAGGACTGGCTGGCTGGAGGTCGATGTCGGAGCAACCGACCGTGAGATCGGCAAACACGTCACGGCTGAACAAATTGACCCGGCCGGCCACGACCAGAGGTGAATTATCCACCTTGGCCCGCAAATCGACCGTGGCGCGGGCGCTCCCTTCGGAGGAGAGGCCGGAAATGAGGCCGGCCAGCTCGTCAACCGTGAAGCTGGCATTCGGTTCGATCGAGCGGTCGGTGAACGTGAGCGATCCATTCGCCAGCACAACGCGATCGATGCTAATCGGAGGAACTCCGGATGACGGGCCGGGCGAAAAAACCGGCGGAGAAATCGTGGCGACCGAATTTTCCGGGACGGCGCGCCGGAGCACGGTGGCGAGATTGGTCGAGCCGTCGCGATTAAGCGTGAAGTGAAGGGACGGCTCGATGAGCGAAACCTGGCCGACCGCCAGGGCCAATGGCGCAGAGGTGAAATCGAGCTGCTTGAAGCCAAGCGAGGCGAAGCTCGCGAAGCCCTCGCCGGAACCACCATCGACCGTGGCGCAGCGATCCACCTCGGCATCGCCGCGAAACAGGATTTGCGGCGCAGCGTCGGCCGGCATGGCGACAGTGAGCTGGCCGCGCGCGGAAACCGTGCCCTCGGTAATGCGAAGGTTGAGCCGCGGCGCGAGGTAAGGAGTCGCGCCCGCGAGCGAAAAATCCGTCAGTTCGACCGCGAGGTCGGCCCGGCGCGGCGCGAGGGAAAAAGATCCCTTGAGAGCCAGCACGCCTTGCGGGGAAAAGCGCATGGCCACTTCCAGCGGCATCGGCGGCGCTCCCGGGGCCAGCGAAATTCCCTGAGCCAGGAGATCAAGCGCCGCCATGGCATTATGCGTCGGGCACGGTGCGAGCGCATCGTCAAACGTGAGGACAAGGCCGTGAATTCCGAGAACCCCCAGGGCGACATCGGGCGCCGCCGGGGACGGTGATGACGGTGGCGAGCCGGCTGGAGGTGGTTGTGCGCCGACGGGCGGCGCGAGAATTTCCGCGAGGTTGAGCGTACCATTGGCATCGCGCTGCAGCGCGATGCTGCCGCCGGCGACGTCCAGCTTGGTCGCGGAAACTTTCAACGGCGCGAGCGAGGCTTCGAGGCCGGTGAGATCGACCTTCGGCAGGTCGATCGCCGGCGAGGTTGCGCCGGGCGCCGCGAGTTGCAGGCCGTGCAAATGCAGCTCGCCCTCCCCGATTTTCATCACGCACGGCCGGGCGCTGAGGTCGATTTCATAGCGGCCGGCGAAATCGAGCGTGCCGGCCAGGACCTCCCCGTGCACCACACCAGCCAGGTAAGGCGCGTACTTTTTCAGCGCAATCGAGCCGAGCTCGAATCCGCCGGCCGAACGCAGCGGATCGGCCGAAAGCGTGCCGCGCCAGTGCAAGGACTCGCCGGACTCGGTCGAGGCCGTGAACTCATAGGGCGCGCCGGGGGCCACCGGCACGGTGGAGAAATTTTCCAATGAAAAACTCAGCGGGCCCAGTTCCGTGGAAAAATCCTGCGCACGGCTGTGGTCGGCAAAGGTGAAGCGCGCCTGCGACACGGTAAGCTGGCCGATGCGGATTGGATGTGGTTTTCCCGGCGCGGGGGAATTTGCCGCGGGCGGCGCGAGCAGGTCGGAGATATTGAGCGTGCCGTCCCGGTTGATTTCGAGCCGGGCCGCGGGCGCGGTGAGCGAAACCTCCTTTAAATTCCACGGACCGGAAAAAACCGACCAGAAGCCGAATTTCACATAAAGTCGCTCAAAGCCAAAAAGCTGGCGGCCATCGCGGTCATTGACCGCCAGGCCCTCGATGGTCGTGGAAAGGGCAAAAGGGTTGAGATGGAGATCGCGGATGGTGACCTCGCGATGAAGCGCGTCCGCCATCCGGTGCTCGAGCTGGCGTTTGACGAAAGGCGGCGCGATGAAAGAGACGGCCACCATGCCCAGGCCCACCAGCAGGATTACGCCAATGACTAGCAAGAGCCGCCAGCGGCGGGCGCGGCGCGAGCGAGCGCCGCTTTGCCGGCGAAGCTCCATGATGTTAAAAGGATCAGCCACAGCCGGCCATCTTGCTTGGCCCGGCCCAGATGCGCAAGCCGACGCTCTGCGAACGTTCAACACTCAACATTGAACATTCAACGTTCAATTTCGATTATGCCAGCCGCCAAGTGGGCGCTTTCACCTATTTTTTGGGCCGGAAAAACAATTTTGTAAAAAGCGGCGCAACGAGCTTTGACGTCGGAACAATTCTTGTCCAACGTCCCGCCCGATGAAGTCCGTCAAGGTTCCAGTCTTCGAACACTTTCTGCATGAAATGATACCCCTCGCGAAGTCGATGGGTGTCACCGTCGAGGTCAGCGACGAGCAGAGCCT
>DATMLS010000034.1:0-44357 GCA_035569995.1 Opitutaceae bacterium | reverse complement strand
GGTGTGGAGGGTGGAGACGAGCAAGTGGCCGGTGAGCGCGGCTTCGATGGCGATCTCGGCGGTTTCCTGGTCGCGGATTTCACCGACGAGGATGACGTCGGGATCCATGCGCAGGTAGCAGCGCAGGGCGCGGGCAAAGGTCAGGCCGATCACCCGGCTCATCTGCATCTGGTTGATGCCGGCCAGGGTGTATTCGATGGGATCCTCGGCGGTCTGGATGTTGACGTCGGGCGCGTTGATCTCGGAGAGGGCGGAGTAAAGGGTCATCGACTTGCCGGAGCCGGTGGGGCCGCAGTGCAGGATCATGCCGTAAGGCTGGCGGATGCAGGCGAGGTACTTGGTGAGATTTTCCTCGGAGAAGCCGAGGGCGGTGAGCGGCAGCGTCGACTTTTGCTTGTCGAGGATGCGCATGACGACCTTCTCGCCGAAATTCATCGGGCCGGTGGCCACGCGTAGGTCCACGTCGATGTTTTTCTTGGTGTATTTCTTGAAGACGATGCGGCCGTCCTGCGGCAGGCGGCGCTCGGCAATGTCGAGGTTGCACATGATCTTCAGGCGGGTGACGAGCGAGTTGGAGGCCTGCTTGGGCAGGCGGAGCTTTTCCTGCAGGTTGCCGTCGATGCGGTAGCGGATGAGAAGGTCTTTTTCCTGCGGCTCGATGTGGATGTCGGAGGCGCCGGCGATGTAGGCGTCCTCGATGATGCGGTTGGCGAGTTGGATAATGGGCGCGGATTCCTCGTCCTCGAGTTCACCGGGGCTGGCATCGATCTTGGTGCCCTCGGCATAGGCGGTGGTGATGCTCTCGGCGACCTTGTCGATATCGACGTCGCCGGAGGAGAGCAGCTTCGAGTCCTTGAAAAACTTCTTGATCAGCATCTCGATGAGCGTGGCCGGGGCGACGCGCACCTCCTCGATCATGAGCTCGGTCGTTTCCTGGAACGCGTCGCGCTTGGCGTGATCAAGCGGATTGGTCATGAGCACGGAAAGGGCCCCGTCCTCGAGTTTTTTGACGGGGAAGACGCCCTCGCGGCGGATGATGGCTTCGCCCACGACCTCGACGAGTTTCTCCTCGGCTTCGACTTCCTCCAGCTTGGTCACGAGCGGCAGGTCGGTGAGCCGGGCAATGAACTTCGCGGTGTCCTCGGCGTTGAGCTGGAATTTTGGATCCAGCATGCGATGGATGAGCGTGGCGGAATATTCGGCGACTTCCTGGAGCAGCGCGAGGTCGCGCTGGGTGAACTCACCGTTGGTGCCGGCCGAGGGCTCCTTGTTGAGCACCTGGATGGCGCCAATGACGATATTGGTCTTGAGCGGCACGGTGAGCATCGATTCCACATCGAAGCCGGTGGTCTTGGCCATCGAGAGCAACGACGACGCGTCGGGCCCTTTTTTGGTGAAGAAGAGGGGCTGGCCGGTGGCGATGACCTTGCCGACGTTGCCGGTGCCCAGCGGAAGCTTGGTCGCAAGGAGCCTTTCGCTGAGTTCCTGGAAATATTCGCCGTACTTGGGGTTGATGGCCCAGAGGGTGGGCGAGTAGTAAACGTTTTTGAACGTGATGTCGTTGCCCTCGACGATGTAGATCGTCATCGACTGCGCCTGCAGCGCCTCGACGACCTTCGATGCGGTGAGCTCGACGACCGAGTTGATGTCTTCCCGGCTCGGCGCCGGCTTGGAGATGATTTTGATCAGGAGCGAACGACGGAGGGTGTTCGCCAGTGAGGAAGTGGCCATGGCTGGAAAAGCGCGGTGGGGAGGATACTGCAGGTAAAATGCCATCGCGCGCCGCCGCCCGCAATGAGAATTACGCTATACTGCTTTCCAGGGGGTATTCTCCTGTCCATCCGCCATGATTTCCTGGCTAAAAATGCTTTTCCACCGCAGGGGCGACACCACCGCCGCCGCCGCCACGGCCGGTGCGGCCGGCGAGCGTGCCGCGGTGGAATTTCTTCGGCGCGAGCGCGGCTTTGCCATCGTGACGCGCAACTGGCGCAGCCTGCGCGACCGGCGCGACGAACTCGACCTGGTGTGCCGCGATGGTGAAGTGCTGGTCTTTGTCGAGGTGAAGACGCGCGCGGCCCATGCCCTGGTGCGGGGGTACAATGCGATCACGGCGCGCAAGAAAAAAGCCCTGCGCCGCGCCTGTGCCACCTACCTGCGCGCGCTGGGCGCGGCGCAACCGCGAACCTTCCGCTTCGATGTCGTCGAAGTCGCGACGCATGCCGGGGGCGGCTCGCCCGAGGTGCGGCATTTTGAAAACGTGCCGCTGTTTCCGAAGAATTTCGCGTAGCGAAGTTGGTAGTTGGTGGCCGTTGGCTACGGATCACCGTTCGGACTGATTCTGATACCAAATACAAATTACCAACTACCGGTCGCACCAGTGACCAATGACCAAGGACAAATGACCAATGACGGCGAAAATTGCATTTCCCCTTGCCTCATCCCGCCAATGCCCAAACTTTTCCCCCACCATGGCTGAAGAAACGCAACGTCATCCCTTTTTGCAGGGCCTGAGCAAACACCGCGGCGCGCCTCCCACGGTCGTCGTGATTTTCGGCGCCTCGGGCGACCTCACCGCCCGCAAGCTCATCCCCGCGATCTACAACCTCGCGGCGGACAACCTGCTGCCGGCCGATTTCCACCTCGTCGGTTACGGCCGCAAGCCCATCCCCGACGCCGAGTTTCAAAAAATGGCGGCCGAGGCCATCCGCGAATTCTCGCGCCGCGAGCTCAACAACGACATCTGGGGGCATGTCGCCGCCAACACCAGCTACGTCGCCGGCGGCTACGACGAGAAACCGGCCTTCGACCGCCTCGCGCAGCACATTTCCGCGATCGAGAAAAAAATCGGCCGCGAGATCCAGCCGCTTTTCTACATCTCGACGCCGCCGACGGTTTTCACGCCCATCCTGGTCAACCTCGGTGCGAGCGGCCTCGCCCGCAAATACCTCGGCCAGGCGCACCAGGCAAAGGTCATCATTGAGAAACCCTTTGGCCGCGACCTCGCCTCGGCCCGAGCGCTCAACGGCACGATCCGCAGCGTGTTCGAGGAACACCAAGTTTATCGCATCGACCATTACCTCGGCAAGGAAACCGTGCAGGATCTCCTCGTGCAGCGTTTCGCCAACGCCATCTTCGAGCCGTTGTGGAACCGCAATTTCGTCGACTCCATCCAGATCACCGTCTCCGAGCAGGTCGGCGTCGAGGCACGCGCCGGCTACTACGAGCAGAGCGGCTGCCTGCGCGACATGATCCAGAACCACACCATGCAGCTGCTCGCGCTCACGGCGATGGAGCCGCCCGTGTCGCTCGCGGCCGAGGCCGTGCGCGACGAAAAGGTGAAGGTTCTAAAGGCCATCCAGCCGCTCGCGCTTGGACCGGGCGGCGACGTCGTACGCGCGCAATACGCCGCCGGCATGATGGGCGGCAAGCAGGTCATCGACTACCTCAAGGAGCCGGGCGTCAATCCGTCGTCCGCCACCGAGACCTACGCCGCGATCCGCCTCTCGATCAACAACTGGCGCTGGCAGGGCGTGCCGTTTTACCTGCGCTCGGGCAAGCGCCTCGCGCGCCGCGTCTCCGAAATCGCGATCAACTTCAAGTGTCCCCCGGGCACGCTCTTCGCCGAGGGCCACAAATTCGACCTCGCGGCCAACACCCTGGCTTTTCAAATCCAGCCAGACGAGGGCCTCAGCCTCGTGCTCAACGGGAAAATCCCCGGCCTCGAGACGCGCACCCAGCCGGTGAAAATGAATTTCCGCTACAGCACGACCTTTGGCTCCAACACGCCCGAGGCCTACGAGCGCCTCGTGCTCGATGCGATGATCGGCGACGGCACGCTCTTCATCCGCGGCGACGAGGCCGAGACCTCGTGGCAACTTTACACGCCGGTGCTGGAGAGCTGGGCGGCGGCCGGCCGAGAAGGCATGGACAGCTATCCGGCCGGTTCCTGGGGTCCCGCGAGCGCCGACGCGCTGCTGGCGAAAAGTGAACACGTGTGGAGGCAACCCTAACGCCGCGCCAAGCGCGGAATGACGAATGGCGAATGATGAATGACGACTGTCCAATGCACCCGGAAACCGAAAAGCGCGGCGTACATTCCCCCAATATGAAGGAAGCATTCGTCATTCGCTATTCGTTATTCGTCATTTCCTGACATGTCTTCCGTTTTCCAAGCTCTCCCCGGCCTTGATGTAGAGGTGGGCTCCATCTCGGGCGGCCTCGATAAGATGTGGGATGACACCGCCGCGAAAGGCGGCGCTGCGCCCACCGATTTCAAGGCCACCCAGCTCAACCTGGTGCTGCACCTCGGCTTCGGCACGACCGTGGAGGACGCCCTGGTGCAGTTCCAGAACGCGCTGCGTTTTGCCCAGCGCTATCCCTGCCGGGTGGTCATGCTCTGCCCGCTGCATTTCGAGGACAACGCGATGGAGATGCGCGCCAAAATCTACGGCGAATGCTTTTTGGGGAAATCCAAGGACGACACGCGGTGCGTTGAATTTGTCGCGCTCAGTTATCCGCGGATGGCGCGGCAGTTTTTGGAGAGCCAGGTCTCCATCTGTCTCTCGGCCGACCTGCCGTTGTATTACTGGGTGCACCGTTTTACCGTGATGTCGCGCCTGACCGATTACCAATATCTCCTGCGCGAGTCGCAGCGGGTGCTCATCGACAGCGCCACCGCCCCGTCCGATGCGCTCACTTATCCCTGGCCGCGGCCCGAGGCCGTGCGCGACCTCGCTGGCGCGCGCCTGCTGCACGTGCGGCAGAACATCGGGCAATTTCTCTCTGCCTATGAACCCGCCGTGCTCGTCCAGGGCCTGCGCTCCGTCACGGTCGCCGCGGCGCCGGCCTTTGCCGCCGAAGGCCGCGTGCTGCTGGCCTGGACGCGCGAGCGCCTGGCCAACTGCGGTGCGGCGCCGGCGGTGAACTACGCGGGCGCACCCATGCCCGCCGGGACGCCCGGCAGCATTGAACTGCGCTTCGACTACGGCGATGCGCGCCAATTCCGCTGGTCCGGCGATTTTGCGAAAAACGCCAGTGTCTTCGAGGCCGATTTTGGCGCGGGCCGCGTGACGCTGCCCACGACCGCCAGCCTGCTTGCGCCCGAAAACGCGCTGAGTGAAGCCATCTTTTTTTAAGTAACAATTGCGCCAAGTACCAAGTACCAAGTACCAAGTAACAGGTAACAAGAGGCGCACCTCACTCCTGATACTTGATACCTGTTACTTGGTACTTATCACCCACTTGACACCTGCTGCTTACTGCCCTTTATATAGTGCAATGTCCCCGTTTTCCACCATTGCGATCGCGATTATTAGCGAGCCCAACCAGCCCGGGCGCGGAGACTCGGCGTAAGCGCAGATCGCACGCCACCCACCGCTGAAGACCCCGGGCCTTAAACCCGGGGTTTCCTATTTCCCCACATGAAAACCTTCACCTCTTCCGCTCAACCCGCCCTAAAAATCTACGACACCACGCTTCGCGATGGCACGCAGGGCGAGGGCATCAGCTTTTCCGTCGCCGACAAGCTGCGCATCGCGGAAAAACTGGATGCGTTCGGCATGGATTATATCGAGGGCGGCTTTCCCGGCTCGAATCCGCGCGACATCGCGTTTTTTGCCGAGGCGAAGACCCTGCGGCTCAAGCATGCGCGCCTGGCCGCGTTTGGCGCCACGCGCCGCGCGGGCGGCAAGGCCGGAGACGACCCGCAATTGCGCACGCTGCTCGACAGCGGCATGCCCGTGCTCACGCTCGTGGGCAAAACGTGGCTGCTGCACGTGACGGAAATCCTGCGCACCACGCCGGAGGAGAACCTCGCGATGATCGAGGACAGCATCCGCTTTCTCACCACGCAGGGCCGCGAGGTGATTTACGATGCGGAGCATTTTTTTGACGGCTACCGCGACAATCCCGACTATGCGCTGAAGACGCTGGCCGCGGCGCTGCGCGGCGGCGCGAGCAACCTCTCCTTGTGCGACACCAATGGCGGCATGATGGTGAACGATTTCCAGGCCATCGTGACACGCGTCGTGGCCGAGTTCGGCGGCGACAAGGTCGGCGTGCACTGTCACAACGACGGCGGCCTCGGCGTGGCGCTCACGCTTGCGGGCGTCGCGGCCGGCGCGACGCTGGTGCAGGGCACGGCCAACGGCTACGGCGAGCGGGTGGGCAACGCCAATCTCACCACGGTCCTGCCCAACCTGTTCCTGAAGATGGGCCGCACCGCGGTCTGCGCGAAAAACCTTGGCGAGCTGCGAGAGCTGTCGCTGTTTTTCGACGAACTGGCCAACCTGCGGCCCGACCCGAAGGCGCCTTACATCGGCGCGTCAGCCTTTGCGCACAAGGGCGGGCTGCACGCCAACGCCGCCTCCAAAGTCGCGCGCAGCTACGAGCACATCGACCCGGCGCTGGTGGGCAACCGCACGCGCGTGCTGGTCTCCGACATGGCCGGCCGCAGCAGCCTCGCAATCAAGGCGCGCGAGCTGGGCTTCGAGATCGACGAAAAGGCGCCCGAACTCAAGGGCCTGATCGAGGAGTTGAAGGAAATGGAATTTCGCGGCTACGAATTCGAGGCGGCGGATGCGTCGCTGAAACTGCTCGTCGCAAAATGCCTCGGCCAGCGGAAGACGTTTTTCGAGGTCGAAGGTTATCGCGTCATCATCGAGCGGCATGGCGATGAGTTGTGGGCTGAGGCCACGGTGAAATTGAAGGTCAAGGGCGAGTCGGTGCACACCGTCGCCGAGTGCACGGGCCCGGTCGGCGCGCTCGACAAGGCCCTGCGCCTCGCGCTCGAGGGCGTCTATCCGCAGCTCAAGGAAATGGAGCTGCGCGACTACAAGGTGCGCATCCTCGAGGGCAAACAGGGGACGAGTTCGCGCACGCGCGTGCTGATCGAGAGCGGCGATGCCCACGGCATCTGGGGCACGGTCGGCGTGAGCGACAACATCATCGACGCCAGCTGGGAAGCGCTGCGCGACGCGGCCGATTACAAGCTGATGGCCGCGCAGGCGCGGACATCAACTTGAATTACAGATTGCAAATTACAGATAGCAGCATCCAGGGATTCCTGGCTGCACGCGGAATGACAAATTGGTGAGGGCTTCAGGTTTCTCCATCTGTAATCTGGAATTTGTAATCTGTAATTGGCGGAGGACCTGAGTCGTTTGCTAGCCCCGTTTACAACAATGGGGCTAGCAAACGACTCAGGTCCTCCGCCACGTTGCCCAGCAGGTTGAATTTTTTAACGCGGTCCGGCTTCAGGGCATGACTCTGGTTATACAGGTCGGTGGCCCAGGCTTTCATCGCGAGCACGTCGGGTTCGGAGTAAACCAGGACGCCGATTTCGAAGTTCACGAGGAGGCTGCGCAGGTCGAAGTTGGCCGAGCCCATGAGCGCCAGCCGGTCGTCCACGATGACTGCCTTGCTGTGCAGCATGCCGTGGTGGAAGAGGCGCACGTGCACGCCGGCCTTGGCCAGTTCGCGCGTGTAATAGCGGCGCGCGTAGTCGGCGACCCGGTGGTTGGAGCGCACCGGCACGATGATCGTGACGTCGTGGCCGGCGCGGGCCTTGACCATGAGCGAGCGAAAGAGGACCTCGTCGGGAATGAAGTAGGGGGTGACAATCCAGATGCTGCGCTCGGCCTCCTGGATCATTGAGATTAACGACTCATAAATCGGGTCGCCATCGACATCGGGGCCGCTCGCCACGACCTGGAGTTCGCTCGAGCCGCGCGGGGCGCCGAGATCGGCCTGAGTTTCCCCGTGCAAGGCATCCAGGTCGGCCTTGCCGGCAAAACTCCAGTCGGCCAGGAACACCTCGTTGAGCAGCGCGGCGGCCGGACCGGAAACGACGGCGCCGAAGTCGTGCCAGCGTTTCTTGAACGGGGTCGGCCCCATGTATTCGCGGGCGAGATTATGGCCGCCGATGATGGCCGTCTGGTGGTCGAAGATGGCAATTTTGCGGTGATTGCGTAGGTTGGCCGAGCTGCGCGGTTGCAGCGGCAGCACCGGCAGGAAGCGCACGACCTCGCCGCCGGCCTCGCGGAGGGGATCGACAAAACTGCGGCTCGAGAAAAGGCAGCCCACGGCGTCGAGCATCAGGCGGACTTTGATCCCTTCGCGCGCGCGCTGGGCCAGCAATTGCACGAAGTGGCGGCCGACGCTGTCGCGGCCGAGGATAAAAGTCATGATATGGATGGAGTGTTTCGCGGCGCGGATGTGGTCCTCGAGTGCGGCGTAGGCTTCCTCGCCAGTCGTGAGCAGGCGGACGGTGTTTCCGCCGATGGGCGGGCACGCGCCGGCCGCGGCGGCCGTATGCGCGGTGGAGAAGGCCGCACCGGTGTAAACGATGGGCCGGATGCCCGGCAGCACTGGGCAAAGCCGGTTTTTACGCGCGATCAGGCTCTTGAGCTTGCGACCGCCAAAAATCAGATACAACGGAACGCCGACGTAGGGGATGAGCCCGATGGCGAGCAGCCATGCGACTGTGTTGCTCGGCTGGCGTTTCTCGCTCATGAGGCGCGCCACAAAAAAAAGCGCGAGCAGGAAACCCACCACCGTCAGCAGGTGCGGCAACAAACCGTGGAGGATCGGATGTTCCATTAAGTCGCGCATGACGCTGAAGGTTGTAGGGACAAGTGATGGATACCAAGTACCAAGTAACAGGTATCAAGTAGCAGGATTAAGATGAATCATTCGCAGCCCGTTTGCCGCCAGTCCGAATTCTTGTCACTTGTTACCTGATACTTGCCACTTGGCGCTTGGCGCTAGCCGAGCGCCCGCTTCTTCAACCATTCCGTTTCCGCGGGGAAAATGCCGTGCACGGCGCCGGGAAAAATCTGCTTCGTCACGTCCGCGTTGAGCCGGGTAAATATTTCTGCGCTCCGCTCGACGTAATCGACCGGGATGTGCGCGTCCAATTCCGCGCAACCCAGCAAGACCGGCGTGCGCTGCAGGTCGCCGGCGGGCCGCGGCGTGTCGCGCGGGCCGATCAGCGCGCCGCTGAGACCGGCGACAAAACCGTAGCGGCGGGGATGGCGCGCCGCATACTCCAGCACCAGGCAGGCGCCCTGGGAAAAACCGGCGAGCCCGATTTGCTCCGCCGCGATGCCGGCTGCCAGCACCTCGGCCATGAGCTGGTCGATCACGTCCAGCGCGCTTGAAAGCCAGGGCTCGTTGCGTTCGAGCGGGGCAAGGAACCGTTGCGGATACCAGGTTCCATCCGTCGCCGCCGGCGCGAGGAAGGCGACGCTGGCGCCAGGGATCACATCGGCAAGCCCGGCGATATCGTGCGGGGACGAACCGCGGCCATGAACCAGGATGACCGCGCCGCGCGCCTGCGAAAACGTCGAGCCAAACCGGGAGGTGCTGGTGGTTTCATGTAATTTGGGCATATTGAAAGAAGTAACAAGTGACAGGTACCAAGTGACAAGAATTCGGACTTGTGGCAACAGAACCGAGAGTGGCCATCTTAATCCTGATACTTGATACCTGACACTTGTTACTTGCCACCTACGCCATCAGGCGTAGGTGCGCGGCTCCTGCAGCGGTGGCAGCGCGGCCTCGATTTGCTTGCGCGCGCGTTCGAATTGTGACGGCAGCTTGAGTACCGTGCCCAAGGATGCCACCGGTTCATCCACCGAAAAGCCGGGAGCGTCGGTGGCGATCTCAAATAAGATACCCCCGTGTTCACGGTAGTAGATCGAGTGGAAGTAATACCGATCCCTGACCGCCGACACATCGTAGCCGGCGTCAGCCAGCTGTTCTTGCATCTCGAGCTGGCTTTCCGCGTCGGGTACGCGCCAAGCGACGTGGTGGATCGTGCCGGTGCCCTGCATTCCCGGTGTCGTCGTGGCGTCGCCGATGACATCGATGAAGCGGCCCGAGCCGCCCGGCCCGGCTTCAAAGCGGGCGCGGTTACCCTCGCGCCGCACCAGCCGATAGCCCATTTCGCCGGTGAGGAGTTTCTCGGTCAGTGCGGCCGTGTGTACGGTCAGCTCGGCGGTGTGAAAACCGCGCAATGCCTGCGCGGACGGGATGCTGCCGCCGGCCCAGCCCGTGCGGTTGTCGTCGGCCACGGCCACAATTTGACACGGGATGTGGTCGGGATCGGCGAACACCAGCACTTCCTCGCCGAAAAGGTTCTTATGCTCCACCGCAATCCCGTGCCGGATGAGCCGGTCGTGCCAATAATTGAGCGACAGCGGTGGCGCGGAAAAAGAAAGGCCGGTCATCTGACCCGAGCCCACGCGCCCGCGGCTGCCCTGGCCGGGCCAGTAGAAAAAAGTCATGATCGATCCCGGAGTCCCGGTTTCATCGCCGTAGTAGAGATGGTAGGCGGAAGGATCGTCGAAGTTAACCGTCTTTTTGACCAGCCGCAGCCCGAGCAGGCCGGCGTAAAAATCGACATTGGCCTGCGGGTCGCTGGCAATGGCGGTTACATGATGGATACCAGTGGGGGTGTTCATTGTCTCGACTATGGTGAATCACGTTCGGAAAAAAAGCGAATGGTGGGCCGATGGGAGTCGGAAAAGTAACAAGTAGCAGGTGCCAAGTAACAGGATTAGAGCCAGGAGACAGGAGGGGTCGGCCATCTTGGAACTTGATACCTGATACTTGTTACTTGGCCTGTGCTTGTGCGTCCAGGGCGACCCGCCTTCGCCCGTTGGGCTATGGCGTGGCACTTATCGCATTGCGGCCCGCCTACGTGCACTTCGGCGTGGCAGCCGGGAGTGGCTTGCCAAGCCGTAGCTCCGAAGGAGCGAAGGCTGGTGGCCGTGCCATTCGTAGCCCCGAGCGAGCCTGCGGTGAGCCTGTCGAACCCGTCGAGGGGCTTGTCCTTGGACGTTGGGCGTTCAAGGCGGCCCGCCTTCGCCCGTTGGGCTATGGCGTGGCATTCATCGCATTGCGATGAATGGTGGTGGGTGATGGATTCGAACCATCGAAGGCGTTAGCCGGCGGATTTACAGTCCGCCCTCGTTGGCCACTTGAGTAACCCACCAAAGCGAAGGGAAAACCTCGCGAGTCGCAGCGAGGAGTTCAAGAGATTTTTTGAGCAGTGGTAAAAGTCCGGTTTTTCGGGGTCGTAAATTGCCTGAGTCCGGTGACCTTGGCGCGGGACAAATTGTGCTCCTAAAAGATGACGGTCTTATTCGCGTCCATTCGCGTGAATTCGCGGTTAAAAGAATCTCGGTTCTCTTTTTGGATTCGTCTGGTTTTGGAACCCATTTAACCATATTTTCAGTCCGATGCGCATGAATTCCTGGAAAATCGGCGTGGTTTTCTTCGTCGGCCTTGCTGTCCGCCTATCCGCACTGACCCAGTTTACGAGCGACGAACTGAATGCGCCGCCGTCCGCCGCCCGCCTGGCCGAGATTGAGCACGTCGCCGCCACCTCCGGCTGGAAAGGCCTCGTTCCGGGACTGCGCAGCCTGGCCTTCCATGCCTACGAGAACGACAGTCAGGCTGCCGAAGCCTGGTTCCTCCTGAGCCGCTGGGCCGAGCTTTTTGCGCTGCCGGATGACCAGTTTTTCTCGCAATGGGCCAACGCCATCGGGGCCGCGAAAGTGGGCCATGCCAACATGCCCAGGCAATTTGATGTGCGCCACCGCCCGCTGGGCGACCGCCTTTCGCCGGCGCTGCAGGCCTGGCTTTTGGGCCACACCGATTTCTCCGCCGAGTTTTTCTCGCTGGTTTCGCCCTGCGACCTGCTGACGAATTCATTTGGCATCCTCAATGAATTGCAGGCGCGCTATCCCGAAAAATTTTCCACCTATGCCGAGCTCGCGCTGGCGATCGCCCTGGTTTACGATGTGCCGCCGCCGCCGAGCTGGCCGCATGGGCAGGTCAGTGCCTTGCAACTGCCGCGCACGCTGCCCGATCCCGCCGCGGCCTTTGCCTTTTGGGTGCAGGCCGATGAAACCGGACAAACACTCCAGCCGCTTTCGCGCCTGCCTGCTTCCGAGCTCAAGTTTGTCGTCGATGCGGTTGCGCCCCTGGCCGAGCTCGATTGGGCGCAGCACCACATTTCAACGCCGATTACCGAGCTCCCCACGGTTTACGGCATGGTGCGCTACCGGGTGGATCGCGTGCAGCAGGCCCAATATAACTGGCCGGAGGACCACTACGATTTGCCGACGATTGTGACCAAGGGAGGCATCTGTGTCGACCAGGCTTATTTCGCCTGTGAAGTTGGCAAGGCCAAGGGCGTGCCCACGTTGTTTTTTTCCGGCGCCGGGAACGATGCGTGGCATGCCTGGTTTGGCTATCTCGACCAGAATGGCCACTGGCAGCTCGATGTCGGCCGCTATGCCAACCAGCAGTTTGTCACCGGCGTCGCCATCGATCCACAAACCTGGGGACCCATTTCAGATCATGAACTGAAATTTCTATCCGAGGGTTTCCGCCAGCGGCCATCGTGGCGGCAGGCCTGCGTCAATGCCGATTTTGCTTCTGCTTACTTCACCCTCGGGCAATTTGCGGCCGCGGCCCGCGCGGCCCGGGCGGCGGTAAATTACGAGCCGCGGCACCTGGTGGCGTGGGATATACTGCTCACTGCGCAAAAACGCCTGGGGGCCGGCGCGACGGACCTCGAAGCCACACTGCGCGAGGCCAGGCTTGCCTTCAAAAATTATCCCGACATCGAGGCGGTCTTTATCCGCTTGATCGCTGAGAGCATGCGCGCCCGCGGCGAAACCAGTGCGGCCGACGTCGAAGAGAGCCAGTTTGCGCACAAGGTGGGGCCGGAACGCGTCGATCTGAACATCGAACACGCGGCCGATATCATTAGCCAAAGCATGGCGAAGGATGGCGCGGAGGCGCAGATTCGTACCTACTATTCTGTTCTCAAGGCTTATGGGCATGGTGCGGGCATGGAGTTTTTCAGCCGCATCGTGCAACCCTTTGCCGAGCATATTAAGACCAACTATCCCAAGGACGCTTACAATGCCGTCCGGGCCGCGCAAAGTGCGTTGAGCATCGCTCCCAACAGCCAGCTCGACATGGAAATGCAGGAGCTGCTGACCCGGCTGAAAGCCGGAATCCCAGATTGAATCAGGGATTGCCACGAGAGCAGCGGTGTTATTGCGCAATAACACCGCTGCTCTCGTGGCTAATGGCTTGGTAAATTAAGATGGTGCCGCCACCGCGAGGAAGGCGGCCAGCGCCGGGTCGGGCGCGGGCGCCGGCTTCCAGCCGAGCACCAGCCGGCTCTCCGGCGCGGGCCCGGTGAGGGTTTTGAAAACAACTTCCGGCGGCAGGTGCCGGGCCTCCGACGGGCACATGAAGGTCGCCCCGAGTCCCGCGCGCACCAGGCCGATGCCGTTGGCCCGCGGCCAGACTTCCTCGGCGATGCGCGGCGTTATGCCCGCCTGCGCGAAGGCAGCCAGCATACGGTCATAAAATCCCGGGTTGTGCATGCGCGGAAACAGCACGAAGGGCGTCTGGGCCAGTTCGCGCAGCCGCAGCTGCGCGCGGTGGGCGAGGGGATGGTCGGCAGGCAGGAGCACGCCATTGCGCTCGCGCAGGAGCTGATGCGTGCGCAGGCCGGGCACGACCGCATCGGGATGGAAAAAGCCGCAGGCGATATCGCCCGTGGCCAGCGCGGCGAGCTGGGCCGAGGTCGGCGATTCGTTGAGCGCCAGCCGGATGCCGGGGAAACGGCGATGGAACTTGCGCAGGATGCCCGGCAGCACCGTGGCCATGGCCAGGCCGGTGAAGGCCACGCGCAGGTAGCCGATTTCGCCGCCGGCCAGCGCATGCAGCTCTGCCGGCACCGCCGCCAGCGAGCGCAGGATCGGATCGAGGCGCTCGTTCAACGCCTGCCCGGCCGGGGTGAGCTCCACCCGCCGGCGCGAACGGACAAAAAGCTTCGCACCCAGCCCCGCCTCGAGTTGCGCAATCTGCCGGCTCAGTGCCGGCTGGGCCACGGCCAGCGCCTCGGCCGCCTTGCGGAAATGCAGGGTGCGCGCCACCTCGCGGAAATAGACGAGGTGCCTTAGTTCGAAGGGAAACTGATACTCCCTGGGCATCACAGGACACAAAACAAGTATTTTAACGCAACGCAAGGATTTGCTATCCTCTGTCGGTCGGGCTTTATGCCCTGCCGTTCGAATCAGCCTTTCCGTTTCCCGATTTCCCAATTTTAAACTTCCGCTTTTCCTCTTCCACCCATGCCCAAGTCACTCTTCGAAAAAGTCTGGGACGCCCACGCCGTCCGCTCGCTGTCCAATGGCCAGACGCAATTGCTCGTCGGCACGCACCTCATCCACGAGGTGACCAGCCCGCAGGCCTTCGGCATGCTGCGCGACCTTGGCCTGAAGGTCGCGATGCCGCACCGGACGTTTGCGACCGTCGACCATATCGTGCCGACCGACCAGTTCAGCGAGCCCTTTGCCGATCCGCTGGCCGATGCCATGATCAAGGACCTGCGCAAGAGCTGCCACGACTTTGGCATCACCTTTTTTGACCGCGCGACGGGCAAGCAGGGCATCGTGCACATCGTCGGCCCGGAGCAGGGCATCACCCAGCCCGGCACAACGATCGCTTGCGGCGACTCCCACACGAGCACGCATGGCGCGTTCGGCGCGATCGCCTTCGGCATCGGCACGACGCAAATCCGCGATGTGCTCGCCACGCAGACGATGGCCTTGGGCAAATTGAAAGTCCGCCGCATCAACGTGACCGGCCGGCTGCGTCCGGGCGTGTACGCGAAGGATGTCATCCTGCATATCATCCGCACACTGGGCGTGAACGGCGGCACCGGCTACGCCTACGAATACGGCGGCGAGATCTTCGACCGTTTCTCGATGGAGGAGCGCATGACCGTGTGCAACATGTCCATCGAAGGCGGCGCGCGCGCCGGCTACGTGAATCCCGATGAGACAACGTTTACCTATTTGAAAGGCCGGCCGTATTCGCCGAAGGGCGCCGCGTGGGACGAGGCCGTCGCGCGCTGGAAGGCCGTGGCGAGCGATCCCGGCTGCACCTACGACGATGTCGTCACCATCAACGCTTCGGACATTGCCCCCACCGTCACGTGGGGCATCAATCCGGGGCAGGGCATCTCCATCACCGAGAACATCCCCGATCCGGCGAAAACCAAGGTGGCCGACGAAAAAACGTCCATCGAGGAAGCGCTGGCCTACATGAAGCTCAAGCCGGGTGCGCCGATCAAGGGAACGAAGATCGACGTCGCCTTCCTTGGCTCGTGCACGAACGGACGCTTGAGCGATTTCCAGGAGGTCGCAAAATTTTTGAAAGGCCGGCACGTCGCTGCCGGTGTGAAAGCCATCGCCGTGCCCGGCTCGCAGGGAGTCGGCCTGCTTTGCGCCTCGCTCGGCATCGACAAAGTATTCCGCGACGCCGGCTTCGAATGGCGCGAGGCGGGCTGTTCGATGTGCCTGGCGATGAATCCCGACAAGCTCATCGGCGACCAGCTCTGCGCCAGTTCCTCCAACCGCAACTTCAAGGGCCGCCAGGGCAGCCCGACCGGCCGCACCATCCTCATGAGCCCGCTCATGGTTGCCGCCGCTGCCGTCACCGGCGCGGTCGCCGACGCGCGCGAAGTCTTCGCTGTGACGAACAACTGAATAAACCATGCGGGGTGAGGGCACCCCGCCCACAAAAACAATCGACGGTTAAAAAACTTTTCTCCCATGGCTCTTGCAAAAATAACCCAGGTCACCGGCCGCGGCGTTTTCGTGCCCGGCAACGACATCGACACGGACCGCATCATCCCGGCGCGCTTCATGAAGTGCGTCACGTTCGACGGGCTGGGCGAATTCCTTTTCTTCGACATGCGCAAGAACGCCGATGGCACCGACAAACCGCATCCGCTCAACGAGCCGCGTTTCAAGGGCGCCAATATCCTGCTCAGCGGCACGAATTTTGGCTGTGGCTCGTCGCGCGAGCACGCGCCGCAGGCCATCCAGAAATACGGCATCCGCGCGGTGGTCGCCGAAAGTTTTGCCGAAATCTTTTTCGGTAACTGCACCACGCTCGGCATCCCGTGCCTGGCCGCGAGCCGCGAGGATATAGCGAAGATCGCCGCTGCGATCGAAGCCAATCCGGCCGTCGAGCTCGTCGTCGATGTCGCCGCGCAGGAAATCCGCTTCGGCGGGCAAAAGGTGAAGACGGTCATCCGCGAAGCCGCGCGCGACGCGCTGGTCAACGGCCGCTGGGATCCCATCGGCGAGCTGCTGGAAGGCCGTGCCGCCGTGACCGCCGCCGCCGCGCGCCTGCCGTATTTAGTCGCGTAGGACAGCGACGGAAGTAGTAAGTGACGGTGAGAAGTATCAAGTGACAGGTATCAAGTTCCAAGAAGCTCTTCTTCCTGACACTTGTTACCTGATACTTGTTACTTCCAAAAAATTTATGAACCTTTTCCGCTTGGCAGGCGTCTGATCAAGCCATTCACCTTCAAAGCCATAATGGAAACATTTCAAAGGTTATCTGACGTTTTTAGAGGCGCAGGCCTCCTGATCTACCCGCTCGGGGTCTGTTTCACGGTTGCGCTGTATATCATCTGCGAGCGCGCTTTCGCGCTGCGCCGCCACGCCGTCATGCCGGATGACCTGGTCGATGCCATCGTGGCGGGCAAGCCGGTGCCCGGCGGCCGTCATTCGACGCTGGCCCGCATCGTCGAGTTTGCCGAGAAGCACGCGCATGACGAAGGGGCGGTCAAGGCCTTCGCACGTCTCGAAATCAACCGCATGGAGCGCGGCATCCCGTACCTCGACGTCATTTATGCCGCCGCGCCGCTGCTTGGCCTCACCGGTACGGTCACCGGCCTGCTGCAGGTTTTTTCGCAAATCGCCCCCGACACCGGCCTGCCCGACCCGGTGGCCTTCACCAAAGGCGTGGCGCTGGCACTTTCCGCAACGGTCATCGGCCTTTCCATCGCCATCCCGTCGCTGGTCGGCAGCGGCGTTTTCCAGCGCCGGGTTGAAAACTACGCGGCCCAACTCGACGTGCTGCTGGAGCGCGTGCTCCAGCGTTACCGGCAGTCACCGTCGTCATGATCAGCGGCCTCTACCAGAAACGTCGCAAACGGCCCGAGATGAACCTCGTGCCGCTGATCGACGTGCTCGTCATGCTGATTTTCTTCTCGTTCGTGACGATGCAGTTCAAGTCCGCCGTCACGATGAACATCACGCTGCCGAAATTCACCGGCGCGGGCAAAAATGAATTCAAGGGCAAGGTCGAGATCGCCATCAGCAAGGACGGGGTCATCTCTTTCAACGGCGAAACCATTGCCGACGCCGATCTCCTGCCGCGGCTCAAGCAGGTGCATGACGTGGACCGGGATATCCCTGTCCTGATCAAGGCCGACAAAGCCACCCAGCTCCAGAAAGTCGCCGACGTGATGAACGCCTGTGCCGACGCCCACCTGAATCGATTCAGCCTGCAATCAGGTGACAAGTGACAAGAACAGACACCACCTCCTGTTACTTGAAACCTGACACTTGATACTTGTTACCTGATACCTGTTACTTCTATCAATTTTCACTGCATGAAAATTGTTATCACCGGCGTCACCCGCGGTCTAGGCCGGGCACTGGCCGAATGCTGGATCACCGAGGGCCACACGATCATCGGCTGCAGCCGCAATTCGGGGGAAATCATCAACCTGCGTTTTGCGCACCCGGCGCCGCACAGTTTCGACGCGGTCGATGTCGCCGATGCGACCAAAGTGCAGCTTTGGGCCGAGCGCGTGCTCGGCCCCGAAGTCGTGCCGGATTTTCTCATCAACTGCGCCGCGCTCATGAACGATCCCGCACCGCTCTGGCAGGTGCCGGCCGATAAGTTTTCTCGGTTGATCGACGTCAATGTGAAAGGCGTGGCCAACGTCATCCGCTCCTTTGCGCCGGCGATGATTGCGCGCAAGCAAGGCGTCATCGTGAATTTCAGCTCGGGCTGGGGCCGCTCGACCTCGCCGGAAGTCGCGCCGTATTGCGCGTCGAAGTGGGCCATCGAGGGACTGACGAAAGCGCTGGCGGAGGAATTGCCGGCGGGTATGGCTGCTGTGCCGCTCAATCCCGGCATCATCAATACGGACATGCTGCAACAGTGCTGGGCGGATGGCGCCGCGAGCTATCCCAAAGCCGAGGAGTGGGCGAAGACCGCCGCGCCTTTCATTTTGAAACTCGGGCCGAAGGACAACGGACAGTCCGTCAGTGTGGAACTGACGGAGTGAAGTAACAAGTATCAGGTATCAAGTTCCAAGAGATCCCGATCCATGATCGGCCTGCCTAGTCTTGTTACTTGCCACTTGTTACCTGCTACTTCTATTCCATCGGAATATGCGGCTCGATGTCGGCATCGTAGTTGATGCCGGGCAGGCCGAAGCCGAAGAGTTTCAAGAACTCCGAGCGGTAGCCGGCGATGTCGGTCAGGGCCTCGATATTTTCGGTGGTGACTTGCGGCCAGATCTTGGCGATTTCCGCCTGGATCTCGGGCTTCATTTCCAGGTCGTCGACGCGCACGCGTCCGGTTTCGTCGAAGTCCAGGCCGCGTCCGCCGTACATCTGCGTGGCGAAAAGGCGCTGGATCTGCTCGATGCAACCTTCATGGGTGCCGCGCGCCTTCATGATTTTGTAGAGGATCGAGATATAGAGCGGCACCACGGGAATGGCCGAACTGGCCTGCGTGACGAGCGCCTTGTTGATGGAGATGAAGGCGCGGCCGCGGTTGAGCTTGAGCAGGGAGTCGATGCGTTTTCCCGCACGCTCGAGGTCGTTCTTGGCCAGGCCGATCGTGCCGTTTTTGTAGATGGGCCAGGTGACTTCGGGTCCGATGTAGCTGTAGGCGACGGCGGTGGCGCCGGGCGCGAGAAGTTTCGCGTCGTCGAGCGCGTACATCCACATTTCCCAGTCTTCGCCGCCCATCACGGCCACCGTGTCGGCGACCTCGAACTCGGTCGCGGGTTCGATGGTGATGTTGCTGACGATGCCCTTGTCGGTGTCCACGGTTTTATTGGTGTAGGACGTGCCGATGGGTTTCAGGACGGATTTATGCACGGCGCCGGTTTTCGGGTGGGTGCGGCGCGGGGAGGCGAGCGAGTAAACGACGAGGTCGATCGGCCCCATCTCGCGTTTGATGAGGTCGAGGGCCTGGCGCTTGAGATCGTCGGAGAAGGCATCGCCATTGAGATTGAAAGCCTTGAGGCCGGCCGCGCGGGCCGCGCGGGTGAAAGCGATGGAATTGTACCAGCCGGGCGTGGCCGGACGGTCGGCCTCGGATGGACGCTCGAAGAAAATGCCGAGCGTGGCTGCGCCCGAGCCGAAGGCGGCGGCGATGCGCGAAGCCAGGCCGTAGCCGGTGGATGCGCCGATGACCAATACGTTCTTCGGGCCGTTTTTGAGCGGGCCTTTTTTCTTAACGTAATCGATCGATTCCTGCACATGGGCGGCACAGCCAGCGGGGTGGGCGGTGATGCAGACGAATCCACGAACCTTGGGTTTGATGACCATGGACTCAGCGTTGGCGAGCCGCCGCGGGGCGTCGAGAAAAGTTTTTAAGGGTTACTGGTCATTGGTGCCGATTTAAATGAAGTAACAAGTATCAGGAGTATTTCCGCAGCGCACTTTTCTTGTTACTTGTTACCTGTTGCTTGGCACTTAACAGATCACTCACTCAGCAGCACAATGGGACCTTCCGGCTTGGGCCGGCCGCCCTTGCGTTCGCAGCTGACGGCAAATTTTGCGGCGGTGGCGATGAGCTGGCCGGGATGAAAGGCGAGGCGGGCCGTGCCCGTGTGGGCATCGACGGTGAAGACGCCGCCGCTGACCGGGTCGGGATATTTCGGGTCGATGACCCAGAGTTGGTAATCCTTGTCGGCGGCGAGCGCCGGCAGCTTCTCGACCGTGAGCACGCCTTGCTGCGTGGTTTGATCCCATACGGCGACGGCGCGGGCTTGCGGCGAATTGCCGAGGAGTGAGACGAGCTTGGCGATTTCGAGGCGGGAGATATCTCCGCTGGTTTTGATTTGTTCCTGCAGGTCGGCGAGCTGCCGGCTGGCGAGGATGTGCTGGACCTCAAGCTGGTTTTGCACGCTTTGTATTTCCATCTGCGCCAGCGCGGCTTGCTCGTGCTGTGCGATGGACTCGGACTTTTGCGTGAAATAAAGCTGGGTGAGCCACGCGGAGGTGAGCGCAAGGCACGCCGCGATGGCCCACGGAATCCAGGCCGGCGGCGCAAAGGGCGTGATGCGCCGGTCTTCCGTGCGCGATTTTTCTGCGAGGGATACAAACAGGCGGGATTTCAACCAGTCCGGGGGCGCGGATGCGGGCGCCGCCAGGGAGAGCGTGCTGGCGGCCTCGCGCAGTTCGTGGACGAGGGCGCGCAGCCCGGCGTCCTGTGCGAGCGAGGCTTCGAACGCTGCGAGTTCCGCGCCTTCGAGCAGGTCGAGGGCGTAGAGCGAGGCGAGCTCTTCTGTGCGTTCGTCAATCATGGTGGGGGCGGAGCGCGTCCCGGAGCTTGAGCAACCCGCGGCGAATGCGGGCTTTCACGGTGCCGAGCGGCTGCTGGAGGTTTTCGGCGATTTGTTGCTGCGTGAGTCCGCTGAAAAATGCGAGTTCGACGGCCTGTTTTTGCTCGGCGGGCAGCGCGGCGAGCGCCGAGCGCACGAGCTGGGCTTTTTCCTTGAACACGAGGGCATCGGTCGTGCCGGCCGTTTCATCGTAGCCCAGGTCGGCGGGCACGGAGGCGCCGAGCAGTTCCCCGCGGCGCTGGCGCTGGCGCAGGCGGTCGATGGCGCGATGGCGGGTGAGCGTGACCGCCCACGCGAAGGCGGTGCCGCGCTCGGCGGAGAAGGCCGCGCATTTTTCCCACATGGTGAGGAACACATCGTGCACGATGTCCTCGGTCTCGCGCGCGTCGCCGAGGATGCGCAAAGCGGCGGAATAGAGCGGCCGGCTGAAGCGATCGTAAAGTTCGGAGAAGGCCGCGCGGTCGCCGCGCGCCATGCGTTGCAGCAGGCGGGCATCGATCTCGCTCCGATCCTCGGTGGGTTCGCTCATGCGGGAAAGCCAATGGCCACCAGCCCGGAAAGCGCCGGCGGCAGAGGCCAAGCCGGCAACGGCAGGTGGGCTGGCATGGGTGGCAAACATCTCATGGATGTATACGAGTCAGGGAAACAGGGGGATGCACGCGTCGCTTCAGTCAACTGCAGAAACTTTGCGCGCGGCAAGTGTTTAGCGGTTGGGTCGTGCTTCTTCCTGGATTCATGGCTTCCTTCTTAAGCCACCCTAATTGTTTTTTAAGGAGGAAACCAGGAAGCCGGGAATCGATCATTCGGCTTTAGCGCACGGCGAATCCGATCAGGCCCAGCACGATCAGCCCGGCAAGGCAGCCGAGAATGTATTTTTCCTGTCGGGTGAGTCGGAAGGGCATGCCCTCAGCATAGCAGGGAAATAGGGGCGTTTTCGCCCAAGTACCAAGTGACAGGTAACAAGTGACAAGAGGCTGCACTCATACTCCTGATACTTGAAACTTGATACCTTTTACTTTTAGAGCCCATAGGGCCGGAGCTGGGAAAACACATCGCGAAACAGCGGATCGTCCGCGAAGGCCGCCCAGTCGCAATTGCTCGAGATGCGGACGAAAAACTGCTCGCCTTGGTGGCCGAAACCGTAGTGCCAGGCCAGCCGCAAAAGTTCGCGGGGCGAGTGGGGGTCTTCATAGGCGATCGATCGGCCGTCATACAGATGCCAGAACCAGACGTGTTGGGGATAAACGGCGCCGCTGAAAACGCGGAATTCAGCCGCCGGCAGCACGCGGCCGGCGACCACGAGGTTGAGGCGCGCATCCCTGGTCGGTTCCGACTGCCAGCCCGCGCCCGGCCAGCAGGCGTCGGGCGTGTGGGAAGCCACCAGGCTGACGGGCGCCTGGCCCGCGGACCAGTAGGCGATGTAAATGATGACTTGCTGCGGGCTGCCATCGGGTGCGGATCTTGAATAGATGCGCTGAATCAGGTGATCGGTTTGCAGGGTGTCGGCGAAACGATAAAGATCGTTGGTCGTTTCCACCTTCCACCCGTCGGCCCGGATGGGCACCATCGCGGCGAGATCCGGCACGGGCGCGGCGGGCGGGGTGCGGCGCGTGTTGGCGACGAATAAAATCACGAGGGCGACGGCCAGCGCGAGTCCGGCGGCCAGCCATGGCTGAAGCGCCCGTGGCGTGAGCGCGACGGGTGCGGAGGAGGCCAGGAGTTTGGTTTTTTCGCCGCGGGCCAGCCACCAGGCGAGTCCGCCGAGCAGCAGCGCCGTCACGCCCAGGACGGCATAGCCGGTGGCATCGTGCCAGGTGTGGCTGATGTCCACTCCCTGGTTGGCCAGCAGCGTCAGCGTGAGCGAACGAAAAAAATTCATGACGAGCGCCAGTGGCGCCGCCAGCGCGATGATGACGACGCGCGACCATGGCCGGCGCACGAGGGCCGCGGAGAAAAAGAAACCCGCGAATACACAGGAGATCAGGCTGCGCACGCCGCTGCACGCTTCCTCGACCCCGACCGTGGTGCTGGCCAGCTCGATGAGGTTGCCGTCGCGGATGGCGGCGATCCCAAGCAAATGCAGCGTGGCGAGCACAGAGCTTGTGATCTTGAGTTGCAGGCTGAACGTGAGGCGCATGTAGGTGCCGGGCGGAATGGGCGCGCACAGCAGCCACAGGAAGATTGCCGTGAATGAAATCCAGTTAAACGGCACGAGACGCACCGGCTCGCTCGCGAAGGCCAGCCAGCCGGCCAGCAGAAGCAGCACGAGCGCGAGCGCGAGCATGAAACCCACCAGGGCATGCGACCAGTCGAGCGCGGCGGTGAAGAGGCCGCCAGCCGCGAGCGTGGCCAGCCCGGCGGCGAGCAGCCCCGCCAGCGCGATTGCGGTGGCGCCGCGCGCGGGTAAAAACCGTGCCGGGCCGACGGTGCGGCTTTCATGCAATAGCAGCAGGAAAATCAACGGCATGAAGAGCCCGTGCGACAGCTCCGGGTTGTGGCGCCATTGCGGCCAGAGCAGCAGGCTGAAGGCGGCGACCAGCACCGCCAGCAGGGCGAGATTGATTCGCGCGAGCGGGGAGAGGGACAGGCGCGGGCTGGGTGAAGCCGGTTTCATGGGGTGGCGGCAACCGGTTGGTCAGGGTAATGTTCAAACAAGGCGTAGGTCACGTCGAGGGCAAGCGGCTCGAGCATGACCGGGGGAGATGGGCGGTTGTTCGCGGTCGCGTAGGCGATCTCGAAAGGGGGCGGTTGGAACAGGGGCAGGATGTTTCCGATCCGCTGCTGATTGGATGATCCACGGAAAAAAGCCTCCGCTTGGTCGAGATCACCAAAGGAAGGGAGACCGATCTGCCTGAGTGTGCTGCGGGCGACTTGCAGGTCCGGCCAGTCGCCATTGACGCCGGCGGCGCAGAAGAGGGCGATGGTGGCTTGGTACGTGGCCGTGGTCTGCGGCAGGGGTTCATGCCGGAGCTTTTCGAAAAGCTCGGCGAACAATTCCGGGTTGGGGTGGCGGATAAAATATGCGCAAAGCAGCTCAACCGAGGCCGGGTTGCTGGGGGCGCTGAGGACAAGCTCCACTTCATTGTTCACGAGGCTCGACCAGCCTTTTGCGGCAAAAGTATCGAGGCGCAAGGCGGAGACATCCTGCCTGGGCAGGAGGCTGGCGTGGTTGTTGATGGCGGCCAGGGCTTCATCCGGAAACCCGAGTGCGGTCAGTTCGCTGGCCTGATAGTAGGCGGCGTAAGACATATCCACGCGCAAGTCGTGCAAGGCCGCGTGGGCCTCGTTGGTGCGTCCGGTCTCGATCAGCAGCTCGATTTCCACCAAGTGGCGCAGGCTGGGAGCGAGGGGATAGTCTTGGGCGAGCATAGGGAGCAACGGCCTGGTGTCACCCAGGCGTCGCGTCGCAAAAAACATCGCGTGCATCCACACTTGGGCGTGGGCCGCGTCACGGGTGAGCAAGGTCGGCACAATTCGCGCGATTTCTGGAAAATCGCCACGGGCGAGCAGGCCTCGATACCACTGCTCGGCGATGAGGGCGGATTGCACGGGGTCGTCGTCGAGCAGGTGGGCGTAGACGAAATCCGCCTGCGCCGGCTGGCCCACTTGGAAGAGCTTGGCCAGCATCAGGCCGGCCCGGTAGTCGAGAGGATTGCATTCATAGGCATTCCTGAGGGCGAGCCCGGCCTCCTTCGGCCGGTTGGTGGCGAACGCGCGCCGGGCCTTTTGGAAAAAATATTCGCCACGGGCGATGCGAATCTCCGACCAGGCTGGAGGCCACGCCACCGCCATGAAGCGCACAGGATAACCGATGCCGCGCAAAAAAACGAAGACCACCAGGATCGCCGCCAGGCCGGAAGCCGCGAGCGTCCCGCCATAAAAACCGGCGGCGCGGCCCCAGAATGGGCGCACATCCTTGGTGTTGGCCGAACAACGCAGGCCGTTCGGCGTGGTTACGAGCAGCGGACACACGTACCGGAAATGGGCGGGTTGGTGCCAGTGCAAACAGGCGTCGCAGGTGGTTTCAAGCGCGCGGCCGGAATCGCTTGGATTTTGGCACGGGCAGTGCCCGCCGCGCCAGCGGAAGAGGGTCTTGCGCGCGTTCCAGTAGAATAATCCCCCGAAAAATCGGAAAAAGTCGGCGAGCCAGCCGGGCATGCGAACATAAAATACGGTTGTGGGCTGGAAATCGACGGGATTTTGCTTAGAATCTCTGCAAATGAATATCCTGAGCAACCTTCTCCCCGCACTTGCCGCCTTTGCCGCTCTGGCCGGCGTTGTCCGCGCCAACGTCGAAGTGGGCTCGCCCGCGCCCAACTTCACCCTTACCGACATCAATGGACAGACCCACTCGCTTTCCGACTACAAAGGAAAAGTCGTCGTGCTCGAATGGAACAACCCCGACTGCCCGTTCGTGAAAAAACACTATGACAGCGGCAACATCCCCTCGCTGCAAAAGGCCGCCGCGGCGGGCGGCATCGTCTGGCTGACGATCAACTCCGGCGCGCCCGGTGGTGAAGGCGGCGATTACACGCCGGCTGAATTAAATTCCTGGCTGAAAAAGAACGGCGCCGAGCCCACGGCTTATTTCCACGATGCCGACGGCAAAGTCGGCCACCTTTACGGGGCGAAGACCACGCCCGACATGTATGTGATCAACGCCGACGGTCTCCTCGTTTACAAAGGCGCGATCGACAGCATCCGCTCGGCTGATGCCTCCGACATCGCCAGGGCGACAAATTACGTCAAGGCCGCGCTCGACGCGCTCAAATCCGGCTCGCCCATCGCCAAACCCGTGAGCGAACCCTACGGCTGCTCGGTGAAATATTGAAGACCGGGAGGCAGTAGTTGGTCGTTTGTATTTGGTCGTGTCATTCGTCATTCCCCTTCCTGGATTCTTGGCTTCCTAATTAAAATGATCTTTGTCGGTTGGCCATTGGCCGGCTGTGATTTGCGCGCAGTCGCGCGCTCAGATACTTTTGAAGTCAATAAAACCCCGCTCCACATCCGTGCTCACCAGTTGCACGCGGAGGCGGTCGCCGACTTTGAGTCCGGCCGGGGCGTTGTCCAATTTGCCTTCGACGGGCGGCTGGGAAATGCGAACCCAGGTGCCTTTGCCGGTCGCGCCGGTTACGATGGCGTCAAACGGCTTGCCGATGCTCGTGCTGAGCAGCATGGCCGCGGCGGATTTTCCGACCTGCCGCTCCACTTTCTTGGCGGCGTCTTCCTGTTCGGTGCAATGCTTCGCGAGCGCGGCCAGCTCGTCGTTTGAGTAGGGCGGGGGCTGCCCGGCCATCGCCGCCACCAGCAGCCGCTGGGTGATCACATCGGGGAAACGCCGGTTCGGCGCCGTCGAATGCGAGTAGTCCTTGGCCGCGAGGCCGAAGTGCCCGGCGACATCGCCGCCGGGAAGCTCGAGGACGTATTCCCCGGCGCCCAACAACTTGATCACGCAGAGCGACAGTTCGGGAAACGCCGCCGGATCGGCGGTTTTTGCCGCCAGCAGGAATTTTTCGAGTGCGACCCCGTCGGGATCCTTCGGCAGGGCCGATTTGTGCTCGGCCGCCAGCTCGACGATCCGATCCCAGTGCACGGGCGTGCGCACGACACGCCGGATCGAGGGAAATTTTTTGGCGGCGAGATAACGCGCGGTCACGCCGTTGGCCGCGACCATCAAATCCTCGATCAGGCGCTTGGCCGGGTTGGGCGTGTCTGCCACCAAGTTGGTCAGGATCGAACCGTCAAACACCGGGTGGGTTTGGATCGTTTCGAGCGAGAGCGCGCCGTGGAGATGTCGCAACTCGGCGAGCTGGTCGGCCACGCGATGCTGGAGTTTGAGGTTGTCGGCCAGGCCGGGCACGGCGCCGATGGCCGGCGGCATCGGCGCGCTGCCCTCGAGCCATGCGGCCACGCTGTTGTAGGCGAGCTTCGCGCGATTGCGCACGGTCGCCTCGTAGATGTCCGATGAAGCGAGCGAACCGTCTGCGGCGAAAACCATTTCGATGACGATGGCGAGTCGGTCGGCATTGAAGCCGAGCGAGGTGAGGTCGGTCGAAAGTTTTTCCGGCAGCATCGGGAAAATCTGGGCTGCGGTATAGACGGAGGTGGTGTTTTGCCGCGCATGGGCGTCGAGGGCCGTGCCCGGTTTTACCGCGGCGGACACATCGGCAATTGCCACGAGGAGCTTGGTCGCGCCGTTGGGGAGCGCCTCGGCGACGGAAAGCTGGTCGAGGTCGCGCGAGTCATCGTTGTCGATCGAACACCACAGCAGCTGCCGCAAATCGCGCGTCGCCGGGTTGGCTGCCACCGCCGGTGCGGTAATCGCCTTGAGCTCGGACAATGCCGCGGGCGTGAAATCGGGAGCAAGCCCCCGCGCGAGCATGACGCGATGGGCGATGGCCTGCAGGGTGGAACGAGGGGAGAGGGGCATGGGGCGCATTATGAATGACGAAATCCGAATGGCGAATGACGAATTCAGCATGATCGACTCCTAGCTTCCGGGTTTCCTAATTAAGAAGAGCGGATGGTTTCATTAAGAAGCCATGAATCCAGGAAGGGTGAATGACGAAACTCGAATGGCGAATGACAAAGGACAAACCCTGAACTTTGAACCGGAAGGCAGAACGCAAAGGTCTGGCCGCTAAATACCAACTACAAAATACAAATTACCAGTTCCCAACTAGGTGTAGGTACCTAGTTGGGAATTAATAAATGTTTCACTAGCCGAAATTTGTAATTCGTCTGAGGTAAATTATTTTAAGGCGGCGGGGGATCAAGGGCTTTGTCCTGCCACGATGCGATTACCTGCATTTAATTTTCGATCGCTGGGCCTGACGCTGTTTCTGGCCGGTGTCTATATTGCCACGGCGAGATTGGGGCTGACGCTGGCTTTGCCGCCCGAGGCCAAGGCCACGGCGGTGTGGCCGCCTTCCGGAATCGCCTTTGCCGCCGTCGTGCTGGTGGGCCGTCGCGCGTGGCCCGGCATTTTGCTCGGCGCGTTCCTGGCCAATTTTTGGGATTATTTTTCCGGCACCGATCCACGAATGGTCACTCACTTTGTGGTGTCAGCGGGCATCGCCGTGGGATCCACCGTGCAAGCGTTGCTGGGAGGCTGGTTGGTGCAGCGTTGGATTGGCGGACCGGGAATCCTGGATCGGACGCGCAGCGCGTTTCGATTCATGGGCATCGCGTTGCTGGTGGGCGTGGTCGCATCGACCACCGGCGTGACGACGATGTGCCTGGTACACTTTGCTCCCTGGGCCCACTATGGCTTCAACTGGCGGACGTGGTGGGTTGGAGACACGATTGGAATTCTCGTGGTGACTCCGCTGGTTCTCGTCTGGAGCCGGCGGCCCCGGCTGGCGGGAAAATCGTGGCTCGTGGCCGAGGCCTCGCTCCTTTGGCTGGCGGTGCTGGGTTTGGGGCTTTGCATTTTCGAGCGCTGGGATCTTCGGGGCATCGACACGGGTTACCTTGCTTACCTGACGATTCCTCCGTTGGTCTGGGCGGCCTTCCGCTTTGGCCGGTACGGGGCGACGGCGACGCTGGTATTGATGTCAGGCCTGGCGGTTTTGGGCACCGCCCAAGGGCATGGGCCGTTCGTCCGGCCCACGCTCAACCAATCCCTTATCCTGCTGCAGACGTTCGTGGGGGTTGTGACCGTGATGACCCTCGCCTTGGTGGCGGTTTTGTCCGAGCGCCGGCTGGCAAAAGAGGAGCAGACGCACCTTCTCGGCCAACTTTTGCAGGCGCTGGAAGAGATCAAGACCATCCGCGGCATGATTCCCATTTGTGCCTGGTGCAAAAAAATCCGCACGGACGCCGGCCCCTGGGAGCAGCTCGAATATTACCTCAGCAAACATTTGGACGCCACTTTTACCCACGGAGTCTGCCCGCAATGCGCAAAAAGGATCGTCGCGGAGGAAGACGGCCTCGATGAACATCATCCGTCCTGCTCCGCTGCCAAGGCGACGAAGGACAAGGCGTCCAAGGCCTGACACGAAACGCTGATTTGCCTTCGCCCTGTTCGACCCATTCGACAGGCTCAGGGCGACGGCGGACAAGCCTCTGAACGCTGAAGGCCTGGCACTAACTACAAAATACCAATTACCAACTACGGTTTGGTGCTTACAATAATCGTCTGCCCGGCGAAGGTCACGCGGTCGCCGGCGGTGAGCTTCTTTCCTTTGCGCGTTTCCACGACCTCATTCAGGAGGACTTCTCCGTCGCTGATGGCCCGCTTGGCCGCTCCGCCGCTGTCCGTCAGTCCGCCAAATTTTAGGAACTGGCAAAGTTCAATGGGGGTCGCCGAAACGACAACGGGACGTGGCTCGCTTGGATTGGGCATGGCGTTAAACTAACAGGTATCAAGTATCAGGTTTCAAGTACCAAGGCAGGACATTGGTAGCATGGCAGTGGCATCTCTTCCTTGGCACTTGTTGCCTGTCACCTGATACATACGGTCACGTGTTTGGTTTCAGCAACCGCCGCCTTCGGGTTCGAAAACTTTTGAGAGCGCGCGGCGGTCCTTTTTCGTGGGACGTCCGCGGCCCCGCTCACGGGCGAGCATGTGCTCGAAGGCGGCCTGCTTGGCCCGCTCGTATTCGGACGCGGGGGTGAGATCCGTCATGTAATCGGGCAATAGCTTCGCGCTGACGCGCGAGGGCGGGATCGCAAGGATCTTGAGCGTTCGCGTCATGATGCCGATGCGCACGACGAGAACTTCGCCGGTATGGACATCGCGGCCCGCTTTCGATTCGAGCTCACCGATGCGCACATGACCCGCGCGACAGGCGGCGGTGGCTTGGGGGCGGGTCTTGAAGACCCGCAGGCTCCAAAGGACTTTGTCCAGTCGAGGCTCGTTCATTTCCACGGAATCTTACCGCGGGAATGCGAGAACTCAAGAAAGCCTCCAAGGCATTTTTTTTGCCACGAAAGATCACAAAGAAGAAGCCTTCGAAAATATGTTCTTTCTTTGCGCTCTTTGTGATCCTTTGTGGCTACATACCATGCCTTCTGTCCCACCGCTCGCTCCGCCGTTGGCGCCCCTCCCGGGTCGTCCGGCTGCGGAGGTGGTGATGGAGCGGTTCTCCACCGCCATGACGGACCGGGGCATCCGGATGTACCCGGAACAGGAGGAGGCGATCCTGGAGCTCTTCTCCGGAAATAATGTGATTCTCAATACCCCGACCGGTTCTGGAAAATCGCTCGTTGCCGCGGCTTTCCATTTCAAGGCGCTCTGCGCGGGTGAACGCTCGGTCTACACCTGTCCCATCAAGGCGCTCGTCAACGAAAAGTTCCTCGCCTTGTGCAGGGATTTTGGCCCGGAAAATGTCGGCATGATGACCGGGGACGCGAGCGTCAATCCCCGTGCCCCCGTGCTTTGCTGTACGGCGGAAATTCTCGCCAATATCGCGCTGGCGCGCGGCGAGCACAGCGACCTCCTCGCGGTGATCATGGACGAGTTTCACTACTATTCCGACGCGGAGCGCGGTTACGCCTGGCAAGTGCCGCTCCTCACTCTTTCGCGAGCGCGCTTTCTCTTGATGTCCGCGACCCTCGGAGCGACCGCGTTTTTCGAGAGAGAGCTCCTTCGGCTGACCGGAGCCCCTTGCGTCACGGTCCGAAGCGACCATCGCCCCGTTCCCCTGCAATTCGAGTACTCCGAAACGCCGCTGCAGGAACGCGTGGCTGCGCTCCTTGCGGACAACCGGGCTCCCGTTTACCTCGTCCATTTCACCCAGCGCTCAGCCGCCGAGGCCGCCCAGAGCCTGATGAGCCTCGACGTCTGCACCAAGGAGGAGAAGGCCGCGCTTCAGCAGGAGCTCGAGCGGTTTCGATTCAGCAGCCCTTACGGGAAAGAGATGAAGCGATGGCTGCGCCATGGGATCGGGGTTCATCATGCCGGCCTGCTGCCCAAATACCGCATCCTCGTGGAGACGCTGGCCCAGCGGGGACTGCTCAAGCTTATCTGCGGCACCGACACACTCGGCGTCGGTATCAACGTTCCGATCCGCACGGTGGTCTTTACGCAGCTTTGGAAATACGACGGCGAAAAATCCGCGGTCCTCAGCGTCCGCGACTTCCGCCAGGTGGCGGGCCGCGCCGGACGCAAGGGTTACGACGACCAAGGGTACGTCATCGTTCAGGCGCCAGAGCATGTCATCGCCAACAAGCGGGCCGAAGAGAAGGCGAGCCGGGACGGCCGGCAGAAAAAAATCGTGAAGCAGCGGGCCCCGGAAGGAAGCGTGATCTGGGATATCAAGACTTCCGAGCGACTGCAGACGGCCGCCCCGGAGGAACTCTCATCGCGCTTCACGATTTCGCACGGGATCCTGCTCTTTCTCCTCGGTCGCGAGGCCGACGGGTGCCGGGCCGTGCGCGATCTCATCAACGATTGTCACGAGACCCCGCCGCGCAAACGCGCCTTGAAGCGCCGCGCCTGGCAGCTTTTCCAGGCCTTGGTTGATCGTCGGATTGTCGAGTGGATTCCCCGCGAGCCTTCCGGCCGAAAACTCCGGGTTAATCTGGACCTTCAGGCCGACTTCTCCCTGCACCAGGCCCTTTCCCTCTACCTCATTGACACGTTGCCCCTGCTTGATCGGGCGAGTGCCGACTATCCCTTCGATGTCCTGACGCTCTGCGAGTCGATCGTCGAGGATCCGGATCAAATTCTCCGCCGGCAGGTGGACAAACTCAAAGGGGAAAAAATCGAGGAAATGAAGGCCGCCGGGATACCGTACGAAGAGCGCATGCAGAAATTGGAGGAGGTGGAGCATCCCAAGCCCTTGAGAGAATTCATCTACGACACGTTCAATGCCTTTGTCGCGGCGCATCCCTGGGCCGGACAGGAGACGGTGCGACCCAAGTCCGTGGCCCGGGAAATGTACGAACGTTATCTCTCTTTCGCCGAGTATGTGAGGGCTTACGAACTCCAGCGTACCGAAGGCCTGCTCCTTCGCCATTTGTCCCAGGTCTGGAAAGTGCTCGCCCAAACCGTTCCCGAAAGCGCCAAGACCCCCGAGGTGTTCGAGATGGAGGATTATTTTCGTGAATTGATCCGCGGCGTGGACTCAAGTCTCCTGGAAGAGTGGGAACGCCTGCGCAATCCTGCGTTCGTCGCCAACGAAGGAAATGACAAGCCGGAGCGGCCGAGCACCTTCGATGTCACCCGGGACGCCGCCGCCTTCAAGCGACTCGTTCGGACAGTGATCTTTGCCTTCCTTCAAGACATCGCGATGCGCGAATGGGAAAGCGCGGCTTCCCGGCTCCTGACCGGCGAGGCGAGGATCCTCGGCGAGGGCGAAGCGGCCTCAGAAGAGGGCCGAAAATTGGGCACCGCATTTTCCGCGTATTTCGAAGCCAGGGGCCGCTTCCGCCTGGATCCCGACGGTCGCTCCGCCACGCGAACCTTCTGGTCGGAGAACCAGGACACCGCCGAGTGGACCATCGCCCAGGTCCTGGTCGACCCCGAGGAAAAAAACGACTGGGAAGCCCATTTCACCGTGTCCCTCCCGGATTCAAAAGCCGCCAACCGCCCCGTCCTGCGTTTCTCGGAAGTCGTTCGAATCCATTGAGCCATTTTTTCAACTAGACCCTTTTTCAACCGCTGGTAGCGATATTCAACGACCAATGACGAGTGACAAATGACCAACGAGAAGATAGCTATCACTCATCACCGGCTGGCCAGTCAGCAGATTGCGCCTGTTGCCCGCAAAGGACCGGGCGAGGTGGTCGCATCGCTCGGCGCCATGCAAGCCCAAGACTATCCGGGTGCGCTCTGGGCGATCGGGCTCCGCCTGCCGGAGGCCACGGAGATCGATGTCGCGCAGGCCATCGCCGATCGCACCATTGTCCGTACCTGGCCGATGCGCGGCACATTGCATTTTGTCGCCGCCGCCGATGTGCATTGGATGCTCAAATTTTTGACCCCACGGATTATCGCCGGTGCAGCCCGTCGCCGTCAGGAATTGGAACTCGACGATGCGATTTTTGCCCGTTGCGAAAAGGTGTTCGTCCGGGCCTTGCAAGGCGGCAACCAGGTGGCGCGCGATGAACTGCTGGCCTCGCTCCAACGCGCCCGCATTTCCGTCACCCACCAGCGCGGTTATCACATCTTGTGGAGACTCGCCCAGGAGGGGCTCATCTGTTTCGGCGCGCACCAGGGCAAGCAGCCGACCTTTGCGTTGCTCGATGAGTGGGCGCCCAAAACGCGAAACTTGGAACGCGCGGAAGCCCTGGCTGAGCTGGCCCGACGGTATTTCACCAGTCATGGCCCGGCCACGGTCCACGATTTTGCCTGGTGGTCGGGACTGAAAATATCGGAGGCGAGGGCCGCCATCGAAATGACTGCGGCGCATCTCACGTCGGAGACCATCGACGGAAAAGTTTATTGGATGTTGCCGGACCGGCCGGCCCTGCGCCCGGCTTTGCCCCGTGTGCACCTCCTGCCGGGCTTCGATGAATATATGCTCGGCTACCAGGACCGCAGCGCGGCCCTCGATCCGCAACACGCCCCAAAAATCATTCCCGGCAGCAATGGCGTGTTTATGCCCACCATCGTGATTAACGGCCGCGTGGCGGGCACATGGAAGCGGGTTGTTAAGAAAAAATCGGTCGTCATCACGGCCGCCCCGTTTGCGTCCTTGAAAAAAGCCGAGGTTCGCGCCCTGGCCGCTGCGGCCGAACGCTACGGCCGGTTTTTAAACCTGCCGGTGGAGCTTCCTGAGCAGTAGCGTAGGGGGTGACCGTACTGGTCTTCATCGCTTCAGCGAAGGAGGGTCTCATGCCCGCCTTGTCCGCCGTAGCCTTGGCGAAGGAGGAAGCTTAGCGCGATTTCCGGCTGTCCTTCACTTTTTCGACCTGTCCCTAGAAAAAAATCCCTTACACGAAATGTCCGATGTAATGCGCAGATTGGCACTTGCGGCAAAGGCCTTTAATGCATATTTATGGATTCTAGGTAGAGCTGTCAGATACCCCATACCCCAACCCCGAAAAATGAAAGCCTGCTAGAGCTAAGATCGCTGCCGGCTGAATTTCACCTCAACGAAGGTGCGCGAGCTGACAGATGATCTTTCAGGATATTAAATATAGTTAGGCGAAAACCCTGGCCATTGGCTTTGGCGCTGACTCGATGCGCCGGAATTGTCCTGCAACTAACCCCTCAGGGCATCCTTTCTTAACTTAGTGAAAGATCAATGAATGTTACCCCCATAAACCCATGATAGACGGAATGATAAATAATGAAAACGCTTAGCCATATCCCATGTCTGATAATTACCGCAGCTGCGCTTTTATGTAGCCGAAATACGGCTTACGCAGTCGGTGCGACACTTCCCTTTACAAGTTACGAAGCCGAGGCGGGAACCCTCGGCGGCGGCGCGTCCACGGTCGCGCTGACCTCCCGACCGACGACACAGTACTCGAGCCCGGTGCTCGAGGCATCGGGCCATGCCTATGTGCAGCTCACCGGCACCGGCCAATATGTGGAGTGGACCAATAATACCGGCCAGAACATCACCGCCATCAACCTCAGGTCCAGTATCCCGGATGCCTCCGGCGGTGGAGGAATTACATCGACGATCGACTTGTATGTGAACGGGGTGTTTCGCCAGGCTTTCAATGTCAATTCGCAGCAAAATTATTGTTATGAGGGCAAGAACTACAACGACCAAACGGATAAGAATCCCGCCGACGGGCATCCGCGCGATTTTTGGAACGACACCCACGCCTTCGTCACGGGCGCGGCCATCGCTCCGGGCAGCACGTTCCGGTTCGAAAAGGATTCGGCGAATTCCGCCGCGTTCTATTATATCGACGTGGTTGATGTGGAAAATCCCCCGGCAGCATTGAGCCAGCCGGCCAACTCCCTTTCCATCACCAGCTACGGCGCGCAGGCGAACAACAGCTCGTTCGATAACACGTCTGCCATCAATAATTGTTTCAGCGCGGCGAAAGCGCAGGGGAAAATCGCGTGGATCCCGGCCGGCACGTTTTACTTCAGCGCCATCCATGGCGGGCTCAGTGCCGACGGGATAACGATCGATGGGGCGGGGCCGTGGTATACCACCCTCTATCGGGTCACTCCTGCCAACAACACCATAGGCATAGCTAACATCATAACCGCCACCTCCACCACGCTGCAAAACCTGCACCTGGATTGCAACGGAAACAGCCGGGCGACCAACAACAACGACGGCGCCGTCGATTTCAGCGGATCGAATTGGTTGGTGAACAATGTGTGGATCGAACATGTGACGTCCTCGTTTTGGTGCGCAGGCGACCACGGGGAAGCGGAGAACTGCCGCACCGACAGCAACTGGTCCGATGGCGGCAACTTCAACAACGTGCAAGATTCCCGTGGAATTGGAGAGTTCCTCACCTACACCAACAACTTTGTGCGGGGCGAAGGGGACGACGCCATGGCCATCAACTCGGTCCATGACAACGGGGGCACCATCCTGGCGACAATGAGCAACATCACCTACTCGAATAATACGGTGATGGCCATGTGGGGCGGCAAAGGCATGGGAATTTACGGCGGGAGCAATGTCCTCGTGACGAATAACCTGATTTCCGACTCAGCGAGGTATATCGGCCTGGGCGTGGGAAGATTTGGCGTCGACGGATCTGATCTGACCTCCGGCACGGTGACAGGGAACGTTTTGGTGAACTGCGGGGGCAACGGTTATAACCAAGAGCAGCCCGCTCTCCAAATCGGCAATGGCGGCGATGGGCAAAGTACTGGACTGGTAGAAAACGTCACGGTCTCAGGGAATACCGTGATTGATTCAATCTACAACGGAGTCGGTTTTTCAACGTGCACCAATATCAACTTCAATAACAACATCGTCAACTCACCGGGACTCGACGGAATCGTAATCTCCCCGGCATTCTTTCCCGCGCCCACGGGATCGGCTTCGATCACAGACAATACCGTGACAGGCGTCGCATCCGGGGAAACGGCCTACGCTGACGACTCGAGTGGTTTCACGGCGACGTTAAGTGGCAATACCTGGCAAGGCGGCCCGGGCGCCGAGGCTCCGTACGGCGGCACCGCGGCCGCGATTCCCGGCACGATCCAGGCCGAAAACTATGACATCGGCGGCCAGGGGGCTGCCTACAATGTCACTTCGATCAATGGGACGGATAATGGCTATCGTCCCGACGGCGTTGACTTGGAAGTGACTTCGGATACCGGCGGTGGCGTTGACCTTGGATGGACCAGCGGCGGGCAGTGGTTTAAATATACGGTCAATGTGGCCTCGGCCGGCAATTACACGGTCAGTTTCCGCGTGGCCACTCCGACCACAGTGACGGATGCCTTCCATCTTTCGAATTCTTCAGGCACGGATCTGAGTGGTTTCGTCAACATTCCTGCGACGGGTGGCTATCAAACCTGGGCCACGGTGACGGCCAACGTCACCCTGCCTGCGGGCGAGCAAGTCCTGACCCTCAATCAGGACAATGGCGGTTGGAACATCAACGACATGAGTTTCGCGAGTTCTGGCGGCGCGACCATGACCGAGCAGTGTTCAACCCTGGCGGAGAGCAACACGGCCGGGCTCACTTACTCTCAGATTCCCGGTGGCCCCAATGGCGAGATTGCCTGCAAGCTGTACTCCACAGCCGCGGGACAATTTTTGCAGTATACCGTAACCGGCATTGTCCAGGGCACCAGCTACGATGTCACGATTGGATACCGATCGGATCCCACGCGTGGTCAATGCCAGCTGAGCATCAATGGCAATGCGCAACCGCAGATGGCGACCTTGGATGAGTATCAGGCCACCACCAATTGGAACCAGACCCAAGACTTGGGTACATTTACCGCCGGGGCAGCCGGAACTACCCGCACCTTTACGTTTACCGTATCGGGTAAGAATGCCGCTGCGACCGGTTATACGATGGCGCCCGAGTGGATCGCCCTCACGCCATTGTAATCGGAAGGTCGTTGGTTAAAATCCAACCCCTGTACTCAACTTCAACCCCTCACGACCTTCTGGTCGTGAGGTTTTTTTTCAGTGGATTTTGGCGAGGGCCCAAGCACCGGCGTACTTTTTTTGACCTGTCCCTAAAAAATTGTCCCTAAAAAATCCCCGACCAACCTCGGATCGCACTCTATCGTCTTGATTGGCGCATTCTCGACGTTAGAGTCATGTCCATGGCCGCCCGACCTGACACGCCATCTGACGAAGCTCCGGCCTATGGCCCCGAGCTGGAGGGTTTTTCGTATCCTTGGCCGGTGCTGAATTTCGAGTTCGTCAGCCAGGGCGTTCCGCTGCACATGGCGTATATGGACGTCAAACCCACGACGCCAAACGGACGCGTCGTCATCCTGTTGCACGGAAAGAACTACGTGGCCGCGACCTGGCAGGGCACGATCGCGGTGCTGAGCGATGCGGGTTACCGCGTAATTGCTCCCGACCAAATCGGCTTTGGCAAATCGACCAAACCTGCCCATTACCAATACACCTTCCAACAGCTTGCCGGGAACACCCACGCGCTTCTCGCTTCGCTCGGCATCAGTCGCGTCACCGTCGTCGGGCACTCGACCGGGGGCATGCTCGGGGTGCGCTATGCGCTGATGTATCCTGACCAGGTCGATCGGCTCGCGCTCGTCGATCCGATCGGGCTGGAGGACTGGAAGGCCAAGGGCGTGCCCTGGCAAAGCGTCGATGCATTGTACCAACAGGAACTGCAGACGACCGCTGATCGTATCCGCGAATATGAGCGCACAACCTATTACGCAGGCACGTGGCAGCCGGAATACGAGCGGTGGGTGCAGATGCTGGCTGGATTATACCGTGGTCCGGGACGGGAGCTGGTCGCGTGGAACGCGGCCCTGCTCTCGGACATGATCTGCACGCAGCCGGTGCTTTACGAATTTGGTGACCTGCGAATGCCGGTTCTGCTGGTGATCGGCGACAAGGATACGACTGCCTTCGGCAAAGATGTGGCTCCTCCCGCGGTTCGCGCGACCCTGGGCAATTATCCGAAGCTCGGAAAGGAAGCCGCGAGCCGGATCCCGCACGTGCGCCTGGTCGAATTTCCCGATCTCGGGCACTCGCCGCAAATTCAAGCCCCCGAGGTTTTCCATCGGGCGTTGCTCGACTGGTTGGGTGAAAAGCTGTCTGATAAAACAGGGTAGGGCGCGACCGCCGGGCGCGCCGAAAGAACTTTCACCACGAAGGCTCCTCTTTTTGACCTGTCCCTTTAAAATTCCTCTGTTGAAACCAGGCCATCCTCGAATCCTAACCACACCCTTTTATGAGCCAGCACATCACGATCTCTCCCGCCGAAGCTGCGGATCGCCTGTCTATCCGCGAGCTGGTCGAGGCTTATGCGCACTGCGCCGATCGCCGTGATGCAAAAGGTCAGATGGCGCTTTTCACCGAGGACACCCACTTCGTCGTCTACATGAACGCCAGGGATCCGAAGCCGTCGCAGGAGCTGCACTCGAGAGCGGCGCTCGCGCCCGTCTTCGACGACCTGAACAAATACGCTGCCACCCAGCACTTCGTCGGGCAGAGCACGATCCTCACGCTGACGGCCGACCGAGCCACGGGGGAGGCCTACACTATGGCGCATCACCTCACGATCGAGGATGGAAAGCGGCGACTGATGATCGCTGCGCTCCGCTACGGCGACACGTTCGTGAAAAAGGACGGCACCTGGCTGTTTGCAGAGCGCCTGCTCTACGTCGACTGGCTGGAGGAGCGGGCTCTGTCGTGACAGCGAAGGGCCTGGTCATCGTTGGGGTGACCGGAATGGTCGGCGGAGGACTTTTTGACCTGTCCCTAAAAACACCTTTTCCCGGCCGGCAAGTAGCAAGTGTCAGGTGACAAGGCTACGGCGGACAAGACGCCGAAGTCCGGCCACCAAATACCAACGACGAATTACCAACTGCCAATGACAATGAAAGCGCACTATTTTTCCTTGCTGTTCATGCTGCTGCTGCTGGGTGTCGCTGTCCGCGCGGCGGATCTAAGTGACGCGGTCGATGCCGGCGATTTGGAGAAGGTCAAACTTCTACTCAAGGCAAATCCCGATGCCGCGAATACCCCCAACGAATATGGGCAGCTGCCATTGGAGCGGGCGGCGGGCGCGGGCAATATGGCGATCGTTAAGTTGCTTTTGAGTTACAAGGTCAACGTCGATGCGGCGGATGGCAGCGGGTGGACGGCATTGTTCTTGGCGGCGTCAAACGGCCACGCGGATATGGTGAAGCTGTTGCTGGATAGTCATGCGAACGCCAAAGTGCCGGGTGCCCTGGACCAGGCGGCGTTGGGTGGCCACAAGGATGTCGTCGAGTTGCTCCTGGCCAACAAGGTGGACGTTGATTCCAGGAATGCCCTGAACGGCGACACTCCCTTGATTGACGCAGCCTTGGGAAAGAACGTGGATGTTTTTAAAATACTTCTGGCGGCGCATGCGGATGTCCAGGCCAGGGACCACAACGGGGTGACCGCGCTCCATTATGCGGCCATGTCGGATTCCGTGGAGATGGTGACGCAGCTTCTCGATCACGGGGCCGACGTCAATGTCAAGGCCGGCAATGGCATGACGCCCTTGCACGCGGCCGCCTTTCGCGGGTCACCGGAAGTCGTGGCGCTCCTGCTCGACCACAAGGCGGACGTGAACGCGGCGGACAAAGATGGCCGCACGCCCTTGTACGAAGCCGCGCTCAATGAACGCAAGGAAGTGGCCGCGTTGCTGCTGGACCACGGGGCGAACGTGAATGAGGCGAACGAGGATGGCATTACTCCCTTGGATTTGGCCGCGCAAGGAGGAGACGCGGACGTGACGCGATTATTACTGGATCACAAGGCCGCGGTGAATGCCCTCGACAACGAAGGCAAGACGCCGTTGCACTGGGCCGCGTGGGGCGGACGCCCGGCAACAGCCAAATTATTACTGGAACGGGGTGCCTTGGTAAACGCGGCGGACAGGCAAGGTCGGACCCCTTTGCACTGGGCGGCGTATCAACTCCCGCTTCCAGACGTGGGCAGGCAGGAGGTGGACCGACTCATCGCCGCATCGGCGGCCGGACACACGGCTGTGGTCGGGGTGCTGCTGGCCGCCAATGGCGATCAGAATGCCAGGGATCAATCTGGGAAAACACCTTTGCATCTGGCGGCCGAGGAAGGATTCACGCCGGTGGTCGAGACATTACTGGCCGGCAAAGCCGACCCCAATGCGAAGGACAACGACGGAAAAACACCCCTGCAGCTTGCACTCGAAAAAAATCAGGACGAGACCGTCGCCCGCTTGCGCCAGCATTGAGATCCGCGACTTGAGTTATTTTAACCACGAAGACACCAAGAACACGAAGCTCGATCCGGAGTTTAAAACTTGGGATCTCTAATTGTCCCAAAGAAACCCATCATGGCATGACCCTTTTGGATCGCCATTTATTATTGTGATTTTTGCAATTGATTCAGTATTTCCCGTGCCTGCACAAAATCTGGTCTTATCCGCAAGGCTGCTTCGAGATGGGAGATCGCATCCTGATTTCGACCGGGAATATTCATCAAGAGACGACCTAGATTGTAATGCGCATCGGCGTCATCAGGATTGATGCGTAGCGCCGCTTGATACTCGGCCATCGCATCAGGTGAACGTCCGGGAATTTGTGACAGAGAAACGCCCAAGTTGTAGTGCGCATCGGCGTAATCAGGATCGATGCGCAGCGCTGCTTGATACTCGGCAATCGCATCAGGTAAACGTCCGGGAATCTGCAACAGGGAATTGCCCATGTTATTGTGAGCCGCGGCGTAATCAGGATCGATGCGCAGCGTCGCTCGATACTCGGCCATCGCATCGGGTAAACGTCCGGGAATCTGTGACAGAGACTTGCCCAAGTCGTAGTGCGCATCGGCGTAATCAGGATTGATGCGCAGCGCGGCTTGATACTCGGCCATTGCATCAGGTAAGCGTCCCGGAATTTGCGACAGGGCATTGCCCAGGTTATTGTGAGCCTCGGCGCTATCCGGATTGACGCGCAGCGCCGCTTGATACTCGGCTATCGCATCAGGCAAGCGTCCGGAAATTTGCGACAGGGCATTGCCCAGGTTATTGTGAGCATCGACATAATCAGGATCGATGCGCAGCGCCGCTTGATACTCGGCAATGGCATCACGTTCGCGACCGGCGATGTGCGAAAGAGCGAGTCCATAATTGTAATGTACCCGCTCATTGTCCGGGCATTTTGCTGCGGTATCGCTCAACATGGCTACTTCGCTGCGGTAGTCTTCGTTGCGTCGAACACTAAGCCAGCCCAGTCCTCCCGCCACCGCCGCAAATAGAATCAGGCTGCGTCGTCCCATCAAACGATATAAGCCCAATACGACCAATGCGACCACGGAGGCCAGTGACAAATACATGCGGTGTTCGGCCATGGGCGATAATGCTACGGGAACCACGCTGGATGTCGGGGCGAGAATCAAAAAAAGCCACGCCCCTGCAAATCCAACCACCGGCCAGCGCCATAACGCAATCGCCGTGCCCACCAACAATCCGGCGAGAAGCAGCGCATAGGGTGCGATTTCGATCGCGTGCTGAACAACAATGTTATTCGTGCCATAGTCGAAGACGAGGGGATGCGGCCAAATCGCCAATTTGAGGTATAGCATAACGGATCGGCACGAGGTTAACGCGTAGTTCCACCACTTTACCGTGTGGTCGAACCCAACGCCCCGTTGGGTCAGGCCGGTCATCAACCGGGCCAACAACAACCAGGTCGCCGCCAATCCAAGATAATACCGCCAGCGCTGCCGCCAGGCCTCGCGAAATGAGCCCGCGACAAAAGTTCGATCATAAAGCAGAACCATGACCGGCGCCGTAACGATGACCTCCTTGCTCATCACGCCAAGGAAGCAGCAGCAGATAGAGGCTAGAGACCAGAGGCTAGAAGCCAGAGGCCGGAACACACTATGCTCGCTCTCAACTCTCAGCTCTCGACTCTCAGCTCTGGAATGCCTTTCTCCTCTAGACTCTGGACTCTGGACTCTCGACTTTTCGACCTCCACCCCGCGGACGAAATAATACAGCGTCAGCAGATAGAAGAGTCCCATCAATGACTCGGCGCGTTGCGAAATGTAGGTCACGGCCTCGGTTTGAAGCGGATGCACCACCCAGATAACCGCCACGGCCAGCGCCAGCAGTGTGGCCTGCGGCATTTCAAATCTCAGATTTGAAATTTCAGATTGGGCTGTCGCTGGACTCTCCACTATCTTAGATTTTAAATTTGAAATCTGAAATCCTCGCGTCGCTAGACGCGACGCGAGGGTTCTCCTCACAATACCAAACAGCGTGAGGCCGGCCAGCGTGTGAATGAGCAAATTGAACGCGTGATAGCCCCATACGTCCATGCGGCCCAGGGCATAGTTGAGTGCAAAAGTGAGATTGAGCAGCGGTCGGCCACCCGTGCTTGCGTCCGGCGGGGGCGACAAGGCACTCCAAAAATGTCTTATCGACGGGTTGTCCGCGATCGCTAGCCGGTCATCGAGGATGGACGGCCCGGAAAAACTGTTGTGATACGCCGCTAACGCCGCGAGCACGATGATTCCGCTGGCCAAGAGGGTGCCCCAGCGAGCCAAGAACGTATTTGGCCCGGGAGGCGACAAGGTGCGGCTTGCCGTCGGGGCTTTTGCCCGCGTTGCCGCTTTGGCTCGGCTTTTTTTCGACATCAAGAAATCCCAATCCACCAGCGAAATGACCGCAATAACGTTCGGCAACCCGGGCGCGCCGAGTTGTTTTAACCATGAAGACGCGAAGGGCACGAAGCTCGATCCGAAGTGTTTTCCCGGTTTCTTGGTTTCCTAATTAGAAGGATCGGATAGTTTAATTAAGAAGCCATGAAGCCAGGAAATCAGAAAGCAGGGTTTGACCCCTTTTCAGGGCACATGTCATCTTCGGATCGCCTTATCAGCCACAATGGAAAAAATTATGGTTACTAAAGTTGAGATGCTCAGGACGCGCCAGGAGATGAGCAAAATCTCCATCGAAAAATGCCACGACGGAATAGGGTCGGTTGAGTCCAGCTTGGTGGTGGAGCCAAACGAAAGCGAAGTCGGAATCCAGTTCATGCATGACGACATCCTGCCCCCCGGAGCGACCGTTGGAGAGCATCCCCATGCGAACGAGGAGGAAATCTACTTCATTGTCGAGGGGCATGGCACTCTCATCCTGGATGGCAGGGAATATCCGGTGGCCGCGGGGGATGTCTCGCTCTTGCGGCGGGGCCACTCGCATGGCATAAAAAATTCCATGGACGGTCCGATGCGCATGCTGGTCGTTCAGGTCAAACCACGACACTTGTAGAACCGCACTCGTCACTGCAAGTGGATTGACCCCTTTGACCTGTCCCTAAGAAAACCTCTTTAAAACAATCCCGCTATTCTAGGATCCACCATGCCTAAACTCGTCGTCCGCAGTTTCACCCTATCACTGGACGGCTTCAGTGCCGCCCCCGGGCAGAGCCAAGAGGCCCCCTTCGGCAAGGACGGCCTCCGCCTGATGAACTGGGTCTTTGCCACCAAGCACTTCAACGCGATGTACGGCCGGCCTGGCGGCGTCGAAGGCGTCGACAACGACTTCATGGCGAAGTCGGATGAGAACATCGGTGCGAGCATCATGGGCCGCCACATGTTCGGCCCGCCGCCAGACGCCAAGGACAAGGCCGCGTGGAAGGGTTGGTGGGGCGAGAATCCGTCTTACCACCACCCGGTCTTCGTGCTGACGCACGAGAAGAAAGCCCCCATCCCCATGGAAGGCGGCACCAGCTTCACGTTCGTCAATGACGGCATCGAGTCAGCCTTGAAGCAGGCCTTTGCCATCGCCAACGGCAAGGACGTCCGCCTGGCCGGCGGCGCGGACACGGTGCGTCAGTACTTGAAGGCGGGCCTGATCGACGAGCTGCACCTGGTGCAGGTGCCCCTCTTGCTGGGCCAAGGCGAGCGCATCTTCGAGGGCTTGGGCGGCGTGGAAGATCTTTATGAGTGCGTTGAGTTCACGCCTTCGAAGGCGGTGTCCCATTTACGCATGGTCAAAAAGAAGCCTTAGCGACGCAGGCAGCTTCGATCTCGCTGTGCAGTAAGTCCGCCTGCGCTTCATTCGCGGCCCAGCAAATCGGCGATTCCGACCATTTCCTCCCGGATTTGGCCGCGTCGCAATTTTTTGACCTGTCCCTAAAAATTCCCCGTCGATAGGCGAAGCAGGATGGCTCGTATGACCAACGACCAATGGGGAATAAACCCACGAGGCGGGCAATCTTATCAAACGGACTCACCTCATGTTATTCCCTTCCAACTTTCACGGGCTACATTCAGCTCGATTCAATGACCCACGAGGAAAATGAAAAAAAGAATCCTGATCCTGGGGGGCGGGTTTGGCGGCGTTTACACGGCTGTCCATCTCGAAAAATTGATGACCGCGGCGGAGCGCGCAACCGTTGAAATAATCATCGTCAGCCGGGACAACTACATGGTCTTCCAGCCACTTCTGCCCGAGGTGATTTCCGGGTCCGTGGCGCTCAATCATGTCATCAGTCCGATCCGGCGCCTGGCGCGGACCGCGCAACTTTATACTCGCGAAGTCGAGGCCGTTGATCTGGCCCAAGGTTTGGTCCGGCTGAGCCCGGGGGCCAGGCCGGCTCCTTCGATGATCGCGTACGATCACCTCGTCATCGCGCTCGGCACGCGGCTCGACCACAGTAAAATTCCCGGCATGCACGAGCACGCCAGCCCGTTCAAGTATCTGGGCGACGCGCTCTATTTGCGCAACAAACTGATCTCCGCCCTGGAGGAGGCGAATGTCGAAAGCGATCCCGAGCTCCGGCGCGCCTTGCTGACCTTCGTGGTGGCCGGCGGCG
>DATMLS010000033.1:0-29871 GCA_035569995.1 Opitutaceae bacterium | reverse complement strand
AATGCTGCCATTCCTTGATGAATTCGTCGGCGGGCCGGGACTCGGCGCTGAGACGGCCCAGGGTGGCCGCGATGATCGCCCTTTGGATTTTGTCTTCATCGACCTCCTGCTTTGTTGCGGATACATCGAGCTGCAGCCGCGCCACTTTTTGGAATGTGGCCAGGGCAATGAAAACACCCAGCAAGGCGAGGCCGATGAGGGTCAGGCATGGAATAAAAAACGAGCGCATGGCGGACTCAAAAGTTATTAATTTACGGGGACATTGAGCAGGTGGTCATATTGGTAACCGTTGGGGACGGTGTACGTTTTGAAATCAATGGTCTTGTATCCTTCCTGGCCGAGGACGGCGGAAACCTGGTTGAAGGCATTGTTCGCTTCCTTTTCCGATGCGTTAACTGTAATCACGAGGCGCATCTGGGGCTGGCCGGGAGTGCGGTCGATGGACATGTTCTGCACCTGTAAATCGCCGCGCAGGGCTTCGTTGATTTTGACCCAGAAGGCCTGGGTGGGTGGGGCCAGTGCAAGCCAGTCGCGCAGATCATGGGCCAGGCCCTCCTTTGCCTTGAAGCCGGTGGTTTGTTGCGCCAGCGACATCATATCGAGCGCGATGGCATTCTTCTGCCGGGTCAGTTCGTTTAGCTGGGATTCTGCGCGGAGGCGACGGTAGGAGTTTACCACGCCGCAAAACCCCGAAGCCGCGATCAAAGTCCAAAACAATGCCGGCACGATGATGTAACTGCGCGGAGCAAAAGGTTTGGCCCGCTGTTCACTTGGGTGCAAGTCGTACGCGTAGTGGTCAGGGATGTCGGCGCAGACGGCATGGAGCTCCGGGAAGGCGATGCCTTCCAGCGGGGTGATGATTTCGTTTTTTGTTTCCCGTTCGGCGATCATGGCCGCGACGTCCACCGGGGAATCATTGATTAAAATGACCCTCCGGCCGGGGCGAAGGATTTCTGTCAGCCGTGAGCCCACGTCCTCCCGCAAATCTTGCGCGGCGGTATCCATGGAAAACCCGGGCTGGCCCAGGGCCCGTGGTTCGAGCAGGCAAGTAAAGACCGCACGGGTGTCCACAAAGATGAAGGCGGTTTCGGAGGAGACGTCCTTCCAGTGCCGGGCGATGATGAAGTTGATCAGATCGACCATTCCGCAGTGAAAATGCACCACGGTCAGGTTGGCCTTCGCCATGACGGTTGCGATCCGGTCGAGATCTGCCCGCTGAAAATCGAAGCGCAGGGCAAAGTTGTGTGTCGGGTGGGTCGCGAACGCATGTTTCAACCGCATCTGCTCGGGTTCCCCGATGGTTTTTTCCGGATTGTACAGCATCTGATCGAGATTTTCCGCACGGCTGCCCGCCAGTTTGACCCGGTTGGAAACCATGGCGGTGAAGCCGTACTGAAGATTGATGGCGACCTCAGTGGCGTCGTGTTTGGCTGCGTAGGTGCGGATAAAGGCCGCTTCCGAATCGATCTCCCCAAAATTGAACAGCTCAGTCTCGCTGAAGGTGGGTTTGCCCCCGGCAAAGGTCACCCGGCTCACCTCCAGGGCGTTTTCATGAACCGTCACCGCGATCAGGGGGCGTTTGGAGAAGCGATCGGACAGTCGCACCTTCCGGTCAACGGGATCGGGCGTAAACGAACGGGCAAAGGCCAGGGCGATGGTTTCGCGAATCATAGGGCGTAAGATTTTTGTTCGCTATACTCGGGCAGGCGGAGCATGGAGCTGGGCAACTCGCGATTGCGGATGCGCAAGTCGAGGCTCTCGCGAAATGTCTGCATCCCATCGGCGCGATAGGAATCCATGTTGTTGTAGAGATCCTTGAATTTCCCGGCCGCGATGGTTGCGGCGATGCCGGTGTGATGGCGGAGGTTGAATAGGATCTCGTGGATCGGGCACAACCGGTTGGTCTGCGAGTTTTCGTAGAGACGTTGCGCGATGACGATGCGCAGGTTGCGCGCCAATGAGATGAGCCCCCAGGCCTGGCGCTCCTTTGGCAGCTCGGTGACAAATGATTCGATCGCTCCCGGGGCGTCCACCGCGTGAATGGTGACGACGACCAACAGCCCGGTTTGGGCCGCGCGCAAGGCGGCCTCAGCCGTCTCGGCGTCCCGCACCTCGCCGATAATGAGCACGTTTGCGCCCTTGCGACGGGCTTCACGCAGCCAGGCGGCGAAAGACCGGCACGAGGTGCCGACTTCATGGGCGACGAATTCGCTCTGGGATTCTTCCAACTGGGGATACTCCAGCTCCACCGGGTCTTCAATCGTGAGAAAACGTTTTTGGGTGTTGCGTCCCATGTGCAGGCAGAGGCTGGCGACCGTGTTGGTTTTACCGGAGCCCACTTCGCCTGCGACGATGACCAGGCCGGTGGACTGTTTCAGGAAGGTCTGCACCAGAGTGGGCGGCAGCAGCGACTCCTCGGGTGTTCGAATGGACGGCTGTAGAAAGCGAAGAGACAGTTCGCGGCCGCCGTGGAATGGTCCGTAGGAAACACGAAAGCGATGGCTTCCAATGCTGACCGCCGGTTCGAAGCTATCGAGGTCGAGCGCGGGGGTGCCGCGTGGAAAAATGAGTGCCAGGATTTGGTCGAAGGCGAGGCTGGCCTCGATCGAGGGCAGCACCACGCGGCGGCGGTTGACCATGGCCGTAACCTCGCCGTTGTCGCGAATGAAAATATCGCTCAGGCCCGGTCGGGCCGCCACCTCGTTGATATACTCGATCCAGGTCATGATAAGATTTTAAATTAAACGCGACTCATCGGGTGGCGGAGGTGGAGACGAGCAACACGCGCGGGGCCAAGGCGGCCAACGCGATCTTTACGCTTGGCGAATCGGCCAGCGTCAGGCTCCACGCCGGAAACGGATTGGCGGCGTAGTAGAAGGACAAATGGCCGAATAATGTGGCGCTGCCGGTGGCGGTGCTGTTGCGGTCGAGGATTATCGCACCCTGAAACTGGGGGGCGCCGGAAAAAGTGAGTGAGCATTGGCGGGAGAAAAGAATTATTGGTCGGTTATTGTCGCCGGAAAGGGTGACTCTGGTGGGCACCGAGCCGGTGTTCTTCAAATATAGCAGGAAAGAACGGCCGTTGGTCGCACTGCCGAGAATCTGGATGCTGCGGCCGGTGCCCGACGCATCCACGACCGCCAGCGTGGTGGCGGTGACGCTTGAAAGGTCGATCGTCACCGAATTTCCGGAGCTGGTTACTCCGGCAATGGGCGGATTCACTGGTGCGTCAAAATCGAAGGTCCCGGTTGGGCCGGCCGCAGAGAGCAATGCATCCTGGTAAGTATTGCCCCAAATAAACTCATAGGCATCCCATGAAAACAGGACGCTGTTCTCGTATTGATAACCGAGTGAACTTGGGTTGTTGGGATCATACAAGTCGGGATAAAATGTCGGGTCTTTGGTTGGATCGTTGAGGGTTGTGACCAGTCGTGAGATTCCGTTGGTAAAAAGTCCGCTCGGTATCATCGGGCTTGATGGAGCCACTGAACCAGTGCTCGGCAGCCCGTAGGCAATGCAGTCGATATTGGTCAATGGCACGCTGAACAAGCGGGCGGTTACCGTAATGGCGCGGTTTTCCGCCGGAGAATTGCTCGCCGTGCGAGAGAAGGTATAGGTGGAGTAGGTGTAGGGGGCGGTGCCAGCGGGATCTGCACCGAGGTCGGCCACCGGCCCGCGCGTCAGAAAAGCCAGCGCGCGGTTGCCAGTTCCGGCGATGCCGGGCTGCACCGTTGAGGACGAAAACATCGGCAGGGCAGAGGCTGTTGCGGCCGGGCCGAATGGATAAAAAACATGGGCTGGTGGGGTGGTGGCGTTGGCGAGTGAGATGGATACGCCTGGAGTAAAGGCCAGGGCTTGCAGCCGATTGGTGATCTCTGTGTTGATTTGGTTCTGGCTGTTGACCGGCTCGGTCGAGCGCAGGGCGAGGATGGATTCCTGGACCACTTGTTGCAGCCCGGCCATTTCCGCCTGCTGCGAGTGATAGGAGTCGAAAGCGAGGCTACTTTGGTAATTCGCCCAGCTCACGAAAAACGACATGGTGAAGATCATGATCACGACCCCGGCCAGGAGCAGGACGGCGAAGCCGATCATGCCGCGTTCGCGATTGTTGGGATATGAACTCGTCCGGGTCATGGTGCTGGCAGGCGATTAATTTACGACGGGGACGTAGGATGAAAATTCACTCACCGGCAGCACTTCCGAGCCGGGATTTTCCCCGGCCGCCACATACGGGTCGGCGAACACCAGAAACGCGCCCGCCTCCTCATCCCGATCCCAAATCGGGTCGTACCTGAACCAAACGTGCGAAGCCCCGGGCGAAATCCGCCACAGGTCTTCGCCGGTGGGATAGTAAACGTGATAACCTTCCGTCTGTGTCGAGGTGACCGCTCCGGTGGAATCGTAGGTGAAGCTTTCTATCATGATATCGTAGCAATTGACCGGGCTGTTGTTGAGCGTCGCCGTCAGGCGCCGTTGCTTCGCGATTCCGATGACGCGGTTTAGTCCTTGCGTGAAGACGACGGAAAAATCCGCCGGCGAGCCTGCGGTTGTGAGGAGCGATGATAACACACCGGCAGCGGCTGAACGCTGGTCCCAGCTCGAAAATTGCTGGGCCGGATCGATGGTCGGCCCGTTGCCAAGCGACGTGGGCCAGGAGGCCCAGTCGATCACGGACGAAGGTCCGGTCGGATCCAAATTGGGATGCGAGCCTTTGCCCCCGAAAACAAGGATCGCGTCCGCGTTTTGCTGGAGCTGCTGAAACAATACCTGGGTACTGATGGCCGCGTTCATTTGCCCGATGTCAGGAGTTTTTGCGTAGGTCACGCCATTCAAGGTCACGCTGGGCAGTTCTGACGTGGCGAACGCCGCGTATAAAAGGGAGCAAAAGCCGGCCGAAAGAATGCCGATCATCAACAGGCTGAGAATGCACTCGATCAACGTGAAGCCTTGGCGCTGCGGTGGTCGCATGGCGGACAGAAGGAAATCAGTTCACCGTGCGCGAGCCCGCGGTGATTGTGACCTGGCTGGTCAGTGTATTTCCGAGGTGAAAAATATATCCGCTCGGTTCAAACGTCTCGAGGGAAGTCGGTGTTCCCGGCAGATAGGGTTGGACGAGATTAAACTTGGCGTCGTCGCTCCCCGCGTTGCTCCAGGCCGTGGCCGAACCGGAGACGCGCAGCAGGTAAATCTGCTGGGCCTGGTTGATGGCCTGGGCCGCGGCAATCGCCTGTTTGTCCTGCCCGGCACTGTAGAGGCCAAAGACCGCCATACCGGCCAGGGCTGCAAGCAGTCCGATGAGGACACAAACACCGAGCGTCTCCACCAAGGTGAACCCGGCTGCGGCGCGATGGCGGCAGATGGTCATGGCAAGCGCGACGCGCGGTCGTTTAAGGCAGGGCAGTGACGGCTGGATTGTAGCCGAAGGAAATAGTCGGCGGCGTGCCGCTCATCGTGTAGCTGGCCGGGGTTCCGACCGGCGGGTTCATTTTGATCGGGATGCCGTTGACCGTGAACCCGGTGTTGAGCGATGTGATGGCGGTCGTGACGCTTGTGGTGTCGATATTCCCACCGGGGCCAATGGTCGCGCCGGTGGCGGCCGCGATCGATACGAGCTGATTGAGCATTTGCGCGTTGCGGGCCTTGGTATTGGTGATCGCTTGCTGGCTGGCGTTGCCGACGTAGATGTAGGCGCCGAGCGAAATAATCCCGATGAGGACGATCACGCCCAGGAGTTCGACAAGGGAAAAGCCGGCGGTGTGCGGCGAGCAAAAAGCCGGGGATTGAGCCCGGCGCAGGGTGGAGACGTTGGATTTCATGTTAGTGAGGGCTGGAGTGGTTATAACTTCACGGCAGAAAAACGGCCGGGAAGGTTGCTGGGATCTATTTTAGCTCGGAAAAACGAGCGAAAACCCTCGTGACATAAAAAACCTGAAGTTAATTGCAACAAAATTGCGAAAAAGAATAACCGCCATTTTTTGAAAAGGTCGGGTCGGCAAAATTCGAAAGATAGCGACTAAGTGTGGATTTTTATTTTTTAGGGACAGGTTGAAAAGAAGGGAGAAGGCTGAATCTGCTGCTACAATGCAAAGTGCGAATACCTCGGATAAAATTATCGGCAAAGGAAGGGGAGGCGGTCTACCATTGCATGAGCCGGACGGTTAATGGAGAGCGCCTGTTTGGCGCGGTGGATCAAGAGATTTTCCGGCGACAACTCTGGGCCGTGGCCGACTACTGTGGCGTAGAGGTGCTGACTTGGACGATCCTTTCCAATCATTTTCATGTGCTCACCCGCGTGCCCCAAGCCCAGCCTGTGGGCGATGAGGAGTTGTTGCGGCGTTACCAAGTGCTCTATCCCAAGCCTACCAAGTACCGCATCCAAAGGCTGGAGGTCATCAAGGCTTATCTCCAGGCAAACGCACCAGAGGGGGAAGTTTGGCGTCGGCGCCAGTTAGCCCAAATGGGCGATATCTCCGCTTTCATGAAACTGCTCAAGCAGCGGTTCAGTGTTTGGTTCAATAAGCACCATAAACGGTATGGAACGCTCTGGTCCGAACGATTCAAAAGCATATTGGTGGAGCCGAAGCATCGAGTGATCGAGGCGATGGCAGCGTACATCGACCTCAACTGCGTTCGAGCGTGCATTTGCTCCGATCCCAAAGATTACCGTTTCTGCGGTTACGCTGAAGCCCTTGCTGGATCAAAGCAGGCCAAGAAAGGATTGCTTTCGGTGATCGGAGGAACCTGGCCAGAGGCGCAAGCGGCATATCGGCAAATACTTTTTTCCATTGGCGCTGGCCCAAATGATCATGCTGGAGATATCTCCGAGGCAGCCCTGAAAGAGGTATTGGTTGCTGACGGGAAATTGCCATTGGCTATCCTCCTGCGTCACAAGCTGGTATATTTTACGTCGGGAGCGGTCTTGGGTGGAAGGAGTTTTGTCGAAGAACAGTTGATGAAATACCGCCAATTGAGTGGCCGACGAAAGCGAACAGAACCTTATCCGGTGCCAGATTTATTTGGTTGTGGAGGACTGCTAGCGCTTCGCGGCCATCGCGCTGGTCATTGAGAAGACCTGTCAGGTGGAAAAGTGCTTGCAGTCGGTGCGTGTGTGAACTGAAAGCGCCTGCCTGTAGTCTTCGTACGAATTGAGTCCGCCGTATGATTTCGCCCTTGCTTTAAATTCTGATCCAACATTCAGGCCCAAGCATTTTCAACCTGTCCCTAATTTTTATTCCTTCGGGTCTTAGTGGTGAATCAGAGTGAATTTTACTGGCGTCATCAAGACGATCATCGGTCATCGTTTCAGTGCGAGTCGTGATTATCATCGCCTGAATGCGAATCCCCGCCGTCGCCTGAGGACGAATCGTGGTGTTCGTCGTTTGAGTCCGAGTCGTGATGGTCGTCCGTGCAGTGCTGAACCGTGAGTTGGGCGATGGCGCTGGTGGTAGAGCCGTTGCGATTCGTGACGACCACGGTGTAAGCACCGGCGTTGGCCAGAGTCACATCGTGCAGGGTCAAGGTGGCGCCAGTCGCGCAGGGGATCGCCCGGCAGTTGAAGCGCCATTGATAAGTCACGGGCAGGGCCGAAGTGACGCAGACGGTAAAGGTGACATTGGCTCCTTCGCACACGGTCTGGCTCTTGGGCCCGGCCGTAATTTTCGGCGGAGTCGTGCTGCCAATCGTGTAAGTGCCGCTAGTGACCGGGCTTGAGCCGGCCGCATTGACGCCAATGGCGCGAAGCGTGGTGGTGGTCGAGATGGAGATGGGACCGGTGTACAAGGTCGAAGCGGTCGTGGGCGTGCTGCCATTAGTCGTGTAATAGATGCTGGTCGCGCCCGCACTCGTGATGCTGACCGACTGGGCTGTGCTGTAGGTGCCGGGAACCGGAGAAAACACCGGAGCGGAAGGTGGTGCGATGGTGTAGGTGCCGCTAGTGACCGGGCTCGATCCGTTCGCATTGACGCCAATCGCGCTCAGTGTCGTGGTCGTCGAGATAGAGATCGCGCCGGTATACAAAGTAGAAGCGGTGGTGGGCGTGGTGCCATTGGTCGTGTAATAGATGCTGGTCGCGCCCGCACTCGTGATGCTGACCGACTGAGCTGCGCTGTAGGTGCCAGGAACCGGAGAAAACACCGGAGCGGTCGGCGGTGGTAGGATCGTGTAGATGCCGCTGGTGACTGCACTCGATCCACTCGTGTTGACGCCGATGGCGCGAAGCGTGGTAGTTGTCGAGATGGAGACGGGACCCGCGTACAAGGTAGAGGAGGTCGTGGGCGTGGTACCATTGGTCGTGTAATAGATGCTGGTCGCACCCGCACTCGTGATGCTGACCGACTGAGCTGCGCTGTAGGTGCTGGGAGCCGGAGAAAATACCGGGGCAGAAGGTGGTGGCAGGATGGTGTAGGTGCCGCTGGTCACCGGGCTCGATCCGGCTGCATCGATGCCGATGGCGCGAAGCGTGGTGGTCGCTGCAATGGAGACGGGACCGGTGTACAAGGTGGAAACCATCGTGGGCATGGTGCCATTGGTCGTGTAGTAGATGCTGGTCGCGTTTGCACTCGTGATGCTGACTGACTGAGCCGTGGGGTAGGTGCCGGGAACCGGAGTAAACACCGGAGCAGAAGGAGACAAGATGGTATAGGTGCCGCTCGTCACCGAACTTGAACCGGCCGCATCGACGTCAATAGCACGAAGCGTGGTGGTCGCCGTAATGGAGACAGGACCCGTGTACAGGATGGAAGCGGTGGTGGGCGTGGTGCCATTGGTCGTGTAATAGATGCTGGTCGCGGCTGTACTCGTGATGCTGACCGACTGAGCTGCGCTATAGGTGCCGGGGGCCGGAGAAAATACCGGAGCAGTAGGTGGCAGGATGGTATAGGTGCCGCTGGTGACCGGGCTCAAGCTGGCCGCATCGACGCCGATAGCGCTCAGCGTCGTGGTCGTCGAAATTAAGATAGTGCCGGTGTACAAGGTGGAAGCGGTGGTGGGCGTGGTGCCATCGGTCGTATAGTAGATCAGGGTCGAGTTTGCGCTCGTGATGCTGACCAACTGAGCCGTGGGGTAGGTGCCGGGAGCCGGAGTAAACACCGGGGCAGAAGGTGGCACGATGGTGTAGGTGCCGCTGGTGACCGGGCTCGATCCGGCTCCATCGACGCCGATGGCGTTCAGCGTCGTGGTCGCCGAAATGAAGATAGAGCCGGTGTACAAGGTGGAAGCGGTGGTGGGCGTGCTGCCATTAGTTGTGTAGTAAATATGGGTCGCGTTTGCGCTCGTGATGCTGACCGGCTGAGCCGTGGGATAGGTGCCGGGAGCCGGAGTAAACACCGGGGCAGAAGGCGGCAGGATGGTATAGGTGCCGCTCGTCACCGGGCTCGAGCCGGCCGCAGCGACGCCGATGGCGCTCAGCTTCGCGGTCGCCGCAATGGAGACGGGACCGGTGTACAAGGTTGAAGCAATCGTGGGCGTGCTGCCATCGGTCGTATAGTAGATAAGGATCGCGCCCGCACTCGTGATATTGACCGACTGAGCCGTGCGGTAGGTGCCGGGAGCTGGGGCAAACACCGGGGCAGAAGGTGGCGGCGGCAGGAGGACCGTCAGGGTGACGGAGTTGCTTGTGGCCGAGCCTTCAAGATTGCTGACGAAGACGGTGTAGCTGCCGGCATCGGCCAAACCCACATTGGCGAGGGTGAGGGTTGCGCTGGTCGCACCAGGGATATCGACCCCATTCAATTTCCATTGATAGGAAAACGGACCGGTTCCGGTCACCGTAACCGTAATGGTCGTGGTGTTTCCAGCGGTCGCACTAGTGGTCGAAATGGCAAACACGGTCCCATTGCCGCTGGCCCCACCATAGGCGGCCGTCCCATATAACCGGCCGTCGGCTCCCTGGATGAGGGCCGCTTGGGGAAATGCGCCATCATTGCCACCGGTGAAACTATAAAGTGTGCCAAAACCAGTGCCATCGGGGTTCAGCACAAACAATGTCCCAGTGCCATTGATCCCACCACTCTGGGCCGCTCCGTAAAATCGGCCATCGGCTTCCTGGATGAGGTTACCGACGGGAGCGGAGCCGTCATTGCCATTGGTGAAACCGTAAAGCGTGGTAAAGCCCGTGCCATCCAGGTTCATTGCAAATATGGTTCCGAAATTGTTTATCCCGCCTTCAAGCGCTGTTCCGTATAACCGGCCATCCGTTCCCTGGATGAGAGCGGATGAGGGAAGGGCGCCATCATTGCCGTTGGTGAAAGTATAAAGCGTGGTAAAGCCTGTCCCGTCTGTATTGACGGCAAACACCGTGCCAAAGCCGTTTGCTCCGCCACTGATGGTGGTTCCGTATAACCGGCCGTCAGTTCCCAGCACGAGGTTGGCCAAGGGACTGGAGCCGTCATTGCCACCGGTGAAACTATAAAGCGTGGCGAAGCCGGTCCCATCGGGGTTGACGGCAAACACGGTGCCAACGCTGTACACTCCGCCATTCTGGGTTGTTCCGTATAACCGGCCGCCGGTGCCCTGAATGAGGCCGGCTTGGGCCGTGGTGCCATCAATGCCATTGCTGGGCTGGAAACTGTAAAGCGTGGTGAAGCCGGTGCCATCGAGGTTCATCGCAAACACGGTGCCAGCGCCATAGGCTCCGCCACCGGCGGCCGTCCCGTACAACCGGCCGTCGGTTCCTTGGATGAGGTTGCCGGCGGGACTGGCGCCATCGTTGGCATTGGCGAAACTGTGAAGCGTGGTGAAGCCGGTCCCGTCCGGGTTGACCGCAAACGCGGTGCCCCAGTTGCTCGCCCCGGCATTCACGGTTGTTCCATATAACCGGCCATCGGTCCCTTGCACGAGGCTGGCTTGGGAAAGGGAGCCATCGTTGGTGCCATCAAAGGCGTGGAGCTGGGAATACGATGCGATCAGCGGCAGCGAGGTGATCGTCGGAGGCGTGGCGAAGGCGGTCGAACTGAGGGCGTGAAAAGCCAGGATGGCCAATGACGAAAGCAACGATTGTTTGATTAATGATTTCATGGGGGCTGGATCAATCGATGCAGTTGAAGCGCTGGTGGAGGTTAATAAGGAAATGAGGAAGCCGGGAATTTGTAGTTGATAATCGGATACTCGGATTTTTATTCCGGGTTTGGCGATGGCCGCCAATGAGCTAAAGGTCCCCGTTTATGGGATACGATGATCAGCGGCTTGGCGTTCGAGTGAGTGTGGCTGGGGCGTTCGGTTGTGGTCTGGACAAGCGACTTCCTTTTCCAAGAAGTCGTATAGGGGGAAACCTTCAGTATCGTGGCAGCTGAGTGCAAGAAAATTGACTGGCAAAAGCGCTGCCCTGAATGGTTTTAAAGGAAAACCATTTGCAGGAATTACCCAGGCAGCGACAGATTAATTACGAAGCCAAGAACCCAGGAAAAAATCATGGCTTCCTCGTTTCCTTCTTAAGTGCCAAATCCGGCATCTGTGTTCATCCCCTTTTGTCCGAAGGCCTGGCAAAGGAGGAGTGCAATCCGTGGTAAAGCTACCGACTCCAAACGACCCGCTCCCGGTGTTCCACGAAATCAATACTGAGCGGCGATGCAAACAGGCGCCAGGCGGGGGGCGTTGGCTTTCAGGCGGAACCAGAAGAAAAGCCCGAGGGTGGCGGCGGTAAAGATGGCGCCGTAGGTCGCGGGCTCGGGCACGGGTGTGATCTCGTGGTTGAGGCTTTCCCACTTGGTCGGATCGCTGGGGCCAGTCGTCCCAAAGCCGGTGAAGACAATTTGATCCACGGGAGCGCTGCCTTGAGTGTAGGAAGTGTTGCTAAAGAAATAATCCTTCTCGTCAGCCCAGTTGGTGATGGACAACTGGAAGCTGGAGTCGGAAACGCTGGCGACGGTCAGACTGGAGTTGGCTGCAGCGGCAAAATCGATCGTGGAAGCGGCGGTGACGGTGAGGCTGCCGAAGACGTCGGTGGTGCCGTTGAGGTTGAGCGTGCCGCCGGCGAGGATGATGTTGAGATTGGTGTCGGTAAAGCTGGCGTTGAACGTAAGCACGGCGCCCGCGCCGAGCGTGAGCGTATGCGTACCGGCGCCGCTGGTCAGCGTGCCGCCAAGGGCGTTGCTGGTGCCGGCGAGCGTGAGTGTCTCCGTGCCGCCAAAGGCAAGCGTGCCGCTGTTGCTAAGATTGGTGATGGTCTGGTTGAATCCGTTCAGGTTAAGCGTCGCGCCGCTGGCCACCGTGACACCGCTGGAGGTGTTGAGGATGTTTACCGCACCCGCGGTAAGCTTGCCGGCGTTGATCGCGGTGGCACCGGTAAAAGTGTTGGCGCCGGAGAGTGTGAGATTGCCGTTGCCGGCCTTGATGAGACCAAACGCCCCGGTGCTACTGATGGCCGAAGAAATCGTGAGATCGTTGCCGCCGGAGCTGGTGGAGGAATTTACCGTGACGGTGCGGTTAGCGGCGCCAAGGGCGAGCGTGCCACCCGAGATGGTCGAGCCGAGGGGATTATTGGTGGCGTCGTAGGTGACAGTGCCGCCGAGGGTGAGGGTGCCGGTGCTGCCGATGGTAACGTTGTTGGTTGACGTCGAGGTGTCGCCAGCGCCGCCCAAAGTCAGGCTGCTGACAGTCTGGGTATTGTTACCGAGGTTGAAATTGGCGGTGCCGCCAGCAGTCGTGTCATTGACGACCAGGCTGCCGGTACCGAGGGCTGCGTTGGCGCCTGCGGTGAGGGTGCCGGCGTTGATGGTGGTGCCGCCGCTGTAGGTGTTGCCGGTGGCACTGGAGAGCACGAGCGTCCCGGCCCCGGTCTTGGTGAGGCCAAACCCGGTGCCACTGATGACGGAAGAAACCGTGAGATCACTGCCGGATGAGCTGGAGGAGCTGCCCACGGTGAATGTGCGGGAGGCGCCAAGGGCGAGCGTGCCGCCGGAGATGGTGGAGCCGAGGGGATTATTGGTGGCGTCGTAGGTGACATTGCCGCCAAGGGTGAGGGTGCCGGCGCCGATGGTAACGTTGTTGGTCGACGTCGAGGTGTCGCCAGCGCCGCCCAAAGTCAGGCTGCTGACAGTCTGGGTATGACCATTAAGATTAAAATTGGCGGTGCCGCCAGCAGTCGTGTCATTGACGACCAGGCTGCCGGTACCGAGGGCTGCGTTGGCGCCTGCGGTGAGGGTGCCGGCGTTGATGATGGTGCCACCATTGTAGGTGTTGCCGGTGGCGCTGGAGAGCACGAGCGTGCCTGCGCCGGCCTTGGTCAGGCCGAAACCAGCGCCGGAAATAATACCACTTTCAGTGAGCGTACCGTTGGGGTCACTGACTGTAACCGTCGGGGTGGTTGTGAGTGCGACGTTGTTGGTGAAGGTGAGAGGGTTGGTGCTAGTGCCATTAAAGGTGAAACTACCCCCCCACGTTTGGGCATTGTTAACGGAAATTGCACCGCCGCTGGTGTTGCCGATCGTGCCGCCGTTGATGGTGAAGGTGCCGGTGCCAAGCGCGCCGGCGTTGTTGATATTGAGCGTGCCGGCGCTCAGCGTGGTGCCGCCGGTGTAGGTGTTGGCGCCGGAGAGGGTGAGGGTGCCATTGCCGGCCTTGGTGATGGCGTTGCCGGCGCCATTACCAATAATGCCGCCGATGGTAAGATCATTGGCGTTGGCGGTAATGGTGACATTGCTCCCGAGCGTTACCGCGCCGGTGCTGAAGGTGAGATTGTTCGTGCCGGTAAAGGCGAAATTACCATTCCAAGCTTGGGCGTTGGTCAGGGTATGAGCGTTGGGAGTGTCAGTGTTATCGATCGTGCCGCCTGCGATGGTAAAGGTGCCCGTGCCAAGCGCAGAGTTGTTGTTGAGGTTGAGCGTGCCGGCATTCAGCGTGGTGCCGCCGGTGTAGGTGTTGACGCCGGAGAGAGTGAGCATGCCGGCGCCGGCCTTGGTGAGACCAAACCCGGCTCCACCAATAATGCCGCCGACGGTGAGATCGCCACCATTGGTGGTGACCGTGCGAGTGGCGCTGAGGGTAACGGCGCCGGTGCCAAGGTTGAGATCGTTGGTGCCGGTGAAGGCAAAATTGCCGCCCCAAGTTTGGGCGTTGTTATGGGCGGAGAGGGTGAGGGCGGCGCCACTGGTGTTGTCGATGGTGCCGCCGTTGATGATAAAGGTGCCGGTGCCAATTGCCGATGTGCTATTGATGTTGAGGGTGCCGGCGCTCAAGGTAGTCGATCCTGTGTAGGTGTTGGCGTTGGAGAGCGTGGCCGAACCCGTGCTGTTGACTATAATACTGCCGGCGCCGGCGCCACCGTTTTGGATAATGCCGTTGATACTGGTGGCGCCACTGCCAGCGAGGGTGAGTGTGCGCACGGTGGCGTTATTGGTGAGGTTGACGGTGGCGGTGCTGGAAAATGTCAGGCTGGTCCCGTTGTTGGTGATCGTGCGATTGCCTCCTGATTGCGTGACTGTGCCGGAGAAAGTGATGTCCTGAATGGTGGCACTGGCACCCAAGGTAACACTATTGCCAAGCACGGTGGTGCCGGCGGTGGACTTGAGCGTGGCGCCAGCAACATTGAAATTGAGGGTGCTGGTGCCGAGCGCAGAATTATTATCGGCGATTAGCGTGCCGGAACTTAACGTCGTGGTTCCACCGTAGGTATTGGTTCCGGAAAGGGTGAGCGTGCTGGTACCGGAATAGGTGAGGCCGCTCGTCGTGCTGGTGCCACCATTGGCAATGATTCCCGTGATACTCGTAGGGCCGCTGCCACTGATCGTGAGCGTTTGATTGGCCGCGCTATTGGAAAGATTCACGTTGGCAAACGTGAGGCCGCCGGTGCTGGATTCCGTCCAAGTCTGGCTGGCATTAAGGGCAACGTCCGCGTTGAAGATTTCCGTTTGTGCGGTTGCGTTGGTGATGCCGTTTGATCCGATGGTAAGTGTATTGGGGCCGCCGGTGCCGCTGTTAAACGTGAAAACGTTGCTACCTCCGCCGGCGTTGGTAAAACTTAGGGCACTGGCTGAGGCCGCTCCGTCGAGGGTAATGGTAAATGGGCTGACGTTATTTTTGAACTGGGCCTGGTTTCCTCCAATCGTCGGTGTACCTCCGCTCCAATTAGTGCCAGTGTTCCAACTGGCATTCGTGGTGCCGGCCCAATTATCCGAGGCAGCCCAAGAATTTGTCGACAAACCCAACAAGAGCGCGGCCAGCAAAGCACCCTTCACCAATAATGAATTGGCCGGAGCGGACGACAAACATCGAACACGGCTGGAATATCTGGAACGCATTGGCACTGTGGGGCTAGACCTATGCAAGCGGGGACGGTGCATTTTGTCAATGCATAACTAGGGGTATCCACCTAGTGTTTAGCTAAAAAACGCTAAAATTTTACAACAAAGTGACTTTTAAAAGCAGAAATCCATTTATTTTACTACGGATTAGCTAAAACCAAGGATCGAAAATAGGGATTTTCGATTTCATGTTTCTATACGCCGAGCGAGGTCTTGTAGACTCTGGGCACGCGTTTCGTCACCGAGCAAAGGGTTTCCCACGGGATGGTGTCCGCCCAGCGGCTGAACTCGGCCAGCGAAATTTCCGCGCCTTGCTGCCGACCCACGAGCACGACCTCGTCGCCGCTCTCCACTCCGGGCACATCGGTGACATCGACTACCGTCTGATCCATTGTCACGCGCCCGAGCACGGGGCAGCGGCGTCCGCGCACGAGCACTTGGGCGCGGTTGCTCGCGGCGCGCGGCAGGCCGTCGCCGTAGCCGGCGGTGAGCACGGCCACGCGCGAATCGCGTGACAGCGTGTGCGTGCGGCCGTAGCTGATGCCGGTGCCGCGCGGCAGGTCCTTCACGATGCCGACGCGGGTGTGGAAACTGAAAACCGGCTCGGTATGCACCTGTGCGAGCAGCGAGTTCGGATGCGGCAGCACGCCGAATTGCAGCAGGCCGACGCGCACGGCGTTGAACGGGCTTCCGCCGGGCAGGGTCTCGATGCCCGCGCTGTTGTCGGCGTGGATAAAGAGTTCCTTGATCGGTAGCCCTTCGCAGCGTTGCAGCACCGCGAGAAAGCGCCGCCGTTGTTCGCTGGTAAACGCGGGATCGTCGTCCGGGCTGGCAAAATGCGTGAAAACGCCGGCGAGCCGCACATGGCTGGCATCGCGGATTTTCACATACAATTCCGCTGCGCGTTCGTGCCACACGCCGAGTCGGCCCATGCCCGTGTCGATTTTCAAGTGCACGGAAACGGGTTTGCCGGCGGCGCGACCCACGGCGTCGAAACGCGCGACCTCGTCCTCGGTCGAGACGGTCGCCGCCAGGTCGAGCTCGGCAAGATAGCGATCTTCCTCGGGCAGCAGTGGGCTCAGCAGCAAAATTGGCCAGCCCGGCCCAAGCTCGCGGATGGCCTCAGCCTCGGACACGTTAGCCACGGCGAACAAATCCGCGCCGGCGTGCATGAGCCGCGCGACGGTCTGCGGTAGGCCGTGGCCGTAGGCATCGGCCTTCACCACGGCGACGTAGCGCATGTGCGGCGGCAGCGAAGCGCGGATGAGCCGGAGATTGCGCTCGAGCGCGGCGAGGTCGATCTCGGCCCAGCAACGCAGCGGCAGGCGGGAAGAGGGGAAAGTCATTATAAATTACAGATTACAGATTACAAATTACAGATGACCTGCTTTGGATTGTTGCAGCTGTATCTAATCTGTAATCTGTAATTTGAAATCTGTAATTTCATGGCGCGGATGCGCCATGAATGCGCGGTGTCCAGGTCAGGTAACTCGGGTCTTCGTGCAAAAATGCATCGGGCGCTTCGGTCGCGCGAAACAAATCAGCTTCGGCCACGCGCGGGAGGAGGGTGGCTAGATCATAGCTTGTCGCCTCGGTTTCGGCCGGCTTCGCCGCCCATGTGCGAAAATGCTCCGGCATGAACAAAGCGCCCGAGAGCTCCGTCGCGGTCACGCGTCGCAACGGGCCGGCCACGCCGGCGTGCACTTCGACGCAGTGCCATGTGCTGCGTCGAGCATCGGCGATGACCGAGAAATTTTCCGCCGGGCTGCGCTGGGCGAGATCGTGCGCGACGAGCTCGAGGCTGCGAAACGCAAACACCGGCCGCGACGCGAGTGCAGTCCAGGTGCGCAGCGCCATCGCCGAGGTGCGGATGCCGAGGATGGAGCCGGGCCCCTCGCAAAAGGCGAACCCGCGCACCGACGCGAGATCGACGCCGAGCGATTCGACGCCGCGAAACAGCGCCACGCCAGCCTCCTCGTCCGCGACGGCCCAGCGCGCCGTGCCCTGCGCGTCGAAAAGCGCGACCTGCACGCGGGTCGAAGCGGCGTCGAGGAGCAGCAGCGGCGCGTGCGCGGCGAGAATTTCGTGAAGGGAAGACATTGGACTTTCGTTTTTTAACCGCGAGTGGACGCAAATGAACGCTAATAATCGAGACCTCGAAACCTTTTTTTACCGCGGATTACACGGATTCGGGCCGGAGTTTTTTAACCGCAGATGGACCCGCTTTTGCTAAAGCTACGGCGTGGCAGGCATTGGTAAAAGTATCAGGATTAGGAGTCAGGAATCGGAAATCCGGGGCTGAACTTGGAACTTGGTACCTGATACTTGGTACTTCTTAAACGAATCGGGCATTGACCGCACGCGGTGGCACACCGTATTTTTTCCGACCCTTTCAACGTATCCGTCGTGAACATCGAACTCAAAGACCTCTCCGAAACCCGCAAGAACCTCGTCGTCTCGCTCGACAAGAGCGAAGTCGAGGGCGAATACCAGGCCGTCGTCGGCGAATATGCCAAGCAGGCGCGCCTGCCCGGCTTCCGTCCCGGCAAGGCGCCGGCGGCGATGATCCTGAAGAAGTACGCCAAGGAGATCACCGACGAATTCAAAAACAAAGTCGTCAACAAGGCCTATCGCGGCGGCCTCGAGCAGGCGAAGCTCGACATCATTTCCATCATCAACGTCGAGCAGGGCACGATTGAGCCGAATCTCTCGTCGGCCATCACGTTCACGCTCGATGTGCGGCCGGCGATCACGCTGCCGGACTACGCCGGCCTGCCGACGGAAGTCCAGCCGGTCGAGCCGACCGAGGCCGAGGTGGACACCGTGATCGCGAGCCTGCGCACCGAGCGCGCCGATTTCAAGGTGGCGGCCCGCGCCGCGCAAAAAGGCGATTACGTGAAGCTCGCCTACGAAGGCCGGGTGGACGGCAAGCCGATCCTCGAACTCGCGCCCGACAAACAAATTTACGGCAAAGTCCCGCAGACATGGGAAGAAGTCGAAGGCCAGGAGGGCGTCATCCCGGGCCTCGGCGCGCAGCTCGCGGGCGTGAAGGCCGGCGACAAGAAAGACGTGACCGTGACTTTTCCCGCGGGGTTTACGCCGGTGGCGGCGCTTGCGGGCAAGAGCGCCATTTACGCCGTGGAGATCCAGGAAGTGCGCGAACGCGTGCTACCGGAGCTCAACGAGGAGTTTTTCAAATCGCAGCAGGTGGACAGCCTGGAAGCCCTGCGCACGAAGGTCCGCGAGGATCTCAAGCTGCGCAAAGGCTACGAGAACCGCACCGCCCAGCGCCGTCAGGTCAGCGATGCGCTCGCGGCCCGCGCGAATTTCACCGTGCCGGAGAGCCTGGTCGAAGGCGAAACGCAGAACATGCTGCGGCAGTTCATCGGCGAAAACCTGCGCCGCGGCGTGCCGCAGGAGTCGTTTGAGAAGGACAAGAAGCAGCTTTACGAAGACGCGCACCAGGCCGCCACGGCGCGCGTGAAGGTGCAGATGATGCTGGCCAAGATCGCCGAGCAGGAAAAAATCACCGTCACGGAGAAGGACATCGACAATTTCATCTATCGCGAAGCAGCGCGCTCCCGGCAGAGTCCGGAGAAGATCATCAAGGGTTTCACCAAGGACCGCGACCAGCTCCGCGCCGTGCAGCAATCCATCATTTTCGACAAGGCCCTTGATTTCATCGTTTCCAAGGCTACGGTAAGCACCGTCCAACCGAAGCCTGAAAAAACACCGTGAGCTACTACGTCCCGAATCCCACCGTCTATGACAACAATGGACGCGAAACGCGTCCGATGGACGTGTACTCGCGGTTGCTGAAGGATCGCATTATTTTCCTCGGCACGCCGATCGACGACATGGTGGCCAACCTGGTCATCGCGCAGATGCTCTACCTGCAGATGGAGGAGCCGAAAAAGGACATCCATCTCTACATCAACTCGCCCGGTGGCATTGTGACCGGGGGCATGGCCATTTACGACACGATGAATTTCCTGCAGTGCGATGTGGTCACTTACTGCATCGGTATGGCCGCAAGCATGAGCACGGTGCTCCTCGCCGCTGGCACCAAGGGCAAACGTTTTGCGTTGCCGAACAGCCGTGTGATGATTCACCAGCCTTCGGGTGGCGCGGGCGGGCAGGCGACCGACATCGCCATCGCCGCCAAGGAAATCCTCCGCTGGCGCCGCACGATCAACGAAATCATTTCCAAGCACACGGGAAAAACACCGGCGCAGGTCGAAAAAGATTCCGACCGCGATTACTACATGAGCGCACCCGAGGCCAAGGAATATGGCATCGTTGACCATGTCGTTGCATCAACCCGCGAAGCGCAGTCGCTTGCGGTGCAAAGCGCAGCTTAGTTGCGCTGCGTTTTGAGTCGATTTTCGCATAAATCGGCCCCAAGCTGATCGACCATGGCCAAGTCATCACGCATGACCCTTTGCTCCTTCTGCGGCAAATCGCAGGCGGAAGTGCGCAAGATTATTGCCGGCCCGGGCGTTTATATCTGCGACTCCTGCGTCAACGTCTGCAAGACGATCATCGATCGTGAGGCCAAGCAGCCCGCCGTGGATGCGAAACCCGGTTTCCGGCTCATCAAGCCGTCCGAGATCAAGCGCGTGCTGGATGATTTTGTGATCGGCCAGGACCACGCGAAGAAGGTCCTCTCGGTCGCGGTCTACAATCACTACAAACGGCTGATGTTCGATTCCGGCCAATCGACGACCAAGGACGCCACGGCGCTTTCGCCGGAATTCAACGACATCGAAGTCGAGAAAAGCAATGTCCTCCTCGTCGGCCCCACCGGTTCCGGCAAGACGCTGCTCGCGCGCACGCTGGCCAAGACCCTCGACGTGCCTTTCGCCATTTCCGACGCCACCACATTGACCGAGGCTGGCTACGTCGGCGAAGACGTCGAGAACGTCGTCCTCCGCCTCCTGCAGGCCGCCAACTACGACGTGAAGAAGGCCGAGTGCGGTATCGTCTACATCGACGAAATCGACAAGATCCGCCGCACGACCGAAAATGTTTCCATCACGCGCGACGTTTCCGGCGAAGGCGTGCAGCAGGCGCTCCTGAAAATTCTCGAAGGCACGGTGTGCAACGTCCCGCCCCAGGGTGGACGCAAGCACCCGAACCAGGAATACATCCAGGTTAACACGCAAAACATCCTCTTCATCTGCGGCGGCGCGTTCGTCGGCCTCGACAACATCATCAAGAAACGCCTCGGCCAGCGTTCGCTCGGTTTCCACATCAACGCGTCCGACCATGAACTCCGGTCCGAGGAAGTGATGAAAAAAATCGCGCCAGAGGATCTCCTGCGCTTCGGCATGATCCCCGAGTTCATCGGCCGCCTGCCGATCGTCTCCGTGCTCGACCAGCTGACGGTCGCCGATCTCGAAAAGATCCTGCTGAAGACGAAAAACGCGATGGTGAAGCAGTACTCGAAACTTTTCGCGATGGACGGCGTGCGCCTCAAGCTCACGTCCGATGCGGTGAAGGCCATCGCGCAGAAAGCCCTCGATTTGAAAACCGGCGCGCGCGCTCTCCGCGCGATCATGGAAGGCCTCATGCTCGAGGTCATGTATGACCTGCCGCAGCGCGACGACGTGAGCGAAGTCGTGATCGATGCCGGCGTGGTCGCGGGCCGCCGCCGGCCGATCCTGAAACGCATCGGCAAAACCGAGCCGAAGCAGGACGCGGCCTGAGTGGGGTTTTTTATCGCGGAAGCACGGAAGTGCTGAGGCACGGAACGCTATTCGGCATGAATTACATCCGAGCCGGTCTATTTTTGGTATCCATGCTGCTGACGGCATGCGTCTCAACCACGCCCAAAGATATTAGTGGCCGCTATTCTCTTGATACCAGCCACGCTTGCTCAAACGCCAACCGGATTACGATATATCTCGATAGCGATGGGAAAGCTCGTGAATTAGGGGACTGCCCCGGTTTGGTCATCGAAGGGAGTGGAGTCCCGTATAATTGGGAACTTACTGGGGTATGGGAAAACAAAGGAAGGATCGTAACGATCAGATATAATGATGGTAGAAGCAAAGTGCTTAGGCTTGAAACGTATCGAGGAAAAACTGCGCTAACGGAGTACCCGCGCGATTCGCGATTCGGTAGCGACTTTCAGACCCGCTATATTCGATTCTAGGGCTTTTCGGTTTATACAGACCCATGGCGGGCGAAATTGTCATTCCGAGCCGTGCGAGGAATCTCTGCTGCTCTTGTCAATTTCAATTTCGGAGATTCCTCGCACGGCTCGGAATGACAAAATAAAGGATGTGCCATAAAGGCATGCCGACGTGACCGATTAAATCGAAAATGCTTTAAGAGAAGTCGAATTAGTTGAGATCGCGGAAGCATGGAAGGACTGAAACACAGAAAATATTTCCGCGACTCCGTTTTTCCGTGTTTCCGCGATGATACCCCCTCAATTTGACGTGTCGGCCTTCGTTTCCGGGCTGCGGTTTTGCTTCTCGAAATATTTCTTGAGGATGGCGGCGGCGACAGGCCCGGCGTAATGGGCGCCGCCAAAACTTTCGCCGAGCGTGTCGCCTTCGATCGCGACGGCCCAGGCGATTTGCGGATGATCGGCCGGCGCGAAACCGATGAACCAGGCGATGTCGATGGTGCCGCCGGCCTTGCGGACTTGCGCGGTACCGGTCTTGCCGGCGATTGTCACGCCGGGAACGGCGAAGGCGGGCAAGGCGAGGATGGCGGCGGTGCCGCCTTCGGCGGTGATACAGCCTTTCATGCCGTCGAGGATGGCGGCGTACTGCGCGGGTGTAAGGCCGATAGGTTCGCTGTGCTGCTGCGGATGGTTGGGATCGTGAATCAGGGTGGGCTTGGTCACGGTTTCACCGCGTGCGAGCGAGGCGGCGAAGCAGGCCATGTCGAGCGGGGTGACGAGGACGAAGCCCTGACCGATGGCCATGTTGGCGGTGTCGCCCGGGAACCATTCCTCGTCGCGGTTGCGCTGTTTCCACTCCGGATCCGGGATAAGCATGTGGTGGGTTTCACCGGGGAGTTCGATGTCGGCGGGCTGGTCGAGGTGAAAGCGTCGGGCCTCGGCCGCGATGAGGTCGACGCCGGTTTGAATGCCGGTGTTCCAGAAATAAATGTCGCAGCTTTTCGCGATGGCCTGGCGGAGATCGATGACGCCGTGTTTGCCCTCGCCGTTGTCGCATCTGAAAGTGCGGTTACCTATGGGCATGGAGCCTTCGCAGTCGAAAGTGGTGTCGGGGGTGATCCAGCCGTTGCGCAGGGCGGCGATGGCGGTGATGAGCTTGAAGGTGGAGCCGGGCGGGTAAGTGCCGTCGAGGGCGTGGTTGAGCCACGCGCCCTGGTCGTGGATCTGCTGCGCGGTGGCGGCGCTGAGCCGCGGCGCGAAGTCGTTGAGGTTGTAGTCGGGCTTGCTGGCGAGAACGAGGACTTCACCGGTGTTGACGTCGATGGCGGCGGCGGCGCCGGTATAATCGCCGATGGCCTGCTCGGCGGCGAGTTGCAGGTCGATATCGAGGCTGGTCGTAAGATTGTGGCCCTGGATCGGCAGGCGCCGCTGGATGGGGGGATCGACTTTGAAGCCGGCATAATCGACGCGGTAGATGGAACCGCCAGTTTCGCCCTGGAGTTGGTCGTCGAAGTGCGCCTCCAGGCCGTCGCGGCCCATCGTGCCTTTCATGCTGAAGGTTTTCAGCTCTTCGCCCGGGAAGTCGCCGATGTCGATATCCTCGTTGATGCTGACGAAGCCCAGCGTGTGCGCGGCGGCCGAATTGTAAGGATAATAGCGCGTGTTCGAGGTGTAAACCTGCAGGGGCGACTCGACCGGAAGCTGCTCAAGCAGGCGCGCGTATTCCTCGGGCTTGAGATCGTCGATGAGCACATAGGGCAGCAGGGGCGCATCGGAGAGGTGACGCATGAGATCTTTCGAATCCACCTTGTCCTGGCGACCAAGGATCTGGTCGACCTGGTCGAGGTAGTTTTGGACGACGGAGACCTGGGCGATCTGTTCGAGCTGGCCGGAATTGGGGACGTCTTTGTCGCCGAGTTCACGGTAGTTTTTGCGCACGCGGATGAACTCGCGGCGGAACTCGCGGCGCAGCTCGTCGAGGAAAACCACGACGGCGAAGCGCGCACGGTTGCCGACGAGCAGGCGGCCCTCGCGGTCGTAGATGTTGCCGCGCGGGCCGGGCACGAGGATGCGGCGTTCGTTTTGCTGGCGCTCGCGCTCGTGGTAAACATCGGCCTGCAGGAGTTGCTGCCAGGCGAGGCCGAGGGCGAGGATCAGGAGCAGGCCCAAGGTGACGAAATAAAAAAAGATCACGCGCACTTGGTAATTTTTGCGCGTCTCGACGACGAAGGCGCCGGTGCTTTCAGTGATACGGGGAGCGGGCATGAAAAGGCGGAAAAACTGAAAACTAAAAGCTGAAAGACTGAAAAAAGGCAGGATTTTGGATTTCGCAAAACTCCTACGTCAGACGCCGGGAAGTGTCGCGAGGTTCAAACCCGGCCAGGGCGAGGGTGCGCGTCTGCAGGGCAAAAAACCAGGGCGCGATGAGCGCGAGGAAAACCTGCGAGCAGAGCAAATTGAGGAGCAGCCGCGGCCAGACCCCGAAAGGCAGGGGAGTGTGGGCGAGGAGCAGCAGGGAAAGCGCGATGAAAATCCCGAGGTTGGCGAGCAGGGCGAAGACCAGGCTGACGAGCATTTCGCCGCGCGGGAGGCGGCCGCGCACGGAAAAAATGAGCGTGAAAGCCGTGGCAAAAAGAAACGCCTGCGTGCCGAAACGCACGGGGGACGCGGCATCGCCGAGCAGGCCGGTCAAAAACACCGCGGCAAAGCCGGTGTCAAAATCGAGCCGCAGCGCCGCGAAGACCACGAGCAACCCGCCGACGAACAAGGACACATGCCATGGGGCCAGGACGTGGTTGAGCTGCGAGACGAGCAGGGAGAGCAGCACGAGCGGCAGAAGCGTGGGGAGGAGGCGGGGCATGGTTTGAAAAGCGAAAGGCGGAAAATCGGAAAAGCGGGAAAAAGAAGGCGAAAAATCGAAAATTTGAAATCTGAGATTTGAAATGAACCGGCGCTTAAGGCGCGGGTGGCGCTGGTTTTACTTCCGCGGGTTCGAGCGGCACGAGCACGGTGACCTCGGTGAGCTCGGCGAGGCGCGGATCGAGCTGGACTTCGCCGGTCTTGAACAGGCCGTCGGCGCTGGCGCTGACTCCCGTCAGCGTGCCGATGACGAGGCCGGGCGGAAAAACTCCGCCGAGGCCGGAGGTGACGAGGCGCCTCGTCTGGTTGGACAACATGAAGATGTCGAGCGGCACGTACTCCACCACGCCACGGGCCGGGCCGAAGGAGGAGGTGAGCGCACCTTGGTAACTGATGGGACGCGTATCGTCCTCGAGCGTGGCGGCAAGGCGCACCTCGGGGCTGCTGATGAGGTCGACGACGGCGGTGTAGGCATGAACCTCGGATATGCGGCCGACCACGCCGCCGGTATAAATCACCGGCGCGCCGACGGTGAGGCCGTAGTTGCTGCCCTTGCGGATGATCAGGCGCTGCCACCAGCTGGAGAAATCGCGTCGGGCGACGCGCGCGGGCTCGGCACGGTAATTTTCGAACGACGGCAGGCGCAGCAAGCCATCGAGGTGGTCGATCTCCGCGTGGAGCGCGACGTTCTCCTGCACCTTCAGCTCGTAGGAGGCGTTGAGGCGGGCAAGGTCGCGGCCGGCCTCGATGAGCTCGTTCTTGGAGTGATTGCGCAGCGACCAGAAGTCCTTCAAGTCGCGCGTGTAGGAGACCGCGGTGTCGACGGGCGCCTGCATCTCGAAAAAGCTGACGCGCAGGAAGCTCTTGAAGACGACCGGCAGCACGAGCCACGCAGCGAGCGCGAGGCCGAGCGTAAGGAAAGGTTTGGCTTGGTCGAAACGGATGGGCAGCACGACGTGACGACTAAGCTAGGCCACGAGTGGCCGGGAAGGCACGGAAAATGTTTGGGCGGGGCGTCATTCGTTACCCGAAAACCGGAATTAACCACGGATTACACGGATACACCGGATGATTTTTCTGTCATTCCGAGCCGAGCGAGGAATCTCACGCTTTCGCGGGGTGAGGGCACCCCGCCCACAAAAATGGATTCCTCGCGGGGCTCGGAATGACAAACAGTTTAACCCGTCAATCCATTCAAACTCTTGTGTCGCTCACAAATTCGACGTGAGCCACTTCAGGTCGTTGAGGACGGCGCCGGTGCCGTTGGCCACGGCGGAGAGGGGATCCTCGGCCACGATGACGGGCAGGCCGGTTTTTTCGCTGAGAAGGTGGTCGATGCCGCGGATGAGCGAGCCGCCGCCGGCCATGACGAAGCCGCGGTCCACGAGGTCGGCGGAAAGTTCGGGCGGGCAGCGCTCGAGGGCGCTGCGCACAGCGTCCACGATGGCGGAGATGGTGTCGTTGAGCGCCTCGCGAATTTCCTGCGAGGTGATGTGGATGGTCTTGGGCAGGCCGGCCACGGAATCGCGGCCTTTGACCTCCATCGAGAGTTCCTCGTCGAGCGGGTAGGCGGAACCGATGCGCATCTTGATTTCCTCGGCCGTGCGCTCGCCGATGAGGAGATTGTAGGCGCGCTTCATGTAACTGATGATGGCGTTGTCGAGCTCATCGCCGGCCACGCGGATGGATTTTGAAAAGACGATGCCGCCGAGGGAAATGATGGCGATCTCGGTCGTGCCGCCGCCGATGTCCACGATCATGTTGGCCGCGGGCTCGTCGATCGGCAGGCCGACGCCGATGGCCGCGGCCATGGGTTCGGGAATGGTGATGACCTTGCGTGCGCCGGCGTGGGTGGCGGAATCCTGCACCGCGCGTTTCTCGACCTCGGTGATGCCGGAAGGAATGGCGATGACGACTTGCGGGCTGACGCGGAAGGAATTATTATTCACCTTGCCGATGAAGTAGCGAAGCATGGCCTCGGTGACGTCGAAGTCGGCGATGACACCGTCTTTCATCGGGCGGATGGCGGTGATGTTGCCGGGGGTGCGGCCGAGCATGCGCTTGGCTTCTTCACCGACGGCGCGGACTTTGCGCGTGGTGGTATCAAGGGCGACGACGCTGGGCTCGCGCAGGACGATGCCCTTATCCTTGACGTAAACGAGTGTATTGGCCGTGCCGAGATCGATGCCGATGTCGTTGGAAAAATAACCGAGGAAGTTCGCTGCCATGAGTATAGTTGAACTGGGGCAATTGCCGCCGAGCTCAAAGAATCGTCCGTTGCCCCGACTGTCAAAGGAGAAATCACGAAGACAAGGCGAGACAGTAGCCGGTCAGTTTGAAAAGCGTGGGAAGCGCTTGCTTTGAAATTTTAGGATGTGGGCGGGGTGCCCTCACCCCGCACTGAAGTCAATTGCGGGGTGAGGGCACCCCGCCCACATCGATCAATTCTCCGGAAACAAGCCTCACCGCCAGGGCTTGCGGCTTGACGGCGGCGGACTTTGGGCGCGTGTTCATGGCGGAGGTCTGCGTGTACGGCATCGAATTTATCCAGGATCTTGCGGTGATTTTTGTCGCCGCGAGCGTGGCAGGCTGGGTCTGCCAGCGACTGGGCTTGTCGGTGGTGGTGGGCTATCTGGTGGCGGGCATGGCGGTGGGGCCGAAAACGATGATGTGGCCGTTGGTCACGGATGCGGACAATATCGTGGCGCTGGCGCAGATCGGGCTGGTGTTTTTGATGTTTGGCATCGGGCTGCGGCTGAGCCTGCGGCGGATGCGGCAGCTGGGTTGGCCGATGGTGGCGGCCACCGGGTGCGCGACGCTGGTGATGTATTGCCTGTCGCGGTTGCTGGGTGTGGCGATGGGATGGAATGGAACGGAGAGCCTGTTCCTGGCGGGGATGCTGATGGTTTCGAGCGCGGTGGTGATCAACAAGGTGTTGCACGAGACGGGCGTGACGCACGAACGCGCGGGACAGCTCGCAATGGGCCTGACCATGCTGGAAGACGTCGTGGCGGTCATCATGCTGACATTGCTCAGCGCAGTGGTGGAATTTGGCGGCTTGGGACATGCGAAATCGGTGGGCGAGACGGTGGGATTGCTGGGCGCGTTTGTGGCGCTGACGGGCGTGGCGGGGCTGCTGGTGGTGCCGTGGCTGCTGCGGAAGTTGAGCGTTTCGGCCAGCGAGGAGCTGCAAACCCTGGGCGTGGCGGGCATGTTGTTCGCGCTGGCGATGATGGCGCATCGGGCGGGTTACTCCCTGGCCCTGGGCGCGTTTCTGCTCGGCACCATCGTGGCGGAGACGGCGCATCGCGCGCAGGTGGAGCGGACCTTCGGGGGCATGCGCGATTTGTTTGGAGCTTTGTTTTTCACCGCGATCGGCATGCAGATCGACGTGCATGTGCTGGGTGCGGAGGCGGGACTGATCATCGGCGTGACGGCATTTACGCTGGTGGCGCGGTCATTCGCCGGAGCGACGGGACTCATGTTGACGGGCGCACGGCCGCGCGATGCCTTGCGCGCGGGGCTGGCGGTGACGCCGATCGGCGAGTTTTCATTCATCATCGCGCAACTGGGCGTGATGGCGGGCGTGGTACCGGGAAAATTTTATCCGCTCGCCGTCGGGGTGTCGCTGCTGACGGCGCTGACGGCGCCTGCCCTGACGCGCCATGGGGAGAAGATCGTCACGGCGATCAGCGCGCGGCAGCCGCGGTGGCTGCGAGGATGGGTGTGGTTCTACTTCCGCGGGCTGGAGCGCGCGGCGCGGCGCCGGCGCGAGAGCCGGCTGTGGCAGTTGTGCGGGCGGAGACTGGTGCAGATTGGCGTGGAGATATTGGTCGTGACGGGCCTGCTGGTGTTTTCGGAGCAGTTGTTTGCCGCGGTCGAGCCGTGGATCAGGTGGGACTGGATCTTCCCGCATGCGCCGGAATATATTTTCTGGGTGGGGCTGAGCTTGCTGGTGCTGGCGCCGCTCATTGCGATCTGGCGCAATTGCTCGGCGTTGGCGCTGCTTTACGCGCAGGTGGCGACGGCGAGGCGGCCGCGCGAGGCGGCGTTGCGACCGGCGGTGGAGACGGGTTTGAAGGCGTTGGTAGCGGCAGGGATGTTTGTGTGGCTGGCTTCGATTTTGCCGGTGGAAGGCTCAGGCAAATGGCTGCTCTTGATCAGCGTGCTCATCGCGTTGGCCGCCCTGCTCATCTGGCGGCGCAAGTTCATCTACTGGCACAGCGAACTGGAAGTGGAGTTGAAGGACGTGCTGGGCGAGGCGAGCAACAAGGATTCTGCGACGTCGGCGCCGTGGATTGAACCGGGCAAGGATTGGAAGCTGATCATGGTGGATTTTGTCCTGCCGGACCTGGCGGACTGCCAGGGCAAGTCGCTGCATGAGCTGGGCCTGCGGGCGCGCTTTGGTTGCACGGTGACGGGGATCGAGCGGCAAGGGTTTGCGATCTCGCTGCCGTCACCCGACGCGGTGCTGTATCCGCGCGACAAAGTGTTGCTGCTCGGTGCGCCCGAACAGGTGGCGGCGGGAAGGAGTTTTCTCATGACGATCAGTGAAACGGCGGGCGGCGCGACGTTCGAAGACGTGCGCGTCGAGACCATCAAGGTGCCGGCGTGGAGCCAGGCGGCCGGGCGGACGCTGGCCGAGGCGGAGCCGACGAAAAAATTTGGCGTGCAGATGGCGGGCATCCGGCGCGGCGGCGTGCGCATCCTCAGCCCGGGCGCGGATGAGCGGCTGCAGGCGGGCGATGACGTGCTCGTGCTGGGGACGCCCGGGCAATTGCGCCATTTCAAGGCCTGGCTGCAGGCGGAGCCGGAGGATAGCCTGGCGGCGGATTAGGAGACCGCTTTGAACATTCAACATTCAACGCAACGTCCAGGTACGGACGATCGGGCTTAAATACTGAACGTTAAGCGCGTCGGGCCTACTTCGCTAAAGCTACGAAGGCCAAGGGACGACGCGCTCCACCTATTACGTGTGACCCACAAAAAAAGCGCGCTCGGGTGAGCGCGCTTTAGACAGCGGAGAAATTATTGGTCGGCTTAGCTTGAGCCGTTGGGTTTGCCGGGTTCGGTTTTCTTGGCCTCGGCGGCCTTGTCTTCCTCGTCGGTTTGGCTGGCTTTCTTGAATTCCTTGACGGACTGGCCGAGGCCACGGGCGAGGGCGGGAAGCTTGGAGCCGCCGAAAAGCAGCAGCACAATGAGAAGGATGATGAGCAGCTCCTGGCCGCCGAGAAATCCCGCAATGTAGGAAGAGTTCATGCCGGCCATTCTAGCCGGCAGGTATAAAGTATCAAGTAGCAAGTAACAAGAAAGCCCGCCATTCGGCGGGCGAAAAACAAAGCCTAAAACGCCAAATTCCAAAATAAGCCTCTTGATAATTCGAACTTTTTTGGAATTTGCCGCCTTGGGCTTTGGGACCTTTGACCCTCCTCCTGGCACTTGATACTTGTTACTTGCCACTTCGGCCCGCCGTTAATTCTTAGGCGGGGTCGCGGCGGCTTTCTTGAGGAGATTTTGCGCCGCGTCGATCTGCTCGGCGTCGAAGAAGCCGTGGAGCTGGCGGATGCGGGTCGGGTGGCGCATCTTGCGGAGGGCCTTGGCCTCGATCTGGCGGATACGCTCACGGGTGACCTTGAATTG